>BLMJ01000134.1 GCA_011960625.1 Lachnospiraceae bacterium | reverse complement strand
CATATGAACTTTGCTAAGTATTATACAGGAGCAACTATTCCGCACATATATTTTAAGGATTATCAGAAAGAAATAATACATCTTCTGCCTCTTGATAAACAGTGTTTAATTGCTGCTGTTCTGAACAAGGTCAGCGACCTGATTGCGCTGCGGAAACAGCAGCTTGCCAAGCTGGATGAATTGGTTAAGTCGCAGTTTGTGGAGATGTTTGGAGATCCAATTAAGAATCCTATGGGGTGGAAAATGCGTAAATTAGGAGATTTATCAGTTCAGATAAATAGTGGAAATACACCTAAAGGCGGAGAGCAAGTTTATGTAGAAAAGGGAATAGTATTTTTTAGAAGTCAAAATGTTTGGAAAAACAGACTTGAAATGGAGGATATTGCTTATATCGATAAAGCCACACATCAAAGTATGCGTAGAAGTAGTCTCAAGCGTGGAGATATTCTTATGACTAAAACTGGAAGGGTAAACACTGAGAATAGTTCTTTGGGAAGGGCTGCTTTGTATATGGGTGAAGATGATGCAGCGAATGTAAATGGTCATGTATATTTTATAAGATTGAAACCAGAAGTTAATAATAAATTTATTTTAAGAATTCTTATATCTGATGAATACAAAAACTATATAAGGAGTGTTTGTGTAGGGGGAATTGATAAGCGTCAATTAAACAAAAACCATATAGAAGATTTCCCCATTATTTGCCCCTCAGAGGATATGATTGAGCAGTATGTTCTATTTATAGAAAAGGTGGATAAATCAAAATTGACAATTCAACAAAGCTTGGATAAACTTGAGATAATGAAAAAGGCATTAATGCAAAAGTATTTTGGTTAGAAGGAGAAATCTATGACACCAGAGGAAAAGAAATATATTGATGCTAAGACAGATTTGTTAAAAGCATTAAAATCTATTGGAGATTTAACACCGCAACAGCAGGAACAACTGGCAAAGGAACTATTAGGCGCTGAATGGTTGGGGTTCTATATAACATGGTAAGAAATTATTGAGGATAGGGATAAAAGGAGATGGAAGGGAAGATGATGAATTTTATTGCCCAAAACTGGGTTAATATGCTTTTAGTTATTGTAGGTACATTTGCTTTTATCACTTACATATTACAAGAACGAAAGAAAAAAATAGATGCCGCTTCTTTGATTATTATACAAATTGATGAAGTACAAGAGCGATTGAGAGAAATTGCAGGCTATATAGGTAGTGTCAAATAGTTTATGAAAACAGAGCC
>BLMJ01000133.1 GCA_011960625.1 Lachnospiraceae bacterium | reverse complement strand
TCACAGGTGATACATAAAATGAGAAAAGAGGTAATTCAGATGAACAGAAATACGAATTTAAAAAGAATTGTCATGACAGCTTTATTTGCAGCGCTGGCTTGTGTGGCGACAATGTCTATTCGAATCCCAACGCCGGCAACCGGCGGATATATACACCCCGGCGACGCTATCGTCATTCTCTCCGGCGTAATACTCGGTCCGATATGGGGACTTCTGGCGGCAGGAATCGGCTCTGCCATGGCAGACCTGCTGGGCGGATACTTTATCTATGTGCCGATTACATTTGCAGTCAAAGGAATCATTGCATGGATTGCAGGCGTCCTCTATCAAAGGATTGGCAGAACCTCTAAAAGCCAGTGCACAGCCGTCATTCTCGGCGGAATTGCAGACATCATCCTGGTCGCCGGCGGCTATTTCGCCTGCGAGCTGCCGCTTTACGGACTGTCTGCTGCAATGGCTGGCATCCCTGCCAATCTGCTTCAGGGTCTTGGCGGGCTTATCATAGCGTTTGTCCTGTATCCCCTCCTGCTGGCAGTGCCAGATATCAGACAGCTTGCACACAGCGCTCACACCTAAGAACTTCCTTATACAGAAATGAGTTAAAGTTAAAAAGTTAAATGTGGCTGCAAAATAATCTATTTTGCAGCCACAGTGCCATACAGAGCTCTCCGTTGCTTACTGAGCCGTTACCTCTCTATACCTCTCATACATTCGGTTCCAGACCTCCGTTTCCTCTGGTTCATAGCAGCAAATATCGAAAGACTCCCTTATCATTCTTATATACTCATCCCCATTTTCCAAGTATCCAAGGGCTTTCATCTGGATCATTGCATTGCCAATCGCCGTCGCTTCTATCGGACCTGCGCTGACACGTTTTCCGGTAGCGTTTGCAATATGCCGGCAAAATGCCCGATCCTGAACCGCACCACCTAGCAAATAGATCGTATCTACCGTCTCGCCGACGATATTTTCCAAATCCTGAATCGCCTCTCGGTATTTAAACGCTAACGATTCCATCACCGCTCTGTAAAATTGCCCCTGCTTCTCCATCACCGTTTGCTGTGTACGTATACAATACTGATTGATTGCCAACTCCATATCAAGCGGCGCTACAAACAGCTCATCATCCACGTTAATCATATGTGAAAATGCATCTGCCTTTTCTGATTCCTCCGTCAGATATCCATAATCAATCTTCTTTCCCTGATTCTTCCAGCATTTTCTAAGTTCTTGAATCAACCACATCCCCATAATTGACTTTACCAACTTAATCTTTCCAAAAGCCGCCCCTTCATTGGAATAGCCTTTGTCGTAGATTTCATTCGTAATAAGCGGTTCCTCCAGAAGCTTTCCAATCACAGACCAGGTGCCGGAGCTAATAAAAATGTAATTCTTCTCTTTTGCCGGAACCGCATAGGCTGCTGAAGCCGAATCGTGGCCTGCCGCCGCAGTCAATCGAATCT
>BLMJ01000132.1 GCA_011960625.1 Lachnospiraceae bacterium | reverse complement strand
ATTGGTTTTAACCGGGCGGCGAGGATCATGGATCAGCTTGCCGAGGCAGGGGTCGTAGGACCGGAGGAAGGGACGAAACCAAGGAAGGTTTTGATGGCCTTGGAAGAGTTTAACCAGTTTGTATCCGGTAACGAAGCATGATAACATATCACAAACAGAAGAAAGGATGGGGAATGCGATGAAAACAGATATCCAGATTGCACAGGAGGCACAGATGGCGCACATCAGGGAGGTGGCGAAAGTCGTAGGAATCGGGGAGGAAGAGCTTGAGTTCTACGGGAAGTACAAGGCGAAACTCTCAGATGAGGTCTGGGAGAGAATCAAGGACAGACCAGACGGGAAACTGGTTCTTGTGACGGCAATCAACCCGACTCCGGCAGGGGAAGGAAAGACCACGACCACGGTTGGGCTGGGACAGGCTTTGGCAAAACTTGATAAAAAGGCAATCATTGCGCTTAGGGAGCCTTCTCTTGGACCATGTTTCGGAATCAAGGGAGGCGCGGCGGGAGGCGGCTATGCCCAGGTTGTGCCCATGGAAGATCTGAACCTTCATTTTACCGGAGACTTCCATGCGATTACGTCGGCAAATAACCTGCTGGCTGCGATGCTGGATAACCATATCCAGCAGGGCAACGCGCTTCAGATTGATCCAAGGCAGGTTGTCTGGAAACGTTGTCTGGATATGAACGACCGGAATTTACGAAATATCGTTGTGGGACTTGGCAACAAGATGGACGGTATGGTCAGGGAAGACCATTTCGTAATTACGGTAGCGTCTGAGATCATGGCAATCCTTTGTCTGGCGGAAGACATACAAGATTTGAAAAAGCGTCTTGGAAAGATTATTGCGGCCTATAATTTTAACGGCGACCCAGTGACGGCAGAGGAGCTTCAGGCGACGGGCGCCATGACTGCGCTTTTGAAGGATGCAATTAAGCCGAATCTGATTCAGACGTTGGAGCATACGCCCGCGCTGGTTCACGGCGGTCCTTTTGCGAATATCGCCCATGGGTGCAACAGTGTCAGAGCTACGAGGATGGCGCTGAAATTGTGCGACATCACTGTGACGGAGGCAGGCTTCGGCGCAGACCTGGGTGCGGAGAAATTTCTGGATATTAAGTGCCGCAAGGCGGGCTTTCGTCCGGATGCGGTGGTTTTGGTTGCAACCGTCCGCGCTTTGAAGTATAATGGCGGAGTTGCGAAGGAAGATTTGGGGAAGGAGAATCTGGAAGCCCTTCAAAAAGGTATTGTGAACCTGGAAAAGCACATCGAGAATATTAAGAAGTATGAGGTTCCGGTAGTTGTGACACTTAATTCTTTCGTGACGGATACGGATGCGGAGAATGAATATATCCGTAAGTTCTGTGAGGAGAAGGGATGTGAGTTTGCGCTCTCCGAAGTATGGGAG
The DNA here is from genome assembly GCA_011960625.1 of Lachnospiraceae bacterium. Lineage (GTDB taxonomy): Bacteria > Bacillota > Clostridia > Lachnospirales > Lachnospiraceae > Sporofaciens. The sequence goes on along the minus strand of BLMJ01000132.1, from coordinate 6,204 downwards.
AAGGGCGGCGAGGGCGGAATTGCTCTGGCTAAAAAGGTTATTGATACCCTTGAGCACAAGGAGAGTCATTTCCATACACTTTATCCGGATGAGATGTCTTTGGAGGATAAGATTGGAACCATTGCCAAAGAGATTTATGGCGCGAGAGGGGTTGTCTACGAGCCGGCGGCGAGAAAGCAGCTTGCGAAGATTACGTCTATGGGCTTTGGAAACCTTCCAGTCTGTATGGCGAAGAACCAGTATTCATTGTCTGACGATGCAAAGAAGCTGGGACGTCCTACGGATTTTGACATTCATATCAGAGAAGTCTATGTGAGCGCCGGAGCAGGATTTGTGGTTGCGCTTACAGGAGCAATCATGACGATGCCGGGTCTGCCGAAGGTTCCGGCGGCGAACGGGATCGATGTTTCGGACGATGGGAAGATCACCGGATTGTTTTAAGAAAAACCTGCCGGAATTTGTTTTAGAAACGGCAGTAAGTAGGGGGGTCTCTTGAGATGAAATGCGAGTATTGCGGATATGAGATACCGGAAGGGATGTTATACTGTGAATCGTGCGGAAGGGAAGTGCGCATTGTTCCGGATTACAATCCTTTGGATGACATGCTTACTGAGCAGATAAGGGGTGCTATTAATGGCGAAGACGGTTATGACGATTATCTTGACTATGGCTCTATAAGTGATACGGAGCCCAGAGGAGTAAAACGAAATACGGTCCGTGGGACGAACCGTGACATGGGTTTGGCGGCGGGACGAAGCACTAGCCGGAATGTAGGAGGGTCGGTTCGTGGGCTTAGCCAGGATATGCGCAATGGAGTCGGTCGGAGTACGGCCCGTGACATGGGAGTTGGGGGCCGCAGTACGGTTCGTGACGTAAGAGAAGGCTATCGGAGTACCAGCCGGGATGTGACCGGAGCCGGCCGGAATACGGCTCGTGGGACGAGTCGAGACATGGGAGGCGGGGTGAGTCGCAGTACCAGCCGAGACATGGGTATGGCAGGACGGAGTACCAGCCGGGATGTCAGAGGCGGGGTGAATCGAAACACAGGCTCCCGCCGGAGCTATGGAACGGAAAATATGTCTGAGCGTGACCGCAAGCGCAGACAGGCGGAGCGCAAGAAGGCAAAGAGGCGCAAAAGAATGGGCTGTCTGTTCGTTATTTTCCTTATAGTGGCGGCAATTGCCGGCGGCGCGTTTTATCTGTATACAAATTCCTATCAGGGAATCGTAAGCAAGGGAAACAAGGCGTTAAAAGCCGGAGAATTGAATCAGGCAATCGCATATTTTGAGCGTGGGATAAAGAAAGACGAGACGAAAAAGGACGCCTATATTGGGCTGTCCAAGGTTTATATTGCGAAGAAAGATTTAGACTGGGCGGAATCCATTTTTACGGAGGCGGTAAAAAAGCAGCCGAAAAATGCGGATATTTACCAGGCATATGTGGAATTTTACATGGATACAGACCAGAAAGAAAAGATACCGCTGCTTCTTGAAGAGGTAGACGGAGACGTGGCGGAGCGTCTGGCAGGTTATATTGTCGCAGATCCTGGGTTTAGCCTGGATGACAGTGAGATTTACGAGGATGTGCAGGAGTTGTCTTTAACAACAGAAGATGGATATACGATTTATTATACTGACGACGGGTCTGAGGCGACGATCCGAAGCAAAAAGTACACGGAGCCAATCCAGCTAGGGGAAGGTGTGAACGAGATTTCCGCGCTTGCCGTTGACGAGAAAGGAGTGCCGGGGCTGCCAGTTAAGAAGTCGTATACAGTGGAGCTTCCGATTGTGGATGCCCCAGCGGTGTCGCCGTCTACCGGGCAGTATAGTTCGGCAGTACAGATTGAGATTAAAGTTCCGGAAGGATATGAGGCTTATTATACAACCAACGGGGAGGAGCCTTCTACGGCGTCCAATAAGTATACCGGACCGATTGACATGCCCCAGGGCGAGACTTTGTTTAAGGCGATTCTTGTAAACGGGAAAGGGCGGACCAGTGGAGTCACGACCAGAAATTATGTGTTGGATACTGAGTAAACAGTGGACTTAACAGGGAAGAATACTCTTGGATGCGTTGAAATCTTTGGATTTTATGCAGTTTACGGATCTATGAAAGTATCGGCGCATCAGAGGGTGTTTATAGATTTTGAAAGGAGAAAAGGATTATGAAGTATGTATGTGATGTATGCGGATGGGAGTATGATGAGGAAGCAGGTTATCCGGAGGGAAATATCGAGCCGGGGACAAAGTGGGAGGATGTGCCGGAGGATTTCCTTTGCCCGCTCTGTATGGTAGGAAAAGATCAATTTTCTGAGGTATAAATGTGTCAGCACACTAGGAAGAGAAAACAGGGTGTGGAGGTCGTCTGACTTTCCATACCCTGTTTTTCCTTTTTGATAAACGATACGATTCAGATATACTTCCGATAAGATGAATGGATTGTCATATTTTGTGTGTATGCTTATTACAATGATAGTAATAGAGGAAATTATGAGGAGTCAGTGTATGAAATCTATTGTGGCAATGCTGATTGGAGCCTTGCTGTGTGTACAGCCTGTATATACGATGCAGGCGAAGGAGCCGATTCTGTATACGGATGTGCAGAAAAAGGATACACAGAAGAGCGAAGGTACAAAGAAGAAGGAACAGGTGGAAACGGATGCCCAGGAAGGGACGGATGCCAAAGGAGAAACTGAGGAAGGGACGGATACGCAGGAAGAGACGGCGACTCAGGGAGAAGCTGAGGAAGGGACGGAGGCTCAGGGGGAGGCAGATGCCCAGGAAGTGGAGGAAGTGCAGGAAGATGAAAACAGCCAGGGGGCTTCTGGGGCACAGGGGAATGTGGAGGTCAGTGCGCCGTCTGCTCTTCTGATGGAAGCCTCTACAGGACAGGTGATTTTTGAGAAAGATGGGGATACGCAGCGTCCTCCGGCAAGCGTGACAAAGGTTATGACCCTTCTGCTGATTTTCGACGCGCTGGAGGATGGGAAGATTAAGCTTGAGGATTCGGTGACGACTTCGGAGTATGCGGCGTCCATGGGCGGGTCGCAGGTGTTTTTAGAGCCGGGGGAGGTGCAGACGGTGGATACGCTGATTAAGTGCATCTCTGTGGCAAGTGCGAACGACGCATGTGTGGCAATGGCAGAGCATATCTGCGGCAATGAAGAGGAATTTGTGGCGCAGATGAACAAGAGGGCAAAAGAGCTTGGAATGGAGAACACACACTTTATCAACTGTAACGGACTGGACGCTGATGGACATGTGACAACAGCCAGGGATATTGCGTTAATGTCAAGGGAATTGATTACAAATTACCCGCAGATCCATGATTACTGTACGATTTGGATGGAGAATATTACTCACACAACGAAGAAAGGAACATCTGAATTTGGTCTGACAAACACAAATAAATTGATCCGTCAGTATGAATATGCAACTGGACTGAAGACCGGCTCTACCAGCAAGGCAAAGTTCTGTGTGTCTGCCACTGCTAAAAAGGATGATACGGAACTGATTGCAGTTATTATGGCGGCAGAGGACAGCAAGGCGCGTGTAAAAGACGCTATTGCTCTGTGCAACTACGGATTTGGGAAATGCAACAAATATCAGGAGAATGAAGTAGAGCCTGTGAAGCCTGTAAAGCTTGCAAGAGGGGTAAAGAAGACGGTCAAGGCAGTGCAGGAAGAACCGTTTACATATATTGATACCACAGGGGCAGCTCTCAATGGAATGGAACGGAAAGTGTCAATTCAAAAGAAATTGCAGGCGCCAGTCAAAAAAGGCGACAAAGTGGGAGTAGCGAAGTATTTCTTGAATGGAACCGAGGTAGGAAGCCGAGACATTATTGCTTCTGAGAATGTGGCTGCAATCAATTACCAGAGCGCTTTGTTGGATACGATTGAAAGCTGGCTCCTTTGATACATGGGATGGTATTCCATAAATAATGTTAATCCTTGTTTCTAAAAGGGTGGACGGAAAGTGTGTTTCAAAACAACAAGCTCCGTCCACCCTTTTTGTTCTTATGATTCTTGGGGATGGATATATATAGGCTCCTCATTCTCGATATCAATAATCCGTAAATTTTTCGCAGAGTTAATTAATACGGAAGAAGAAGTGGCGGCGATAAACTGTACGTTCGGAAATACCCCGCAGAGAGCAGGAATTACTCTTTCCTGCAGCTTGGAATCTAAATGCATGTCTAATTCGTCAATCAATACAATTCCCTTTGACTTGGCAAGCTCTTCTTTTTTATGGGGATTGAGTAAAGCCATTCTGCAGACAATATCTAAAACCATCCAGATTAGAGACTGGAAACCTGTGTTCAGATGTCCAACCGGCAGGATACCCTTCTCATTCTGGTACATTAATTCCTCTAGTTTCTTATCAAAGAAGAATCTGCAGGATTCCCCGCCATTCAATTGTGCGGCGAAATCTGAAATTGCGTTCATGGCCGCTTGGTATTCCACGGTCTGTTCCAGTTTTGAGCACCAGTTGAACAAAAATCGCAGGTTCGTCGAATTAGACAAAGTATCCATGTAACCGACGGTTCTTGCATATTTTTTGCGGAAGATGTTTTCTGTCTTTTCTAGTCTCTGTGAACAAGCTCTGCCAACTCCCTGAACACTTATTACAGGCAGATCTATTTCCGTCTTTTTGGCGAGACGCCGAAGGATAGCAGAGGTATCTTTCGGCTGAATGGAACTTTTCGAGGCATGGATGCTGGTTCGGCTCATAATCCAGCGGACGGGGATATTGATCCCTTCGATGCTTGCGACAAGAGTGACTTCAACCGGAACTGAGTAATCACATTCAAGAGAGCCGCTGTCGGATATGCTGTATACTTTGTTGATTTCCTCTCTGGTAAAATGTGCGGCAGTAAAGCCTTCGATTCCTGACAGGATTCCTTCCAGGCCTGCGGTCAGGGCATCTAAGATAGAAGTTTTTCCTTTTCCGTTCGTTCCCGTTATCAGGTGAAAGCCTGGTTCAAATTCCAGACGTAACTGTTCGATTCCTCTAAAATTCGTTATCTGCGCATTGATTAAATGCATGGTACACCTCCTGGATCGCTGCTGATTATGTACTGTTTACAGCAATTCTTTCATTTAGTATAGACTGTTTTTGGTGTTTTAGCAACGGCTAAATGGAGGTTTTTCCTTCTGTATCTGATGGTTTATTCCCTTGTTAATATTATAATTTTTTGTTATAGTAAATCTGAAGGTATCGCTTGTAAAATATTATTCATTTAGAGATGAGGCAAAGAGGAAGATGTACAAACAAGAACCATTATCTGATAAAGTATTAAAAGTAGGAATTGTATGTTGTTCTAACGGACAGACAAGGGAACATGAGAAAACGGTAAAAGCGTTGGAGACAGCGTTAAGGCAATTAGGTATGGAGCCGGTTTTTAGCCCTTATATTTATGAGAGGGACTCTGTATTTTCAGGAACCGCCAAAGAACGAGCAGACAGTTTGATGGAATTTTACAGAGATACTTCCATAAGATGCATATTCGATATTTCAGGCGGAGATATTGCGAATGAGGTTCTTCCATACTTAGACTATGAATGGATAGCCAGAAGCAATAAAAGTTTTTGGGGATATAGTGATTTGACAACCATTATTAATGCAATCTATACTAAGACCGGCAAGGCTTCTGTCCTATACCAGATACGTAATCTAGTCTACGGGGATAGTGAAAGACAACAGGCTAATTTCCAAAGCTTAATATGGCATGGAAACGAAGAGTTATTTCAGTTTAGATATAGATTCGTTCAAAGAGAAAGAATGAGCGGAGTTGTTGTGGGAGGAAATATTCGCTGTTTACTGAAATTAGCCGGTACACCATACTGGCCGGATATGAAAGAAAAGCTATTGTTGTTAGAAGGTTATGGTGGAGTAATGCCTCAGATGGTGACATATTTGAACCAACTTACACAGATTGGCGTGTTCGGGCAAATCAATGGGATCATTCTTGGAACGTTTACTAATATGGAGCAGGAAGGATGCGTCCCGGGAATTGTTGAGCTGGTAAAGCAATATGCCGGCAACAGCCTTCCTATTGTGAAAACGGACGAGCTTGGCCACGGTGTAGACTCAAAAGGTGTGATAATCGGTAAGGAGCTTGTTTTAGAAGCAAATTCTAGAAATTAGAAGGAGCTTCCTGTATAATTCAAGTATAGGGAATTCCAAGAAAGAAGGTTGAGAA
>BLMJ01000131.1 GCA_011960625.1 Lachnospiraceae bacterium | reverse complement strand
CTGGAAACATTGCATCAAAATGGCATATACACTGTTTTGTTTATGTCTCCTATTTTTCCGGGCATAACGGATTATAAGGAAATAATAGTAAAGACACAAAGATATGTGGATGAATACTGGTTTGAAAATCTGAACCTTCGGGGGAGCTATAAACAGGATATCCTTAGCGACATAAAAAGTGCCTGCCCACAATTAGTGGAATTATATGATGAAATATATGTAAAAGGGAACATGGGGTTCTGGAATAATCTTGCTGTTGAGATTGAAGGATATTGTGCTACAAATTCAATAAAACATATTAATTATTTTTATCATAAGGAGTTGGTAGAAGCCAAATTGAGAACAAAGTAACCAGGTAGTGATCGCCGATATGCTTACCATTATATGCGGCGGTTTGCCGTTTCCGTAGGCAGGCCGGGCGGCCTGATAACGGAAATCACTTGGAAAGTGGGGAAGTGGCTGCCCATAATCTATCCTCTGCCCATACCCATATTGCGAAAAGCGTCAACGTATCTTAATAATTAACGGTAATTGACCGATATATAAAGTGACGAAATTAAATGAAAGGAAGGCAGAGATATGGCAAAGGAAGAGATTACACCGAGCGAATGGCAGATCATGGAAGTCCTGTGGACGTGCGGGGAGCCTTTGACATCCTCCGAGGTCTACAAGAGGATGCAGGGGAATGTGGATATGTCAATGAGGATGGTGCGGGTGCTGATGAACCGCCTGAACCAGAAGGACATCCTCGGCTATACGGTGGATGAGCATGATTCGAGGGTTTACCACTACTATGTGCAGAGGTCAAGGGAGGAATGCGTGAAGGAGAAGAGCAGGAAGTTTGTGGACAGCTATTTTTCCGGCAATGGGACAAATGCGATGGCGGCGCTGCTGCAGAGCTTCGCACTGACGGACGAACAGATAAAAGAGTTGGAGGAGATTCTGGAGAAAAGCAGGGAGCGGGGAACAGAATCCACAGATAAAGAGGGTGGAGCCCATGCCTGACTGGTCACAGATCGGCAGACTTCTGAATTTCTGTGCGGCTTATTACACGACCCAGCTTGTACGGTGTGCGGCATTTTCCTTCATGCTGATCGGGCTTGTGATGCTGCTCCGGAAGATGTTTTTTTCAAGACGGACATTTATAAGGGGGCTGTTATGGTCATCCTTCCTGCTCATCCCGTTCCTTGGAAAGCTGAAGCTGTTTTATGAGAATAAGGCAGTGGTGGGAATAACAGGCCGGATAACGCATGGAACCATGACCTGCCTGTGGGCAGACCGCATTTATATGGCGGGCATCCTTATAGCTGCTGTCTGTATATTCGGAAAGCGGCTGCGCCTCCGGAAGTTGGTTGCCGGGATGGAAAAGGTTTCTCTGGATAATATGCAGGTTAGGATTACAGACATGAATGTGACGCCGTTTACAGTTGGGCTGTTTGCACCGAAGATCGTCATCCCAAAGGTAATGCTGGAGAGCTACAGCAGGGAGGAATTAAGATCTGTTATTCAGCATGAGCGGACGCATATCTGGTTAGGGCATTTGTGGTTTGGGCTTGCATGGGACGTCCTGCGGTGCCTCTTATGGGTGAACCCGTTCCTGACAGTCTGCCAGAAACAGTTCCGGGCGGATATGGAGGATATCTGCGACAGGGTGTGCATACAGGGCAGCGGGAGGACGGTGCATGAATATGGCATGGTGCTGCTGAAAACCCTGAAACTGCTGAGTTCAAAATCGGAGGGTAAGCCACCCGCCGTCACCTATGCGGGGGAAAAGGAATTTGCAGACATGAAAAGGCGGATGGGTGAGATTGCCGGTTTCCGTCCATACCGTAAAAGAATGTGCGCGGGCATGGCAGCCGCAGCCGTTCTGGTGATTGCAGCGCTGCTGCTTGCGGTATATACCCATTCCTACGCCCGCTGCAATGAAAGCAGGGACATTCTAGTTGGAAATTGTGACGGGGAACCTCAAGTTATTTCTTATGATACCGAGGAATTAAGCCAGATGATTTCGTATGATGCCAGATACGTTTATGTTGAAAGGCAGGCCTTTGAGGATTTTTTAGAAGAAAACAATGCAGAAGGAGAAATTTGGATTGTCTTCGGCGGATTTTATAAACTTCCGGGTTTGGCTGGCATAGCGGAATCCTGTATTTATGAAAGCAGTTCAAAAGACAGGATAATACAGATTCCCTATGAAAGTATAAGGAATTACTGGTATTATGAGTTGCTTGAAATATTATAGGCCAACTGTACAGTTGAAACGGATTTCAAATAAATTTATTATCAAGGAGCTTCCTGTATAATTCAAGTATAGGGAATTCCAAGAAAGAAGGTTGAGAA
>BLMJ01000130.1 GCA_011960625.1 Lachnospiraceae bacterium | reverse complement strand
CCTCCCTATTTAGTCAAGTCTTTTTTCCTTATTTTTCAAGGATTTTTTAGTTATATATCTCAGATGAATGAGCCAAGATAATGGACATTTCTTTGTATCTGGTACGAAAATAGAGGTGTTGGGTATACAAAGTAGAACGTCTTCCGTTTCCGCTCTACATGGCCTTGTGTATGCCCCTCCTTCTACGGCAGCGTACCTCCCGTGTCTACCAGGATCACCAGCATCTCTGCCGGGTCCTAACTTCCTTCGTCCCGCCTGTCCATAACCAGGGTGTCAGCTTAGCTCCTTTACAGGGTCATGCCCTATGGATAATATTCCTGCCGACTACCGGCTCATTCTTTGTTATAAGTCTTACTGACCTGTCCCGTATGCTTCCCTCACCGGCACCTTTCGGTGGACGTTTTCCCGGATCGTTCCCCATACTTTCCAGCTTTCCTGTCACAGCTGGATTCAACCCTCAATCAAAATTTTTGAAAGTTCAGCCCAACTATGACAGGGCATTGCCTGCTTGTGGTTTTTGTTCGTTTATTACGCTGCCTGGATCTGTGGTCTCCTGATGTCGCCCATCAGTTTTCCGGCATCATAGTCTACACCTTTTGTCAGTATCGTGTAGAATACCCTCAGAACCTTACACGCTACCGCTACGACAGACTGCATCTTCTTTAATGGGTTTTCTTTACGTGTCCGGTAATACTCATGTATTGCCCTGAACTCTGCATTCTTCCCAATCAAGGATATCGCTGCTTCATACAGCACATACCTCAGGCGTTTCCTTCCCCTGTAACTGATCCGGCTCTCGCCGTTATGCTTCCCGGAATCATTCGACACAATCGCATATCCCGCCAGCTTCTGTAACTGCTTTGGGTTGTCAAAACGTCCAATGTCTCCCACCTCCGCAATGAATCCGCTGACTGTTGACAGGCCGATCCCCTTAATCCCCATCAGTTTATCAACATATGGGATTTCTTTCAGCTTTTCCTCTATTTTCACGAGAAGTTCCTCCAGCCTTGAGGTATATACATCCATGTCGTTGAGCAGGTTCTTCAGTTCCATCCTTGCCGCTCCCGGTGCTTCCTTACTTCCTACGCTGTGCCCCGCTGCCGATACCAGGGTCTTTGCCCTCTTCATTCCGGCGCCTCTGAGCTTTGCGTCCCTCCATATCCGGTTCACACCTTCCACCCCCAGTTTTCTGATGTCCTCCGGCAGCGGCGCCTCCTTCAGCACCATCCTCCCGCTCACCGCCTTCAAATCCCCATAAACGTCTTTATATTCAGGGAAGTAGATGGCGAACCATCTGGCCAGGCGGTTCTTGATCCTCGTAAGCTCCTCCTGCGTCTGGAAGCGCAGGTTTGACAGGCTCCTGATCTCTGCATAGATACCGGTTGGTATGTAAGGGTACGAGAACCGTCCCTCGTTGACAAGCGCAGCGATCGTCTTTGGGTCTTTACGGTCATTTTTGTTGGGGTTGTTGTCATCCAGTTCTTTTGATTTTTTCACGTGGTGGGGATTCACATGCACAGGTCTCATCCCGCTGTCCTGCAGGAATTTCCCCAGGGCAAACCAGTAATGTCCTGTCGGCTCCATGCCCGGTATTACAGCAGTTTTACCGTGTTTCGCCGCTATATCCCCCATCCATGCTTTGAATGTCTGGAACCCTGCCTCTGTGTTACTGAATTCCAGTGGCTTTCTGGTATATTCATAGTTGCGCCAGTCGAATGCCCTGGCATAGTGGGTTTCACTTCCTACATCGATTCCAACAATCAAAGTTTTTTCAGTTATGGATGCAATTTTTGCGTTTTGTGTGTTACAATTCATTTTAGATACCTCTCTGTTCAATAAGATTTTTACTAACCATCCGAAGTCAGTAATCTTATTTTACTCTGAGGTATTTTTTTCTCAACCTTCTTTCTTGGAATTCCCTATACTTGAATTATACAGGAAGCTCCTT
>BLMJ01000129.1 GCA_011960625.1 Lachnospiraceae bacterium | reverse complement strand
TAGCGTTTCTTACCTACCGTGAGATTCGCTATGAGGATGTGGAGGAAGAGATAAAGGAGACGTTATCCCGTCTGGATGAACTAAAGAGGCAGCTGCTTGTAATGACGGATAAGGATGCAGAGTGCTTTGAGCCGCTGGCTAGGGCTTACGGACTTCCTAAGGGGACGGAGGAAGAAAAAGCAAAAAAGGAGCGGGTGCTTGAGAAGGCGTTATATGAAGCAAGCGTCGTCCCGTTGGAATTGATGGAAACCCTCCTTAAGGTTATGGAGTGCCTTAAGCTTCTGGGGGAGAAGGGAAGCAGGCTTGCAGTCAGCGATGTGGGAGTCGGGATTTTGTTTGCCCAGGCGGCGCTTGAGGGAGCATCCTTGAATGTATTTATCAATACGAAGCTTATGAAGAATTATGAGCGGGCACAAGAATTGAATCAGAAGGCAGAGGCGTTGATACAGGAAGGAACAAAGTTTCAGGAAGGAATCTACCAAGAGGTGTGTGCAAAAATTCGATGATTCATTCTTTTTTCAAAAGAGGGGAGGAAGAGAGCAAAATGAGTATAATCATGAGAGGAACCGACGTTGCAAAGTCTATGAAGGAAGAGCTGTGCAAAGAAGTGGAGGATTTGAAAAAAAGTGGAATCATCCCTTGCCTTTCCATCATTCGGGTTGGCGCGCGCCCTGACGATCTCTCCTATGAGCGAGGGGCGGTAAAGCGTATGGAATTGACTGGAATCGAATGCCGGGTGACAAAGCTTAGCCAGGACGTAAGCCAGGAGGAATTTGAGCAGACCTTCTTGAGGTTGAATGAAGATCCAAGCGTACATGGAATACTTTTGCTTCGTCCCCTTCCAAAGACTCTTGACGAGGAGTCCCTCCAGGCAATGATTGATCCCAAAAAGGACGTGGACGGCATGAGTCCGGTGAATATGGCGAAGATTTTCTCAGGAGATGAGACAGGCTTTGCGCCTTGTACAGCCCAGGCAGTCATGGAAATGCTCCGTTATTATGGGATTGGGCTCAAGGGGAAAAAGGTGACGATTGTTGGGAGAAGCATGGTAGTGGGACGACCGTTGGCCATGAGGTTACTCAGAGAACACGCTACAATTACCGTATGCCATACCCAGACAGAGAATCTGGCAATGGAGTGTAGAAACGCACAGATTTTGGTGGCAGCGGCGGGAAAACCTAAGATGATAACGGCGGACATGGTGAGCGATGGCGCGGTTGTTATAGATGTGGGAATCAATATGGACGATGCGGGAAGCCTGTGCGGAGATGTAGACTATGAGGCGGTGAAACACAAGGTTTCTTATATCAGTCCAGTGCCGGGAGGAGTCGGAAGCGTCACCTCCTCGGTGCTTGCTAAGCATGTAGTGAAGAGTGCGCAGAAGATATAATATTCGTCAAAACACTTGCACAGATTCTAAGTATATGATAGTATATTATCCATATTATTGAATAATAATAGAAAGACTGTACATGAAAAACTCCAAGGATGGAAAGGCTTTGGAGTTTTTATGTTTTTATGTACGGATTTGAAAAAAGGGGGGATTTATATGTATGATATGATCAATTCTTTTGTCCAGGCGCTTAATGACGTGGTTTGGGGCTGGGGGATGATTTTCCTGCTGTTGGGAACCCATGTGTTTCTGACGATCCGGACAGGATTTATCCAGAGATTTACCATATCTAAGGGAATCAGACTTTCCATTGCAAAGGATCCGGATGCGGAAGGAGAGGTATCCCAGTTTGGGGCCTTGACGACGGCCCTGGCAGCAACGATTGGCACCGGCAATATTGTGGGCGTTGGTACGGCAATCGCTATAGGAGGCCCTGGCGCTGTATTATGGTGCTGGCTTACAGGTGTGTTCGGCATTGCGACGAAATATGCGGAATCTTACATAGCCGTCAAGTACAGGGTAAAAACGGAAGACGGGCGCATGCAAGGCGGAGCCATGTACGCCTTGGAGCGGGGCCTTAATATGAAGTGGCTTGGTATGCTGTTTGCATTTTTTGCAGCGTTTGCGTCCTTTGGAATCGGATGTGCCACTCAGGTAAATGCAATTGCAGAGATTTGCGAGACGAATTTCCAGATTCCAAGGATTGCGGTGGGGATCGGGATTGCTGCATTGACGGCGGTTGTGATTTTCGGCGGTATTCGGTCTATTGCAAGAGTCTGTGAGAAGCTGGTTCCGTTTATGGCAGTATTTTATGTACTGGGCTGCATCATCATTTTGTGTATGAATTTTGATTACATCCTGCCTGCAATCGGTGTGATTTGCAGACTGGCATTCACACCTGGCGCAGCGGCCGGCGGTCTTGTTGGAAGCGGTATTCGTATGGCAATCCGCTACGGTGTAGCCCGGGGATTATTTTCGAATGAGTCTGGACTTGGTTCAGCGCCCATTGCGGCGGCGGCAGCACAGACAAGGAATCCGGTGCGTCAGGCTTTGGTATCTTCCACAGGTACATTCTGGGATACGGTGGTTGTATGTCTGATGACAGGGCTGGTGCTGGTAACAACCATCATGAAGAATCCGGGTATCAATGCGGACGCCATCGATAACGGCGGAAAGCTTACCACACTGGCCTTTGGGCAGATTCCCTATCTTGGGCCGATTATCCTGACCCTTGGTATTATCTCCTTTGCCTACTCGACGATTCTGGGATGGGCATATTACGGAGAGCGGTGTGTGGAGTACTTTTCTGGTAAGCTGGGTCTAATACCGTATCGGCTTCTTTACGTTGCGGTGGCGGTCATTGCGCCTGTGCTAAAACTTGATTTGGTCTGGTTGATTGCAGATACGTTGAATGCGTTGATGGCAGTTCCCAATCTGGTTGCAGTTTTGCTGCTGTCGAATGTGATAGTCAAAGATACAAAAATATTTATACATGACCTTGATGCAAAGGATACTACGCCGATTCCTGTGGTTAAGGGATTATGATAGACATCTGACGTCAGGGAAAGAGAAATGGAGGAAGGATATGGCAAGAAGGATTGCACAGTTTCATAGGGTAAGCTATGAACAGTTTAAAGAGGGCTGGGAGGATGCCTTCGGCAGGAAGGAAGAGAAGGAGATACGGCGGATATATGAGGGAATCAAGCTGCCGAAGCGGGCGACAGCAGGCTCGGCAGGCTATGATTTCTTTACTCCTGTAGAGCTTGTGTTAAAGCCGGGGGATACCGTGAAGCTTCCCACAGGAATCCGTGTGGAGATGGAGCAGGACTGGGTGCTTAAGTGTTACCCTAGAAGCGGACTTGGCTTCAAATATCGGCTGCAGCTTAATAATACGGTGGGGATTATAGACAGCGACTATTTCCATTCAGATAATGAGGGCCATATATTTGCAAAGATTACAAATGACAGCCGGGAAGGGAAGACGGTCTGTCTGGAAGCAGGCGCCGGCTTCATGCAGGGGATTTTTGTGGAGTATGGGATTACGGTTGACGACTGTGTGACAGCGGTACGCAACGGAGGGCTTGGAAGCACGACCAAGAGCTGATACTTCGGCTTTCTGGCATATGCAGAAATACTGCTTTATAAAGGCAGCTTTTCTGCATATTTTTTTATTTTACAGGGAATGATAGGTGAAAAGGCTTGATGTGAAAAGCGGTGAAGAACAAGCGGAGGAATTGCTATGTCAGACGTAAAGAAGGTAACTGCTTCGAGAGAAGAGAACACCACGTATCTTAACCAGATACTTCCGGTTAAAGAAAGCTTCGACCTTATAAAACGGGATATCATGATTGGGGGACGGTGCGCTTCCATCTATTCTATCAATGGATTTGCAAATGATGAAACCTTGCTCAAGATTATGGACTCCTTTTTCGGCATCACAAAAGAGGATATGCCGAAGGATGCAGTCAGTTTTTCAAGGGAATGTATCCCTTATGCGGAGGTGGAGAGTCTAGAGGACTTTGACCAGGTTTTAAAGAATCTGCTGTCAGGGGTGAGCTGCCTGTTTATCGAAGGCTATGAGATGTGTATTGCAATCGACTGCCGGGCATATCCGGCGAGAGGCGTGGAGGAGCCGGATAAGGATAAGTCCCTTCGGGGTTCACGGGATGGGTTTGTGGAGACGATCGTATTTAATACGGCGCTGATGCGGCGGCGGATTCGGGACCCTCATCTGGTCATGAAAATGGTGGAAATAGGGGAAAGCTCCCGAACAGATGTGGCGATCTGCTATATGAGCGACCGTGTGGATCAGGAGCTTCTGAAAAATGTGTCCGACCGGATTGAAAGCATTCATACGGACGCGCTTAGGATGAACCAGCAAAGCCTTGCGGAGGAGCTGTATAAACGAAAATGGTTTAACCCATTTCCAAAATTTAAGTTTACGGAAAGACCGGACACTGCCACTGCCTGCCTGCTGGAGGGGAAGATTGTGCTGTTGGTGGATAATTCGCCGTCAGCCATGATTCTTCCCACGTCTATTTTTGATATGATTGAAGAGGCAAATGATTACTATTTCCCGACACTGACGAATATATATCTGAAGATTGCGCGGGGGCTGATTACACTGATGACGGTATTTTTAACGCCTGTGTTTCTGCTTTTCATGCAGAATTTGAACTGGCTTCCAAAGGCGTTTTCCTTTGTGTCTGTGAAGGATACGGTAAATATTCCGCTGATTTTTCAGCTTTTGATTTTAGAAATTGCCATCGACGGTCTGCGTCTGGCAGCCCTTAACACGCCCAGTATGTTAAGTACGCCGTTAAGCGTAATCGCAGGTCTGGTCATGGGAGAATTTTCGGTTAAATCTGGGTGGTTTAATTCGGAGGTCATGCTATATATGGCATTTGTGTCCGTAGCAAATTATACGCAGCCTAATTTTGAGCTTGGCTATGCGCTGAAGTTCATGCGCTTAGAGCTGCTGGTCTTGACGGCGCTGTTTAACTGGTGGGGATTTGCGGCAGGGACGTTGATTATTGTGCTGAGCATCTGCTTCAACAAGACTTTGTCAGGCAGGAATTATCTGAATGTAAAATTAAACTAAGCCCCATGTAAAGGGATCGTTACGAGTCTGCTTTACATTATTTTCCTGGCATGTTAGAATAAGGGGCGTGATTATACAGACATCTTCGTGTGAACGCTATTGCGAGGATGTCTGCATATCAAAAAAGATTTTAGGAAGGGATACATATGAAAAAGGAAAAGGATAGTCAGAGGCTTGGCAGCGCGCCTTTAGGAAGGCTGATGGTTTCGCTGGCAGTACCGGCAGTGGCGGCACAGCTAATCAATGTGCTGTATAACATAGTGGACAGAATCTATATCGGGCATATTCAGGGGTATGGAGATGTGGCGCTGACAGGTGTTGGAGTTACATTTCCGATTATCATGCTGATTTCTGCCTTCAGTGCGTTTGCCGGTATGGGAGGCGCGCCCCTTGCCTCCATAGAGCTGGGAAGGCAGGACATCCGCAAGGCAGAGTTGATTTTGGGAAACTCGGCTGGTATGATTGTCCTGTTTTCTGTTTTGCTCACAGTGGGTTTCTCCATATTCAAAAGGCCGGTCCTGTATGCATTCGGCGCTAGTGATGTGACGGTTGAGTACGCTGTCAGCTATATTAGCATCTATCTGATTGGTACGATATTCGTGCAGGTGGCGGTGGGGCTGAATACCTTTATCAGTGGGCAGGGAGAGTCAAAGACTGCCATGCTGTCTGTGGTCATAGGCGCCGTACTGAATATAATACTGGACCCGCTTCTGATTTTCGTGTTGGATATGGGCGTTAATGGGGCGGCTTTGGCAACTGTAATCTCTCAGGCGGTCAGCGCGGCATGGGTGCTTCGTTTTCTTACCTCAAAGCAAAGTGTCTTGAAGCTGAGGGTCAAAAATATGGGGCTTAAGGCTGATATTGTGAAACGGATTGCCGGGCTTGGAGTCTCGCCCTTTATCATGCAAAGTACAGAGAGTATGGTGAGTATTACGCTTAATTCCGGACTGCAGAATTATGGAGGCGATCTGTATGTGGGAACGATGTCGATTATGACCAGCATCATGCAGCTCATACTCATTCCTGTACAGGGAATCGCCCAGGGGGTTCAGCCGATTATCAGCTACAGCTACGGAGCAGGGGATAGGAAGCGGGTAAAGGGAGCGTTTATGAGGCTTCTGGCGTCAGGACTTCTGGGGACGCTGCTTCTTGGAGGAGTAGCTGTGCTTGTTCCGGGAGTCTATGCGGGGATATTTACGAACAACGAAAAACTGATTGAGCTGACCTGTCAGGTGATGCCTGTGTATTTTCTGGGGATTACAATCTTTGGTTTGCAGTCGGCGTGCCAGTCCACTTTTCTTGCGCTTGGCCAGGCAAAGGTTTCCCTGTTTATCGCTCTTCTAAGAAAGGTATTTCTTCTGATTCCGCTGGCGATTATTTTCCCGAAGTTTATGGGCGTAATGGGAATCTATAGGGCAGAGCCGGTAGCGGATATTATCTCTGTGGTGACGACGGGGATTGTATTTACATTTACGATGAAAAAGGTTTTACACAACATGGAAGAAGGTAACATATCAAAGGAGGCTTAAATAGTGAACGATTATATCATTACTGTGAATAGTACGGTAGATTTGCCTAAGGAATGGCTGAACGAGAGAAAGGTGCCGGTGGTGCCGCTTAGCTACACCATAGACGGGGAGACATATAAGGATATGGCTGGTCTGTCTGTGAAGGAATTTTTTGGAAAGTTAAGGGCAGGGAAGATGGCGGTTACTTCTCAGGTGAATCCAGGAGAGGCGAAAGAGGCTTTAAAGCCATTCCTGGAAGATGGGAAGGACATACTGCATCTTGCTTTTTCTTCTGCGCTTAGCGGAACCTGCAACAGTATGCGGATTGCGGCCGAAGAGCTTGGGGAAGAGTATCCGGACCGGAAAATCATAGTGGTTGATACATTATGTGCCTGCCTTGGGGAAGGCTTGCTGCTGTATTATGCGTTGAAGCGTAAGAGTGAAGGGTGTTCTCTGGAGGAGACGGCCAAGTGGGTGGAGGAGAATAAGCTGCATATCTGCCACAATGTGACGATTGACGATTTAGCGCATCTTCACAGAGGAGGACGTATCTCCAAGACTGTGGCGGTACTAGGAGGTATGGTGAAAATAAAGCCCATGCTTCATGTAGATAACCAGGGGGCGCTTAAGGTGATTGGAAAAGAGCGGGGGCGAAAGAAAGCCCTGAATAAGATTGTGGATACGGCCTTGGAGCAGTCAGAAGGGTGGAAGAACGACATCATTATGATTACCCATGGTGACTGTGAAGAGGATGCAAGGTATGTGGAGAAGTTAGTCAAGGAGAAGATGGGGATTGACAATCTTCTAGTCAACAATATCGGTACTGTGATTGGAAGCCATACCGGACCAGGCGTGGTTGCCGTATTCTGTATGGGAAAAGCACGATAAAAAATCTCTCCTGTGGAGGTTGGGTAAATTACCTTGTCCACAGGAGAGATTTTTGTCGTTTGTGAATTACTTTTAGGTTTCGGCCTTTGGTGAATCCATAAAATAATTCTTGGTATATTTTATGAAAATCTTCATAGCCGGAGACATATCCGTAGGAGAAGCCACAGCCATTCCAAGTCTGCGAATGGAGTTAGGTTTCAGCGGACGTGCCTCGAAGTTCCCTGTTTTTCCCCGCAGAATCAGCTCTGGAAGGATACTGATTCCAAGATTATGCTCCACCATGGATAGGATAGAGTAATCGTTGTGGGAAGTGTATTTGATATCCGGCGTTACGCCTGCAGTCTTGAGAATCCGATGGACGTCGTTCAGATAGGTATAATCGGACACGACGAAAGCAGAACTCTCGAAGGACTCAATGGGAACCTCATCATACGCGGCAAGAGGATGACCTTTTGGCATAACCGCCAGCATCGGATCGTCATACAGGTGAATAAAATGGTAGGAGGAGCTGTTCTGATAGCTGGTAAATGCGATATCCACTTTGTGGTCGCGAATCCAGTTGGAAAGTTCAGCTTCATTTCCCTCTGAGATATCAAAATGGATTCTTGGATATTCTTTACGAAATGTCTGGATAATTCCAGGAATCCAATGGATCGAACAACTGGTGTAGGTTCCGATTTTTAATGTACCCTTACGTGCCCCTGTCAGAAAGGAAATCTCCTGATTCAGGGATTCATTGGCGGCAAGGAGATACCGGATGGAAGGAAGGAGGGCTACCCCCTCCTTGGTCAGAGATACTCCCTGATGACCTTTATGGAACAAAGGAAATCCTACCTCTTTTTCAAGAGATTTCATCATTTGGGTAATGCCCGCTTGTGTATAACCCAATTCCTCCCCTGCCTTTGTATAACTTCCGGAATCTACCACTGCAAGGAATACATTCCATTTTCTAAGCCCCATGGCTCTTCCTTCCCTTCTAAAGATAGGTTATATAGGCTCACCTTACAACTTGAATAATCCAAGCCCGCTTGCGATAGAGCTTACAAGGATGATGAACAAAAAGAGCGGCGCTATCCATTTGATCATGATATTAAACATGCCTTCTGACTTGAAGGTTCCGTCCGTCTCCTTTACCTCGTCGGCAACAGCCTTCGGCTTGATGATGAAGCCGACAAAGATACAGGTAAAGAGCGCAACAATCGGCATCAGTACGCTGTTGCTTACAAAGTCCATGATATCAAGGACGGACATGCCGTTCCAGCTGATAAAGCCTAAAGGACCAAAGCCAAGAGAGGAAGGAATCCCCATAATCAGCGCCAGTAATGCAACGAAGATACCGGTAAAATGGCGTTTCCAGCCGAATTTGTCCATAAATACGGAAACAATGGTTTCCATAAGGGAGATTGCGGATGTCAGGGCAGCAAATAAAACCAACAGAAAGAAGATGGTTCCGATGAAGCCTCCGAATTTCATACTTGCAAATACCTTAGGAAGGGTCATGAACATGAGTCCTGGTCCGGCATTCAGCGCAGAGCGATCACCGCCGGAAAACGCAAATACTGCGGGGATAATCATCAGTCCGGCCAGAAATGCGATTCCGGTGTCAAACAACTCAATCTGGCGCACAGAGCTTTCCAGACTGTCGCTCTTCTTCATATATGAACCATAGGTGATCATAATTCCCATTGCCAGTGACATGGAGTAAAACAGCTGGCCCATGGCTG
This sequence comes from Lachnospiraceae bacterium, assembly GCA_011960625.1. Classification (GTDB taxonomy): domain Bacteria; phylum Bacillota; class Clostridia; order Lachnospirales; family Lachnospiraceae; genus Sporofaciens. The sequence goes on along the minus strand of BLMJ01000129.1, from coordinate 15,490 downwards.
CCAGGATTGTCTTTACGGATACATCTGCCATATGGGGTTTGATATAGTAAATAAGTCCTTCCATGGAACCCTTAAGGGTCAGCCCGTACACGGAAATGATGATGGTAAGTACTACGAGAATCGGCATCATAATCTTGCTTACCTTCTCAATACCTTTTTCAACGCCGCATAGGACGACAATGGCTGTAAATGCTAAAAATAAAAAGAACCAGCCAATGGGCTCGCCTGTGCCGCTGATAAAGTCTGTAAAATACGCATCTTTGGCGGAAGCCTGAACGCCGCCGGTGACGAATACGGTAAAATATTTCACGACCCATCCGCCGATGACAGAATAGTATGGAAAGATAATGACCGGAACGATAACGGCAAGTATTCCCAGAAAATTAAAACGTTTGTCCAGTGACTGGAACGCACCGATGGCGCTTAAACCGGTTTTTCGTCCCAGTGCGATCTCCGCAATCATCAGCGTGAAGCCAAAGGTGACTGCAAGTATCAAGTAAATCAGAAGGAATGTGCCTCCGCCGTATTGAGCGGCAAGGTAGGGAAACCTCCAGATATTCCCGAGTCCAACCGCCGAACCAGCGGCAGCGAGAACGAACCCGAGTTTGTTAGAAAAATTACTTCTGTCTTTCATGTAAAATCCTCCTCAATTCTTTTCATCCCCAAAACAGATTATGCTCTATTATTGCATGAACAGACAATATTTTCAAGAATATTTTTATGGATACCATAAAATGTAGAAATTAGGAAGGTGCTTAAGCATCTTTTTAAGCATATAAATTAACAGATAAAACAAAAAAAACCACATTTTAAGCATGAACTGTTGATTGTTTTTTAAAAGGAGATAAAATAAGTTTATAAAAGAGATGGCCATCTTGAAAAAGTAGTGAGAAAAAGAAAAGAGCGAGGGATAACAAATGGAAGAAAAGAAAAAGGGATTTTCGATATCTCTTACGACACAGATTTTGGCTGCGACGGTTGGCGGTATTCTGTTTGGAACAATCATCGGCCCGTGGGCTGCGAATCTGAAATTTATCGGTGATATTTTCATCCGGCTGATTCAGATGTCCGTGGTACTTCTGGTTATGTCCGCTGTAGCGGCGGCGGTAGGAAGCGGCGACGGACAGGATGTAGGAAAGATGGGCTTCCACACATTTAAGTGGATCATTGCATTTACAGTCATTTCGGCAGGTTTTGGGGTAGGTTTATCCATGCTGTTTAAACCAGGTATCGGGATTGAGATCGCAAGCGCCGAGGAAGTGGCAAATGCGGCGGTAGAATCGGCCTCCCTGCAGGAGACACTGTTAGGCTTTGTGCCGACGAATATTATCGGCTCTATGGCGGAGAGTGCAATGGTTCCATGTATTGTATTCTCACTGTTCTTCGGCGTGGCCATGGGCGCATACACAAAACAGAGCGGAAACCGTAATATGGTAGAGTGGGTGACGGGCCTCAATACGATTATCACGAATATTATTAAGACGGTTATGCACATTGCGCCAATCGGTATCTTCTGCCTGTTGGCAAATGTGGCTGGCTCTACGGGACTTAGGGTTATTGTTCCGATGATGAAGTTCTTAGGCGTGCTCCTGATTGGCGACGCGGTTCAGTTCATGCTGTTCGGACCCTTTACAGCAGCCCTGTGTAAGGTAAATCCGGCTAAGATGCCGAAGAAGTTTGCGAAGATGTCCATCATGGCTGTGACCACCACCTCTGGCGCCATCTGTCTTCCCACAAAGATGGAGGATGCAGTGACAAAGTTTGGAATCAGCCGTAAGGTTGCCGATTTTACCGGCCCGATTACAATGTCCATGAATAGCTGCGGAGCTGCCCAGTGTTATGTTGCGGCAATCTTCTTTATGGCGCAGTCTACAGGTATTCAGATGACTGTTTATCAGATGGGAATGGCAATTCTGTTGTCCTGCCTGATGTGTATGGGAACCATTTCTGTGCCGGGAGGCTCCGTGATTGTATATACATTCTTGGCGTCCTCACTGGGACTTCCGCTGGAAAGTATTGCGGTATTGATTGGTATTGACTGGTTTGCCGGAATGTTCCGTACATTGATGAATGTAGACGTGGATGTTATGGTCGGTATGCTGGTTGCAAGTAAGCTCGGTGAGTTAGACCGTGACGTATACAATGAAAAGAAGGTTGTTTCATATAATTAAGGTTTCAAATCAATATTTGAACATACATACATAACTCTCTCAAGAGGCCGGCAGGTCTCGGAGAACCTCCGGGTATTGAAAGGGATAGCCGGAGGTTCTTTTTTACTTTACATTCCGGCAGAGTTTGTGTTAGATTATATATATGAATAGATGGGGAGGGAGAATATGCAGGGAAACAGGCTGGTTTTTGAACTGATTCTAAATATTGCCCTTCTGGTGTTAATTGCGAACCTGCTCTCCAAATTCCGGCTGATTCAGAAGCTGATTCTGCAGGAGCGGCGGAGTCTTGGAAGCCAGGCGTTTATGTCTGTGGTGTTTGGAGGAATGGTGATCCTGTCAACATATACAGGCATAGACATTGGCTCCTACAGCTTGAACACACGGGTAATCGGAGCTATGGCGGCAGGGCTTCTCGGCGGGCCGATTGTAGGGCTGTATGCCTCTTTGCTGGGAGCCGTCTATGTATATGTCTTTTCTTCGCCCCAGGCGTTTGCAATGGCGTCGGCCTTCTCAACGATGCTGTTTGGACTCCTGGGCGGCGGTTTTTATCCCTATTTCCAGCGAGGCAAATGGAAATACCAGGATTTGTTTCTGTTGGCATGTTTTGCGGAAGTTTGCGACATGGTGTGTCTTCTGCGGTTCACTGTGCCTGTCCAGATGGCGTTGAATACCATACTTGAGATCTCAGTACCAATGATTGTATTGAATGCAAGTGGAATCTTAATTTTTATTTCCAGCTTTAATCAGGTGTTTGTGTTACAGGACGTGGAGAGGAGCCGTCAGCTTCAGCAAGCTTCGGAGCTTGCGCGCAAATGTCTGCCGCTTTTGCTTCAAGGAATCGAAAACCGTGAAAACATGGAGAGCTTTGCCGGCACAATTTTAGAGGAGACAGACTGGGCAGGGGTTATGATTACGGACAGAAACGAGATGATTGTCTGCTGCCAGAAAGAGGCGGAGAAGGAATTTCAGCCGGAGGGTCAGATACCTGATATTGGTATACGGGCGATGGAATCCGGAGGCTTAGAGACGATGTCGCAGGTTCCGATAAGCAGCCCGTGGTATGAATGGATGAAGGACTATTCTTTGGTTGCGGCGCCCTTCATGATACAGAACCAGGCTGTAGGCTGCCTGATTGTGTGGGTGAAGAAACAGTGGGTGTTCATGCAGAGTGAGTTAGAGCTGCAGCAGCATCTAGTGAATCTAAGCTCTTACCAGCTTGCCCTCTCGGAGCTGGAACGGCAGAAGGATATGCGGCAGAAAGCGGAGTTTAAGGCACTGCAGTTTCAGGTGAACCCTCATTTTCTGTTTAATGCCTTGAATACGGTTTCCTGTGTATGCAGGGAGAATCCCGATCGGGCCAGAGAGCTTTTGATTATCCTTGCAAATTATTTCCGGTATAACCTGAACAGCGAGGTGTATATGGTTCCTTTTGAGGAGGAGATGGACCATGTACGGGACTATTTGGAGCTTGAGAAGGCAAGGTTTGAAGAAAACCTGGTCATCGCTTATGAGGTTCCGGATAAGATAGGACTAAAGATTCCTACGCTGATTCTGCAGCCTATTGTGGAGAACGCGGTGCGTTATGGAATGAATCGGCAAGGAAAGAGGGTTGTTGCAATCAAGGCAAAAGAGGAGGGGGCGGGATGCCGGGTATATATTCGGGACGAGGGGAAAGGAATGCCAAAGGAGGTTCTTGAGAAATTAATGAGCGGTCAGGCAATCGGGAATAGCGTTGGGCTTAGTAATGTGCATAAGCGAATGAAGAGTATCTATGGAGAAGAGAAGGGGCTTTTGATTACCAGCACAAATGAGGGGACTTGTGTGGAACTCTATTTTGCAGACAACCATGTTGGATGAGGAGGAAGGCGGATGAGAATCGCAGTGGTAGATGATGAGAGACCCGCGAGAAGTGAATTGAAGCATCAGTTATTAGAGCTTCTGCCGGATGCACAGATTGATGAGGGAGACAGTGGATCCAGAGCTCTTGAGATGGCGGGAGAAGCCCATTATGACCTATTTTTTCTTGATATTAATCTGGGAGACATTAACGGGACTGTACTTGTGAATGCGTTAAAAAATATGCAGCCCCATATGAAGCTTGTGTTTGTGACGGCATATTCAGAGTATGCGGTGAAGGCGTTCGAATTAGAGGTGGAAGATTATATCATGAAACCTTTTGACAAAAAGCGTCTAGAGAAGATGCTGAAAAAGTGTGAAATCAAAAGAGTCAGGAAACCGTCAGAGTCCAGCAGGCGGATTGCAATCAACACGGATGGTAAGACAATTTTTAAGGAAGTGGGAGACATTGTGTATATAGAAACCTATAATCGTGGGTGTATGATTCATACGTTGGAGAAGGACTATTTCGAGGGAAAGTCCATCGGGGACTTTGAGAAGAGGTTGTGTGAATTTGGGTTCTTTCGAAGCCAGAAAAGCTTCCTGGTCAATCTAAATAAGGTGAAAGAATTATTTCTGTGGAAAAATAACAGTTTTGCAATTAAGATGGAGGGGTATGAGAAGGAAATTCTTCCGGTGGGGAGGGAGAAGATTAAGGTTTTGCGTCAGTTACTTGGGGGATAGAAGCCTTAAAGTATCTGGCTATGAATATGAAGAACGTAAAAATAAAAAGTCAGGTATTGACATCAAAATGCAGATGTGTTAAATTAATACATGCGTGAGGCAAAAAAGAAAGCAGAGTATCCACTCTCACCATAGCACAATTGGGTGACTATTGGTTTGATATTGAGTATTTAGGCCTTTATTGTTGATATTTGAGAATGAGATATCATAGAACGTAGGTCTGTTATACAGATATTTAAGTGGATAGTCTGAGTGCTATTCACTTATTTTTATTTATATTTTTATGATGGGGGTGCAAGACAATTAGCGATTTAATGATTAACGGGCAGATCAGAGACAAGGAAGTAAGATTAATTGGAGAAGATGGAGAGCAGAAGGGTATCATGCCGATTAAAGAGGCAATGAGACTGGCTCAGGAAGCAGAATTAGATCTTGTGAAGATCGCTCCAAAAGCTCAGCCGCCGGTATGCAAGATCATCGATTATGGTAAGTACAGATATGAGCTTGCAAGGAAAGAAAAAGAGGCGAAGAAAAAGCAGAAGACCGTTGAAGTGAAGGAAGTGCGTCTTTCACCCAATATTGACACGAATGACCTGAATACCAAGGTCAATAATGCGAAGAAGTTTATCAGTAAGGGTAATAAAGTAAAGATTACCTTGCGTTTCAGAGGCCGTGAGATGGCGCATGTGCAGCAGAGCAAGCACATTTTGGATGATTTTGCAGAGCTGCTTAAAGACATTGCCGTCGTGGAGAAACAGCCGAAGCTGGAAGGCAGAAGCATGAGTATGGTTTTAACTGAAAAACGTTAAAAATATATTTACAAATCAAGGAGGAAATAATCATGCCAAAGATCAAGACAAATAGAGCCGCTGCAAAGCGCTTCAAAAAGACAGGTACAGGAAAGTTAAAAAGAAATAAAGCGTATAAGAGCCATATCTTAACTAAGAAGTCTGCAAAGAGAAAGAGAAATCTTAGAAAATCAATCATTACTGATGAAACAAATGTAAAGAACATGAAGAAAGTATTACCGTATCTTTAAGAGAACGGATCAAAGTATTGAAGGAGGAAATAAGACATGGCAAGAATTAAAGGCGGAATGAACGCTAGAAAGAAGCATAACAGAGTTTTAAAATTAGCAAAAGGATACAGGGGAGCACGTTCTAAGCAGTATAGAGTGGCAAAGCAGTCTGTCATGAGAGCGCTTACCTCTGCATACGCAGGAAGAAAGCAGCGCAAGCGTCAGATGCGTCAGTTATGGATTGCACGTATCAATGCGGCCGCAAGGATGAACGGGTTATCCTACAGCAAGTTCATGCATGGGCTTAAGCTGGCGAACGTTGATATGAACAGGAAGATGTTGGCGGAGATGGCAGTGAATGACGCGGCAGGCTTTACTGCCTTGGCAGAGACAGCAAAGGCAAAACTAGCTTAATAAAAGTTCTTGACATCGGCGGGCTGCCATGTTAAAATTTGTTAAACCGTTGAGGAAGAGTGAGTACTGCTAGATATCTGCTTTACAGAGAGCTGCGGAGGGTGGAATGCAGCAAGTCGGGACTGACAGGAATGGGCTTCCGAGGGCGAGCTGAAGTGTCCGTTTAGGGCGGCAGTAAGCAAGCCGGAGAGGGTACTCCGTTAAAAAAGTACGCGTATGATGGTACGCATGAGTGGGTATATAAGATTGGTATACCAAGCCGGGTGGCACCGCAGGAGTTGATAATTATTACTCTTGTCCCAGCAATTATCTATTGTGTGGGATAAGGGTATTTTTTTATGCCTTGTCCCGCTTAACTTCAAAAAGTGAAAGGAGAACAAGACAATGAGTGAACAGAAAATCCCTTACAAAATCTATCTGGAAGAGAGTGAGATGCCGAGGCAATGGTACAATGTACGCGCGGACATGAAGAATAAGCCTGCGCCCCTTTTGAATCCAGAGACTTTAAAGCCTATGAAAGCCGAGGAGTTATCCGGCGTATTCTGTGAAGAACTGGTACGGCAGGAGTTGGATAATACTAACCGTTACATTGACATTCCGCAGGAGATTATAGATTTCTATAAAATGTATCGTCCGGCACCTCTTGTCCGGGCCTACTGTCTGGAAGAGAAGCTAAAGACGCCGGCAAAGATATACTATAAGTTTGAGGGAAATAATACCAGCGGGAGCCATAAGCTTAATTCTGCTATTGCTCAGGCTTATTATGCAAAGAAACAGGGCTTAAAAGGCGTGACCACCGAGACGGGAGCAGGACAGTGGGGAACCGCGCTGTCTATGGCATGCTCTTATCTCGAGCTGGACTGTAAGGTGTTTATGGTAAAGTGTTCTTATGAGCAGAAACCATTCCGCCGCGAGGTGATGCGTACCTACGGGGCAAGCGTTACACCGTCCCCGTCTATGGAGACAGAGGTAGGAAAGAAGATTTTGGCAGAGCATCCGGGAACCACGGGAAGCCTTGGCTGTGCGATTTCCGAGGCGGTAGAGGTTGCAGTAGGAAGCGAAGGTTATCGGTATGTGCTTGGAAGCGTACTGAACCAGGTATTGCTTCACCAGTCGATTATCGGTATGGAGACGAAGAGCGCGCTGGATAAATATGGAATTACGCCGGATATTATTATCGGGTGCGCGGGCGGCGGCTCGAACCTTGGCGGATTGATTTCCCCGTTTATGGGAGAGAAGTTAAGAGGAGAGAAGGATTATCATTTCATAGCAGTGGAGCCGGCCTCCTGCCCAAGCCTGACCAGGGGCGTCTATGCCTATGATTTCTGTGATACGGGTATGGTGTGTCCGTTGGCGAAGATGTATACGCTGGGAAGCGGGTTCATTCCTTCTGCCAACCATGCGGGCGGACTTCGCTATCATGGCATGAGTTCCGTACTTTCACAGCTCTATGCGGATGGATATATGGAGGCAAGATCTGTGGAACAGACGGCGGTTTTCGAGGCTGCAGAGCAGTTCGCAAGGGTGGAAGGCATCCTTCCGGCGCCGGAGAGCAGCCATGCAATCAAGGCGGCAATAGATGAGGCGATGAAATGCAAGGAAACCGGAGAAGAAAAGACCATCGTGTTCGGCCTTACGGGTACAGGATATTTTGATATGATGGCCTATGAGAAGTTCCACAATGGGGAGATGAAAGATTACGTTCCTACGGACGATGATCTGAAAGCAGGCTTTGATGGGATTCCAAGATTTCCGGGGAATATGGAATAAGGAGATTGATTGGTATGAAAGTTTTAGTTGTGGTAGATATGCAGAACGACTTTATCGACGGGGCTTTGGGGACGAAAGAAGCAGAGGCTATTGTTCCGAAGGTTGTGAAGAAAATTCAAAATTTTGACGGAAGGGTACTGTATACCAGAGACACCCACGGAGAGGATTATTTGAATACACAGGAAGGGAAGAAGCTTCCTGTAGCACATTGCATCAAAGGAACCAGAGGATTTGAACTTCATCCAGAGATTGATAAGCTCAGTGAAGAGGTGATAGATAAACCGACGTTCGGAAGCACCATCCTTGGCGGTATGCTAAGAAGCATGAACGAGGAGTATAAGTTACGCGCTATGGGCGGGCTGGAATCCATTACTTTTGTGGGACTTTGCACAGATATCTGCGTCATATCAAATGCCATGATTGCAAAAGCCTTTGTTCCTGAAGTACCGATTATTGTGGATGCTTCCTGCTGTGCGGGGGTGACGCCCCAAAGTCATAAGAATGCATTGGAAGCGATGAAGATGTGCCAGATTGAATGTGAAGGTGAAGAAGAATAGATAATTGAGACTTTATAGCTGTGAGCAGAAACGGTTTATGAACCCTTCTGCTCACAGGCATGCCGCACTCTTCAAAAGTATAGATACCGTATCTAAGCAGGATAATTCAACTGCTCGGCTTTGATGTCCATAAGAACCTCTTTTAGGTATTTCCTTGCAAGATATCTTGCCATAGGAAGGTTCATATCCAGATAGTTTCCACAGTCCTTTGCACATGCGCCGGGTACGTCTCCCTCAAAATCAGCGATGAAGGTGAACATCTGGGTCATCAGCGGCAGGATATCTTTAGAGGCATATTCTCCGGAAAGCAATAAATAGAACCCTGTCCGGCAACCCATAGGTCCGAAGTAGAGGGTCTTGTCAGCGTAGTCCTTATGATTACGTAAGAAGGTAGCCGCAAGATGTTCGATGGTGTGCATCTCTGCGGTATTCATGACAGGCTCGTCGTTAGGGCTTGTCATACGGATATCAAAGGTGGTAACTGGATGACCCTCTACCTGGTCAATGCGGGAAACGTAGAGTCCCGGAACCAGACGTAGATGGTCTATGGTAAAACTTGTGATCTTTTCCATGATAGCTATGGCTCCTTTTTTAAATTTGGCGTACTGCATTCTGCGACGCCGTTTCTCTGCGAAGTTATTATAGCACTTTTGTAGGAAATTTGCCATGAAAACTTTTGGGAACAGAGCATTTTCAGGGAAATGACTATGGAAAATGTTCAGATATGTGATATACTTACAGAGTATGAGAAGAAAACATTTCTTAATAGGAGTCAGACGATGAAATTATATATAGTGAGACATGGTGAGACTGAATGGAATAAGGCGCATAAGATTCAGGGGAAGGTGGATATCCCATTGAATGAATTTGGAAGAAAGCTGGCAAGAAAGACGGCAGAGGGGCTTAAGGCAATTAACTTCGATCTATGTTATTCTAGTCCCTTATCTCGGGCGAGGGAGACGGCTGAGCTGATTCTTGCGGGAAGGCTGACACAGATTATAGAAGACGAACGAATTATGGAGATGGCATTTGGAGAATATGAAGGACGCTGCTGTTCGGAAAGCGGATGGGATCTTCCAGAGGAGTTCCGTCGCTTTTTTGATGGACCACAGCGGTATGAGCCCGTGGAAGGCGGGGAGGACTTTTCCCAGGTAAAGAAGAGAACGGGAGAGTTTTTGCAGGAGCTTTATGAAAAAAAGGAATACCAGAATTACAATATTTTGATTGCTACCCATGGGGCGGCGCTGGCGGGCCTATTGAATAATATTAAGGGGGAATCTTTGGCAGAATACTGGGGAGAAGGCGTGCATAAGAACTGCGCCGTGACAGAGGTAGAGGTGGTTGACGGTAAGCCTGAGATTATTTCGGAAAATGTGGTCTACTATGACGATGAAGTAAAGCCATGGGGCCAGTAGGTAAGGGTTACCCAAGGTATCGTAAGGGAGGATGATAAAAATGATAAATGATAAAAAAGTATTGTTTAGCGGAATGCAGGCAACCGGCAATCTGACGCTTGGAAATTATCTTGGAGCTTTAAAGAACTGGGTTACGTTAAGTGATGAGTATGAATGTTTTTATAGCGTGGTGGATATGCATTCTATTACGGTAAGGCAGGACGCGGCAACGCTTCGGAAGCGGGCAAGAGACCTATTGACCCTTTATATTGGGGCGGGGCTTGATCCGCAGAAGAATTGCATCTATTATCAGTCCCATGTATCCGGACATGCGGAGCTGGCTTGGATTTTGAACTGTTTTACGTACATGGGTGAGTTGAACCGCATGACCCAGTTTAAGGATAAGTCCGCGAAACATGCGGATAACATCAATGCCGGACTATTTACTTATCCTGTGCTCATGGCGGCGGATATCTTGCTCTATCAGGCAGATGTGGTTCCGGTAGGTGTGGACCAGATGCAGCATCTTGAAATTACCAGGGATATTGCGGAACGGTTTAACAATATTTACGGAGACGTATTTACCATTCCAGAGGCATACATCGGCAAAATAGGCGCCAAGATTATGAGTCTTCAGGAGCCTTCAAAGAAGATGTCAAAGTCCGACGACAATCCTAACGCCAGCATTTATCTGATGGATGATCCAGATACGATTATGCGCAAATGCAAACGTGCTGTGACGGATTCCCAGGCCCAGATTCTATACCGTGACGAGCAGCCGGGGGTTAAGAATCTGATTGACATCTACTGTGCATGTACCGGAAAAAAACCAAAGGAAGTGGAGACAGAGTTTGACGGTAAGGGTTACGGCGACTTTAAAGCAGCGGTTGGGGAAGCGGTTGTGTCTGTGCTGAAGCCTCTTCAGGAGGAGGTTGCCAGACTTCAGAAAGATAAGGCTTATATTGATGGGATCATTAAGAATAACGGGGAGAAAGCACAGTATTTTGCCAATAAGACGCTTAGGAAGGTACAGAAGAAGATAGGCTTCCCGGAACGGATTCGATAAGGGTATATTGAGCCAAGAGAAAGGACACAGTATGGGCATAAAGACTGCAGGCGAGCAGAAATATTATGATTTTATAGAGGAAAGGGTGAAAAAGCTCCGGACAGGAATGATTGTATGGGGAAGCCTTCTTGCAGTAGCGTTTATCGGGATGTTCCAAGATGCAATGCTTGCAATGCTTCTTGCAGCCGCCGGAGTCGCCCTTGCCATACTGAATCTTAAGTCGCAGCAGGCATTGAGTGGAAAACTAGACGTGATAGAGGATAAGGAAGAATTTTTTCGGCAGTTGACAGATCCGGAATTGATTGAGTTGAAAGGCGCGCGCTTGATTGTTATGAAGGATTATGTATTGAGCATGAAAGAAGATGTGTTTATCTATCCGTTTATTGAGATGGAGAAGGTAGAGGTAGAGCCTTTGGGGAAAGCAGGGAAGACACTGTTCCTCACGGACAAACAGGGAGTCCGTCACGAGCTTATATCCTGTGTGAAGAAAGACGGAAAGCAGGAGGAGTTTGATCAGATTTATGGCGTGCTGAGCGAGAGGCTAAAGCGCTGTTGAGTGAACATTAGATAGGAAAGTAGCTCCCAAAAAGCAAGAGGCTGCATGGAAATAATATTTTCATGCAGCCTCTTGCTTTTTGGGAGAGACAAGGGTGAATTAGTCGTCTTCTTCCCCCTGAATGGTGTAAGTCTGTCTCTTTCTTGCCATCTCGTCATTTTCTAGATATTCATCGTAAGTGGTAATCTTGTCAATCAGTTTGCCGCCGGGTACAATCTCCATAATGCGGTTTGCTGTTGTCTGGACAATCTGATGGTCTCTGGAGGAAAAGAGAAGAACACCGGGAAACTTGACCATGCCGTTGTTCAGCGCTGTGATGGCCTCCATATCTAAGTGGTTGGTAGGCTCGTCGAGAATCAGCACATTTGCCCCGGAAATCATCATTTTGGACAGAAGGCAGCGAACCTTCTCCCCTCCTGAGAGGACGCGAACCTTCTTTACACCGTCATCCCCGGAGAAGAGCATACGTCCTAAGAAGCCGCGTACATAGGTCACGTCTTTTTCCTCGGAATACTGGGTCAGCCATTCTACGATTGTAGAATCATTTTCAAATTCATTGCCGCTGTCCAGTGGAAAATACGCCTGGGAGGTGGTAATTCCCCATTTGTAGGTTCCCTCGTCCGGCTCTAACTCTCCGGTTAGAATCTGGAAGAGCGTGGTCTTGGCAAGCTCGTTGCTTCCAACAAAAGCCACCTTATCGTCTCGATTCAAAGTAAATGTCAGATTGTCTAAGACTTTCTCTCCATCAATGGTCTTACTTAAGCCCTCCACGGAGAGAACTTCATTGCCGATCTCGCGGTTGGGGCGGAAGTCAATATAGGGATATTTGCGGCTGGACGGCTGGATGTCGTCAAGCTGAATCTTCTCCAGTGCCCGTTTTCTGGAGGTAGCCTGTTTGGATTTGGAGGCGTTGGCGCTGAACCGAGAAATAAATTCCTGCAGCTCCTTGATCTTTTCTTCCTTTTTCTTATTGGCCTCCTTCATCTGGCGGATAAGCAGCTGGCTTGATTCATACCAGAAATCATAGTTACCGGCATAGAGCTTGATCTTGCCGTAATCGATATCCGCAATCTGAGTGCAGACCTTGTTCAGAAAATACCGGTCGTGGGATACCACAATTACGGTATTATCAAAATTGATTAGAAATTCTTCCAGCCATGCGATGGCGTCCAGATCTAAATGGTTAGTAGGCTCGTCTAAGAGAAGGATGTCTGGATTGCCGAAAAGAGCCTGGGCAAGCAGTACCTTAACCTTTTCCGGACCGTTTAGGTTCTGCATAATCTCATAGTGCATCTCCGCAGGGATACCAAGGCCGTTTAGCAGTGTGGCGGCGTCGGACTCCGCCTCCCACCCATTCATGGCGGCAAATTCCCCTTCCAGTTCACTTGCCTTGATACCGTCCTCATCGGTAAAATCTTCTTTCGCATAGATGGCTTCTTTTTCTTTCATAATCTCATAAAGCCTTGCGTTCCCCATCATGACCGTGTCAAGGACAGGGTATTCATCGTATTTGAAATGATCCTGCTGCAGGAAGGAGAGGCGTTCGCCGGGAGTGATGGCAACCTCGCCCTTGCTTGGCTCAAGCTTGCCGGAGAGAATCTTAAGGAAGGTAGATTTTCCGGCGCCGTTGGCTCCAATCAGACCGTAGCAGTTTCCTTCGGTAAACTTAATGTTTACATCTTCAAACAGGGCTTTCTTCCCTACTCTTAATGTTACATTGCTTGTACTGATCATAGTGTTTAAATACTCCTTTTTATTTGTGATAACGAATCGCTGCTTTTGTTTCCTGTGTATAAGAAAAGTATACCTTGCATATCTTACCAAATATGGGGGAAAATATCAAGGCTAACTGCGCCTTTATATCGCTTTGGAATATTTCATAGTTACTTTTTATCAGTTTTTATTACCTACTGTACTATATGGGAAAATGGGTATATAATAACAGGTAAGAAAGCGGGGTTTTAATTATGATAAATGCAACAATGGTACTGGAAGGCGGGGCCGCTAGAGGGGTATTTACCTCAGGAGTTCTGGATTATCTTATGGAGGAGGGCTTGTATACGTCCCATGTGGTCGGCGTGTCTGCCGGCGCCTGTAATGGTGTGGATTATGTTTCGAGGCAGCAGGGAAGGACTAGGGACTGCATCATTCACAAAGAGAGAGAATACAATTATTACTATGGCTTCCGGAAATTTATCAAAAAAAAGAGCTTGATGAATATGGATATGCTCTTTGAACGTTATCCAAATGAGATCTTTCCCTTTGATTATGAGACGTATTTCGCTTCTGAGATGGAATGTGAGCTGGTTACGACCAACTGTGAGACAGGACAGGCAGAGTATATGACAGAGAGACAGGACAGGGAGCGTCTCATGAAGATCTGTCGGGCTTCCTGTAGTATGCCGCTGGTAGCGTCGATTGTGAATGTGGACGGCGTGCCATATCTGGACGGGGGACTTGCAGATTCCATTCCGGTCAGGCGTGCGATGGAGATTGGGAATAAAAAGATTATAGTGGTACTGACTAGGAATCCAGGATATCGGAAAAAGCCTACGTCCCGCGCCGCGGCGGATTTATACCGCAGGGCATACCGGAAGTATCCGCAGCTTGTTCAGGCGTCAATTCGGCGGAACTATGAGTACAATGTGCGGATCCGGCAGGTGGAGCAGCTTGAGAGAGAAGGGAAGATATTTGTCTTTTGCCCTAAGATTCCTACAGTTTCTAGGATTGAGAAGGATTGTGATGCCCTGCAGCATTTCTATGAGCATGGGTATCAGCAGGCGAAGCGAAAATATTCACAGTTACAGGCGTATTTGGAGAGAGAATAGGGGATTGGAGGAAGAGCAATGAATCTATACGAACATCAGATTTCTACAAGGGAAGCGCAGCAGATGGCAAAGGTGACGGATATGATCCGTTCAGATATTGCAAAAAGCGGGATGAAAGAGGGAATCGTGGTTGTATATTCTCCCCATACTACCGCGGGTTTTACGATTAATGAAAATGCAGATCCGGATGTGGTCCATGATATGATATTTGGTCTGGAGGAGGCGTTTCCTACCAGGACGAAGTATTACCGGCATATGGAAGGAAATTCCCATGCGCATATCAAGACCAGCTTTGTCGGGCCGTCTCAGACGTTGATTCTGCATGAAGGGGAATTAGTGCTTGGGATATGGCAGGATGTGTATTTCTGTGAGTTTGACGGACCGAGGAATCGAAGGTTCTATGTGAAAGTGATAGAAGGATAAGACAGTATAATAATGTTTTTAGAAACGGCATAGCTTGCGGGCTATGCCGTTTTCACATTCTAGAAAGCAGATAGTGTGCATATCTATGAAATGAATCGGCAAAAGAAATAGTAGTATCTTATGACGTAACCCTTTATATAACGCAAAATCGAGCGCAATTAGGAAAGGAGAATAATGAGAGATGAAAAAAGAGAACAATACGCTAATTGATAAAACGCTTGCTAACAAAGATTATCTTTGGGAAATGCGAAGGAATTTGATGTCAGAACAACGTTACGCGTTAATGGCATTTGCAGTGCAGGATTCACAGACAATCAAGGACTATTTGGATAGGGCGCAAGGAGAAGCAGATGGCAGGCCAATATGCTCAATAATTTAGTGAAACGATTTAGACTATCCAATAGCTATCGTGATGCCAAGCCGCGTTGTGCCATACCGTGTCTGCCTAAGGGAGAAGCTTGATTGGCCGATGGAATCTCCTAAGAAGAATAGAAAAGGGGTGGTCGTGAAATGAAAAATTTCATTTCACGACCGCCTCTTAAGTTTTGTACCAGATAAGTCGATATAATAAAAGTATATAATATAAACTTAATAGGTGTAAGTAGTTTGTTAGAGTTAATACTTAATCCAGGAAAGAAATCAGCCATGTGGCTAGAACGGAGGCCGCTGAAAAAGTAGCTATCACCGCCTATATTTGATATAATGTAATTATT
>BLMJ01000128.1 GCA_011960625.1 Lachnospiraceae bacterium | reverse complement strand
GCTGGGGATTTATACAGACTACGCGGGCGACGAAAAATCCGATTACACGGCAATGGTCGCCTGTGAAACGGCCAATGGACCGCAGGAGGGAGAATATTGTGTCTGTCTGATTCCAGCCGGCAGATATGCAAAATTTGTCGTCCATGGGGATATGGTACAGGCAGTTGCGTCGGCATGGCAGGAAATCTGGCAGATGGACCTCCCCCGGTCTTTCCAATGCGATTTTGAGGAATATCAGGACGACAGCATGGAGAATGCAGAAATCCACATTTATGTGGGATTACTGGAAAATACAATACAGAATGGAGATGGAAAAACTATGATTGAATCAAGATGTGGAATTTTATGCAGCGAATGTGCATACCGAGAGCAAATGAACTGCGAGGGCTGCATACATATTCAAAAGCCCTTCTGGGGCGACAACTGTCCGGTGAAATCCTGCTGCGAGGCAAAGACAGCAAAACACTGCGGATACTGTGAAAATTTCCCCTGTGACCTACTGAATCAGTTCGCTTACGATGAAAAACAGGGGGATGGTGGAAAACGGATCGAACAATGCCGTTCCTGGAAAAATGCCTGAACTCTTACTTGTTGACATTCTGCCAATACTCGAATATAATAGTTATTGACTTAAAGTCAATAACTATTTAAGGAGGAAGAATAAGTTGGCAAGACCAGTAAAAAAAACACCGGAGCAATGGAAGAAGGAAATATTAGACGCCGCAAAACAGTTATTTCTATCGAAGGGATATGAGGAAACCGCCATCACTGACATCATGGAGCTGGCAGGCGGCGCAAAAGGGATGTTTTATCGTTTTTTTCAAAGTAAAGAAGAAGTCATCCATGCATTAGGGGACCAGATGTTTTTTGAAAATAATCCTTTTGAGGCAGTAAAGAAGTGTTCCAAATTGAACGGACTGCAAAAAATACGACGAGTGCTCGCATTTGACAGAGCCGATGAAGAACGGGAACATATTAACACACAGGCTATTACTATCCTGAAAGATCCGCGTATCCTGGCAGCGGCAATCCAGGCGAACCGACGAAAACTGACTCCGCTGTGGTTTGAATTAATTGAAGAAGGGCAGCGTGACGGCTCTATCCGTACAGAGTACGCCAAAGAGCTTTCCGAATTACTCCCACTCATAAATTTCTGGCTGATGCCGTCCGTATTTCCGGCCAGTGCAGAAGAATTGCAGCATAAATGCCGTTTTATTGCAGAAGTTCTTGCCGCAATGGGGCTTCCGATTATAGATGAAGGAATGTATGAAAGAACAGAAAAGCTGCTGGCAAACTTCACGGAAGAAGGGGAGGTATAGCCTATGGGACGGAAACTATTTACAAAAAATTTTACACTCCTTGTTATGGGACAAATCAGTTCTCTTTTTGGGAATTACATTTTAAGACTTGCCTTGTCCATGTATGTTCTGGAGGTAACAGGTTCAGCCGCCGTTTTTGCCGGACTTCTGTCTGCGGCAACGCTGCCGACTATCCTTTTGTCTCCTCTTGGCGGAATCCTTGCTGATCGTGCAGACAGAAGGAATATCATGGTGGCGCTTGATACCTTGACCGGAGCTGTTGTCCTGTGCGCCGCCATCCTTTTATCCGGAGAAAATGCCCTTTTCGTAATTGGCCTCCTGCTTGTGACCCTATCCGTTCTCGGTGCATTTGAAACTCCCACGGTGCAGGCATGTATTCCACAAATGCAGACAGGCGATAACATTATCCGTGGGAATGCCGTGGTCAACCAGGTGGCCTCCCTGTCTTATCTGACGGCGCCCATGCTTGGCGGTATGGCATATACGTCATTTGGCTTAAGACCTGTGATGTACACAAGCGTCGTCTGTTTTTTTATAACCGCCTGCTTTGAATGTTTCATCAAACTGGAGCGTCAACCCCAAAACTGCAGCCAAGATTTCCGTTCTGCTGTAAAACAGGATTTTGCAAGCAGCGTTAGCTTTATCACACGGGAGCAGAAACATATTCTAAAAATACTTTCTCTTGCCGCCCTTTCCCGCTTCTTTGTAATGGGGGTCACTCTGGTCGGGCTGCCTTATATCGTGCGGACAATCCTTCGGCTAGATGCGAAATATTACGGAGGAGCAGAAAGTATGCTGGCCGTTGCTACAATTTTAGGAAGCATTGCCGCTGGGCTTCTCACCGGAAAAATGAAAATCAGAAGTCTGTCTGCAGTACTTGCGGCAGTCGGAATCTCTATACTCCCTGCCGGAGTGATATTCCTTTTTCCAACTACCGCGGTGGTAAAATATGCCGTAAATGTAGCTGCTTTTTGCGGAATGCAGATTGCAATCAGTATTTTTTCTATTTTCGCAGTGTCAATTATACAACAGCATACGCCCAATCATATGCTTGGAAAGGTAATGGCGTACACACAAGCAATTACTCTGTGCGCCCAACCCGCCGGACAACTGGTTTATGGTTTTCTATTCGACTGGTTTCCCAAGGAGATTTATCTTGTGTTGCTTCCTTCGGGCGTGATAGTATGTGTGATTGGACTGTCTGCCGCAAGCTTTTTCAAAAAAATGGAAAATTTCAGTTAGAGAGCGCTGTCTTTTCTCCGAATACTAATGGCGGTTCCCACTGCCCCCGGACCGGTATGACTTCCAACACTGAAGGACAAGGGATTATAATAAACGGTTGCTTTTGGAAATGTTTTCTGCAGCGTATCGGTCCATTCCCTCGCATCCTCTTCACTAAGCCCTGAGCCTGCAGCGCCGATTACAATCCGGCTCATATCCACCTCTTTAAATCTGCTGTCTAAATCCTGTCTAAGGGCCTCTAACATCTTATGTTTCCCCTTCTTCATGCCCCGAACCTTTGCAAATGCATCCAACTTTTCTCCCTGTATTGTCAGCACCGGCTTAATATTCAACATTGCCCCAATAGCCGCGCCCGCCGGTGTAATCCTACCTCCCTTTTTCAAAAATTCCAAAGTATCTACAGTTATATAAATACAAGCTTCATACGCTCTTTCTTCCAATTCTTTTTTAATATCCTTTGCCAAAAGTCCCCTGTCCGCAAGCTCTTTTGCCTCCAGCACCGACTCTCTCAGTGTCACTGAAATTCTGTGGTTATCCACTACCTGCACCTTGCCGGAATAATCCTTTGCAAGTCCGGCTGCCGACTCATAGGAATTACTCAAACCGCTAGACATAGGAATATGAACAATCTCATCATATCCTTTTGCCAGAATCTCATCCCACATTTCCATTACTTCTCCGGGCGACGGCTGTGAAGTAGATACCTCTTTTCCGCCTGTAAGACTTTGGTAAAACATTTCCTGAGTAAGATCTATTCCCTCATAACAAGTCGTCCCGTCGATGATTACCGGCATGGGAAGTGAAAATATCCCTAATTCTTCTGCCTCACTCTTTGAAATTCCACTGTTACTATCTGTCATAACCGCTGTCTTCATATCGTAATTCCTCCTAGCCTTCGTCAATTCTTTTATTCTCTTTCACACATCTTTTTACTACATTAAAACAACCAGCGTCCGGCAATCCTATCACACAGCTACAGCCCAGGAACACTTGAAATATCACTCCCATTTCTTTATAATCAAGTGTATCCAGCCGTCATTTTGTCTGAAATGTCTGGGTATACTCGCTCCAATAATGTGTGACAAATTGTAACACTTTAATAATTAAATTTCAATATATTCCTAGACAACTGTTACAAAGAGGGGGATTTTGTTCATGGATGCTGAAAGAAAAAACCAAGCCAATAAATTAGCCAGAGAATGTATGGTAACGGCTCTGATGCTGCTATTAAAAGAAAAGCCCTTATCAGCCATCTCTATTTCCGAATTGACAGAAAAAGCCGGTGTATCAAGAATGACCTACTACCGAAATTACCAGTCCAAAGAAGATATCTTCTCTTCTTTTCTGGAAGAAGCGTTGACAGATTATCAGCGGGAAGCCAAAGAACTGTCCCTAGACCAACATGCCTATGCGTCCGCCAACCTCTTCCACTGTTTTTCTTATTTTGAAAAACACAAGGAGTTTCTTGACAGCCTGTTTAAAAGCGGGCTGGGCCACCTGCTCCTAACTGCCATCAGCAGATACGTAATTGAGACCTGGCACAAACCCGAGGACGGAATCGAACATTATTATGGCTTGCAGGCCTTTGCCGGAGCATTATACAACCTGTACATATCCTGGTCGTCCAACGGTGCAAAAGAGACTCCCGAGGAACTGGTTAAAATTCTGCAGCGTATCGCACCGCCAACCTAAAAACATTTTGTCTGTTTTAGATGATTTTTCAGTTTTTTTATATTTTATAATATTTTTTTCTGATTTCCTATTGACATTTTATCATTTATGCGATATTATAATATCAACAAAAGAGAAGGAGGACAGACCACCAAAAACTTAAATTTCTAAATCCAAAGAATAATATAAGAAAAGTGAGGTATCGTCCGATGGACACAGAATTTTAAAATCCACTGTACTGAATGGAAGTTTCGTACAGTGGATTTCATTTTACGGATCTATATTCTATTCAAAGAACAGCTTTTCTCTGGTCCAATGCATCAAACACACTTGCAACCGCGCTTTCTCTGGTCAGATATGTTCCCTTACAAAATTCATTCTCCTTGCCTTTCTGTTCTTGAATAATCTGATAGCTGCACGTTTTGTTCGGAAATCCCGAGTTTGGGAATAAACAATAACTATCTTTCAGGAGCATACTGGATAACCCTTTGTGTATATTTCCTCTCCATATCATGTCTAAGCTTCCTATTCGCAACCGTATCAAAGATAATCGAGAAATCATAATCCTCCGGATACAATTCCTCCGCCGCCACATGAAGCTTCACCCGCTTATGGTTAATCCAAATCTTTTTTCCCGGCATCTGCACCCGAAGCACACCCTTCTCATTCACTTTTTCACAGACAATCCCTATCTTCTTATCTGGATACACTATCACACTGTCTCCGCGCCTGAACTTCTCACTAAGCCCAACATTCCCTTTAGCACTTTTCACCGTGGAAATCTTCTTCCCGCTTTTCCTTTTTTTCACCTCTTCTTCTGTCCTAAACCGATAGGAAGAAACCGACTCTTCCCCATAAGCAGCGCAGATTGCGGTTTTCAGCATCCCGGCAGGCATTCCCAGCCTGTCGGCAATGTAGAACGCACAGCTCTCTCCCGCCTCTCCAATCACCATCTGGTAAGTAGGTTTTAGGGTCTCTTTGTCAAACGTCATCCTCGCATTCACAATCCCCTCCGTCTTGTCTGCATATTCCTTCACCTCTGGGTAATGGGTCGTCACAAGGAAAAGGGCGCCGCTCTTTTTTAACTCTTCCAGAATCGCGACTGCAATTCCCATACCCTCGGCGGGGTCTGTTCCTGAGCCTAACTCATCCATAATCACAAAACTGTCTCTGTTAACCTCACTTAGAACTTCAAGCACATTCTTAATATGCGCCGAAAATGTGGATAAATTCTCCGTAATATTTTGACCGTCTCCTATGTCGCACAGAAAAGAACTGTTCATACAGATATCCGCATCCCTGCAGGTCACATGAAGCCCACATTGGGCCATCATGCAGCTAAGCATTACCGTCTTAATCGCAACCGTTTTCCCGCCCGTATTCGGGCCGGTTATGACAATTCCCCTTGCCTTCTCTCCGATTTCGAACTGTAAGGGTACACATTCAATCCTGTTCATCAACGGATGTCTTGCACCTTTCAGAATAATCCTGCGCTCCGTATTGATGGCTGGTTCTATACCCTCCATATCCATACTTAACTTTCCTTTTGAAAAGATAAAATCCAGCTTTTCGAACATTCCCATGTTATCATTCATTAAACCTACGGACTCTGCCACCATCGCCGTCAATGTATAGAGAATCCGATAGACCTCATTCTCTTCCCTGATTTCCAAAATCTGTAGTTCATCATAGAATTTTGCAGCATTTACCGGCTCAATAAACAGCGTATTCCCGCTTGCGGACTTGTCAATCGTATTGCCTGGTATCTTGAAGCGATACTCCTTCTTCACTGGAACGCAGCTTCTGCCATTGCGCAGGGTACAAAAACTATCCGCCATATACTTCTTGTTCGCACGCATGACCTGCTCTGCCTTCTGCTTCATCTCTTCCTCACATTCCGTTATCCGACTTCGAATCTGCTGAAGCTCCTTTGACGCATAATCGTCCACCTGCTGCCCTCGAATCTGTCTGCCAATCTCCTGCCTCAGTTCTTCCATGGGAAAAATATTTTCATCATAATATGCAAGGGAGTTGCCGTATGCTCTGCCTCTGGTCAGATAATCCTTAAGACGCTTAACCGCCGCTAAGACTTTCTCCACCTGCTCAAGCTGACAGGCGGTAAGACATCCCCCTTTTTCTGCAATCACAAGGATTTCCCTGATTTCAGAAACGTTCTGCAGTGGGGGCATTCCTAAATTTTCCATCATGTTTCTGCTGTCAGTCGTGTCCTTTAACTGTTTTCTCACCGTCCTTTCAGACAAAGAAAAAGACACTTCCTGAATCTGTTTCTTTCCCTGATCCGTAACTGCAAGCTGAAGCCATTTCTCTTTTATCCTTTCAAATTCAATCTGCTTTTCTATATTCATTTTCATTCCCTTTCTTTTTTAATGGTTATTCTACAGCGTTATTTCGCCTCAAATGCTGCCTTTTTCGGCTCAAAAAAACCATGGCTGCCCGAAAGCATAAAATACCATGGTCATTAATATACGCTGATTTCTGCCGCCATCCATATTTATCAAATCTCAGATATCTCCGCCCCGTCACGGTCAGAAACTCTAAAGATATTTGGACAGAAAAAAACATGACCATACAGCCATGCCTACGTAATATCTAAAATATATTCATTAAAAAGAATACCACAATATTAAGCACTTGTAAGGCGAAAATGTCAACTGCATAAGCCGTCAACAAATAGGCAGACTCCTAGTGTAAACTAAAAATCTTCCCTGCAATATTTATTCTGCAATTTTCTCCAATACAACCACACTTAACATGCAACATCCTCCTAAATTATAAAATCTTATTTCATTTATTGTATATGCAAAAGTTTCCCTTGTCAAGTATAAAAATCTTCCGAATCAACGCTAAATTCCCATATCCCCATATTGCAAGGATCCCCTATCAATGATATAATCTATCCACAGAAAAATTGACACATAAAAGGAAGAAATACATATGAGAAAAAAAATATTGAGATTGTTTTTGGGCATCCTATGCACCATGTCACTCACAGGATGCCGCACGGACAAAGACACAGACATTGAGGACCCTCAACCGTCAAAGGTCGATTTGGTAGTCTGGGGCGCTGAGGAGGACACGGAGCTGATGGCGCAAATCATCCAGAGTTTCAAGACAGAATACCAGGGACAGGCTGATTTCCAGATTACTTTCGAGGTACAAGGAGAAGCTCAATGTAAGGATGCTCTGCTGGGCGGTCTGGAAGAGGGCGCAGACGTATTTACCTTTGCAGATGATCAACTACACGCACTGGCCGCCGCCGGAGCCTTAGATCCCATCGAGAATGCTGACGAAATCAGGGCCAATAATCTTCCGAGTACGGTTGAAGCCGCCTCGGTGGCGGATAAACTATATGCCTACCCGCTGACCGCAGATAACGGATATTTCCTATACTACAACAAACAGTATGTTTCGGAAGAACAGGCACAGACGCTGGACGGAATATTGCAGGCTACGGCAGCAAACGGCAAACTATTTTCCATGGACTGGTCCTCAGCTTGGTATGTCTATTCTTTCTTCGGAAATACAGGGCTGGAAGTTGGGCTGAACGAAGATGGGATCACCAACTACTGCACATGGAATCAGGCAGACGGGGCAATTCGGGGCGTGGACGTGGCACAGTCAATGCTTAATATCGCAAACAGCCCAGCATTCACCAATTGGACGGACGAAGCGTTTCTAAGCGGCATAAAAAACGGATCTGTCGCCGCAGGTGTCAGCGGCGTCTGGAATGGAGTTGCAATCACTGAAGTCTGGGGCGAGAATACAGGCGCCGCAAAACTTCCGACCTATACCTGCAATGGCGCCCAAATACAGATGGCTTCTTTTTCCGGCTGCAAATTAGTGGGCGTGAATGCCTACTCCGAACATCCGAAATGGGCGGCGCGCCTTGCAGAATGGATCACAAATGAAAGAAATCAAAAACTTCGGTTTGAAATGCGTGGGCAAGGTCCCTCCAACAGCACTGTTGCAGATTCCCCAGAGATCCAACAATCTCCGGCAATCGCCGCACTCTTAGAGCAGTCAGAGTTTTCGCAGCTACAAAGGATAGGCGGAAAATTCTGGGATCCGGTCTCAAAATTTGCAGGAAACATGGCCGCCGGAAATCCTTCCGGTCAAAATCTGCAGGAACAGTTAGACGAGATGGCAGAAGGCGTTTCTGCACGATAGATACAATATATCGAAAGGATTTGTCAGAATAACATGAAGAAGAAACTCCGTATACAACAGCGTCTGATACTCCCCATCCTCCTTCTGGGAGCCGTGGCATTGATCTCAAATGTCCTATCAGTTTTCAGCATCAATAATGTAAATTCTAATGCTTCAAAAATTGTAGATAACTATATGGTTGGCTCAGAGACATTGCAGAACATCCGCCACTCCATCACAAAAATTCATGAAATCGCACTGTCCCACATCGTAGCCGCCGACTACAATACCATGATCACTATCGTAGGCGAAATTAAAGAAGAAGAAAAGATCTTAGAGACTTTTTTGAAGGAATACAAAAACTATATCACCGAAGAAGAGGAGGAGATCTATACACAGCTTTTGGCAAACTACGATTCCTTTAAGCATGCCCTTGTATTTCTCGTATGTGCAAGCGCAGACAGTAATACAGAGGATGCTTATGCTTATGCCAACGGCGATGTGGCAGACTTCGGGACAGCTATGGAAAACAATGCGGATGAACTGTACGCTGCCGTCAGCGCACGAACAGCCGCTGCACGCAAGCATCTTCTGATCGTGTACGTCATTTCACTCATTATTGCCGCCGCCTCGGTCGTAACCTGCCTCTTGCTGGTACTTGCCGCTGTTCGGATCATTCGGAAATACGTGATCACACCCATCAAAGGTACGGTGGATACCTTGCAGGAAAGTTCAAAAACTCTTGACGGAGTAACCAAAGAGGTACTCAAACACACCCATACTTCCAATGAAAGCGCCAAGGGCCTGTCCTCTCTTGCAGATTCCCTGTCCAGGGCAATCCAGAAAGTGGCTAACAATGCGGCTAATATTAACAGCAATGCATCTGATATCAAAACAGATGTTCATGATATGGCTAAGGAATGTACTACGATCACGGAATATTCTACCGCAATGAAGATACGTGCAAACGAGATGGAAGCAACAGCCCAAACGAACACTGAGTCCATCCAAAAGAAAGCAGCAGACATCCTGGCAGTGCTCGAAGAAGCAATTGAAAACAGTAAAAGCGTAGACCAGGTAAACAATCTAACCAAAGATATTGTATCTATTTCATCAACAACCAATCTGATCGCCCTTAACGCATCGGTAGAGGCAATGCGGGCGGGTGAAGCCGGAAAGGGATTTGCGATTGTTGCCAGTGAGATCAAACGCCTGGCCGCCTCCTGCGGCGAGACTGCTGAACGTATTCAAGAGGTAAATAAAATTGTAACTGAGGCAGGCGGTCCATAACTTATCTGCTCATTCAAAAGACATGGCAGACTACCTAAGCGAAACTATTTTAACAGAATTTCAGGAATTTGTACATTCCGGCAAGCAGTATAAAGAAGATGCAGATTATGTAAAAGAAATGATTGATGCCTTTAACAGCAGAACTGACCGACTGAGGCACTCCATGACAGAGATTGCTGATTCCATTGAAAGCATTACCAAGGCTATTGATGAGGGCGCCACCGGAATTACTGGAGTGGCAGGGAGTACGAAAGACTTGGTGGAAGACATGGCTGACATTACTGGCCGTATGAATACCAACAGGGAAATTGTGGAAGATTTGAAGAAACAGATGGCAGTATTTGCAGATTTGTAAATTGAAAGCTAACCCACAAAAAAAGCGTGACAAGCGTCACGCTTTTTTAACTATATGATACGATATCTTCTACTTGAAGAGCACAAACACAATCAAGGCAGCCACAATCACAATCGCAATGCCAAGAATGATAATCGGAAGCTTGGACATCTTCTCATCCTCTTCATCATCATAGTAATCGTCGTCATCATCGTAGTCGTCATCATAATCGTCTTCTATCTCTTCTCTGCGTTTTGGCTTCGGAGCCGGCGCCGGCTTTTTCTTCTTGCCTTTTCCATCACCTGCTGCAAGCATCTCGTCATAAGCCTTACGCATCTCTTCTTCCCGCTTTTTCCTTACCTTCTTCGGCGGTATGTTGGAATACGTCTGCTCTTCTTCCTCATCATCCCCTTTTTTCTCTATCTTCTTTTGGGGAACCTTAAACTTCTTCTTACAGTTGTAGCATAAGAGATAATTCGGATCTTTCTTCCCCGGCTTTAATTCCTGACCGCATATTGGACACTTCATCAGACTGTACTCCTCCTCTTTAAATATAATATTATTACAGTTTTACCTAAACTGTTCTGGCAATCCTCACGTATACGGTCATTATACTACATCCGACATAAAATATCAAAATCTTTTTCTAAATTTCTTTTTTAAAATTTCTTTTTTCTTTTGTTTTCATTCTTAATTAGAGCCTTTTCCAAGGGTTACTTCTACCTCTTTGCTCCGGTATTCACCGTTACTTCCAGGAATGGCAATGGTCACCGTCACTGTCTCCCCAACTTTATAATACTGAAGCTGCTCTAAAAGGGTACTCGTGTTGTTAATGGTAGTTCCATTCAAAGCCGTAATCACAGAGCCCTTCGTGATTCCTGCTCTCTCAGCCCCGCCCCCTCTTATCACATCCGTAATGTACACACCTGTAGGCATGTTATACATCTGTGAAGTCTCCTGGGTAACATCCACAGGCTCCGCGATACCAAGGTATCCTCTTTCCTCCTCCGCGACTTTTGTCCTGGTCTCCCGATTCATCAGCCCTTCGATCGTCTCTCTCGCCTCTGATACCGGAATGGCATAACCGATACCTTCCACCGCTTCATATGCCGCCTTCGCCGTATTGATACCAATGACTTCACCCTTGGCATTCAGCAACGCTCCGCCGCTGTTTCCTGGATTAATCGCTGCGTCTGTCTGAATCAGGTTGCTATCGAAGCCTTCAATTCTTCTTTCTTTTGCGGAAATAATACCTCTTGTAACGGACTGTCCGTAACCAAGTGCATTTCCGATTGCGATCGCCTCCTCGCCTACCTGTATCTGATCAGAATCTCCCAGAGTAGCCACAGCAATCTTTTCTCTCGTACTATCCTTAATCTTACTTAAGTCTACGGCAACAACCGCCAAATCTCGGCTGGCATCCGTTCCCTTGATATTCGCCTCAACACTCTCTTCGTCGATAAATGAAACGGTCAGCGTATCGCTTCCTTCCACCACATGGTTATTGGTCACAACCAAAAGTTCAGAATCATTCTGTCCAATAATAATACCAGAGCCTGCGCTTTCACTCTGTCTCTCCTGTATTCCTCCGAAGAAACTCTGTACCTGCTGAACGCTCATGTTCGTAATGGACACGACGGATGGCATGGCATTTTCTGCAATATCCGCTACATCCGACTTGGTGATGCTGCCAGAAGAGGTTGTAAGCTTCGCGTTTCCAATATTCTCTGTCTTCTCCGTACTCTCCTTCACAGCCCTATTGTTCAGGAATTTTCCTGCCACAATATTGCTCGTCTGAAATGCCGCGCTTGCCGTTACTCCAAATACCAGACCAAAGCAAATCGTCTTCACCCACTTCGGCGTACCTTTCTTCTTATGCGGCGGCTCGTACTCTGAATTATTCTGAGGATTAGAATCCTGTCCCGGCGTGTAATAAGTATATTGATGATCCATATTGATATCTCCTTTCGTTCTGGTTCGTTTTTGATTTTCTGATTAGTAGTTTACCGTCAAATTGTGT
Source organism: Lachnospiraceae bacterium (assembly GCA_011960625.1). Lineage (GTDB taxonomy): Bacteria > Bacillota > Clostridia > Lachnospirales > Lachnospiraceae > Sporofaciens. The sequence goes on along the minus strand of BLMJ01000128.1, from coordinate 8,598 downwards.
TTAAACTGTGACAGATCCGTGATAAAACCATTAAAAAGTGAATATCTTTCCTTATTACCCTCTATACAATTCCTCCCGTATGGCTTCCTCTTTTCCAATCAAAGTACCCTGCACCATCTCAGGCTTACCTCCTCCCCTGCCTCCAAATGTCTCGTTCATTCTCTTGCAAAGGGGACGCACATCCGTTTCCCTGCTCCCGATTACGTAGCGGAAGCCCTCTGCTTCATTTCCTGTAAAAACAGCGCATACCTTCGCTCCCTTGTTCAGCAAAAGGTTCATCAGTTCTCTCGGTCCGCTCCCTGAAAGACCAGCATCAAACACGGCAACCACCTCCTGCTCCACAGGAATCTCTGCCGCCTGATACGCAATCAGCTTCTGGTTAAGGGCTAAAAGCTTCCCCTTAAGGCTTAAAGCCTCGTCTTTTAAATGGGCAACTGCCTCTGCAACCTCATGCTCTTTTGTGCTGAGAAGGGAGGAAATCATCTTCCCATTCTCATCCTTAATATTATAATCTGCCAATGCCCGGAACCCGCAGAGCATCGTAATACGCTCGCCGCCCTTATAATTAATCATATGCACCAGCTTAATGAGTCCAATCTCTCCGGTAGATGCAAGATGGGGAGCGCAGCAGGCGCACACGTCATACCCCGGAACCGTAATAATCCGCACCTGTCCCTCTATCTCAATCTTACTTCGATACTCCATAGCCTTAAGCTCTTCTTTGGAAGGATAGGTAATCCCTACCTTAAGGTTTGCAAATACCCCACGGTTCGCTTCTAACTCGATCTCCTTTAACTGCTCCTTCGTGATAGGGCCGTTAAAATCCATGGTACAGTAATCTTCTCCTAAATGGAACCCTACATTATCATAACCGAAACGGCTATGGACCAGCCCAGAAATAATATGCTCCCCTGTATGCTGCTGCATCCTGTCAAAGCGTACCTCCCAGTTCAGCCGTCCCTTCACCACGGTCCCTACCTCAAGGGGGGCGGTAACCGTATGGTAAATCACACCCTCCCTCTCCTTAGTATCCACAACCTCTGCCTCATCAAGCCATCCTATGTCTCCGTACTGTCCTCCCCCCTCTGGGAAAAAGGCCGTCCCATCCAGCGCCACCTTATACTTGTCGCCGAACTTCTCACAGGAAAGAACCTTCCCCTCAAATTCCTTTCTGTATCCATCCTGATAGAATAATTTCTCTGTCATATACTGTATCCTCTCCGGTATCTTTTATTTCCCTCACATCAGCTACATTCTCTCAGGAGCCGCAAAGCCAAGCACGTCGATACAAGCCTCCAAAACCCGCTTGGTAAGCACGAGTAAAGCAATATACCCCTTCTGCTTCGTCTCATCTTCCTCCGCAAGAATCTTTGTCTCATGGTAGAAACGATTAAACGCATTGGCAAGGTCATAAATATAGGCACAGATTTTATGAAGGGCCAGCTCTTCAAAGGCCGTCTCAATCACATTATTATACTTTAGAACCTCCAACATCAATGCCTTTTCATTCTCATCATGAGCAGGCTCTACCTTTAACTTTAAAAGAGCCTTTCCATCCGCCTGATATTTATTCAAAATTGACTTAATCCGTACAATGGTATAAAGAATATATGGCCCTGTATTTCCCTCAAAGGAGGTAAAGCGATCCACGTCAAACACATAGTCCTTGAATGCCTGATTCGACAAATCCCCATATTTAATGGCCGACAGACCTACAATCCTTGCCGTCTCCTCGGCCTCCTCTGGGTCGACCGTACGATTCTCGGCAATCTTCTTCCTCATCTCCTCCACAATCTCCGCAATCAGGTTTTCCAGACGCATGACGCCGCCGTCTCTCGTCTTAAACGGCTTGCCGTCCTTACCATTCATGGTGCCAAAGCCAAGAAATTCAAGCTGTGTCTTCTCCGGAACAATCCCTGTCTTTCTTGCCGCCCGAAATACCTGAAGGAAATGAAGATCCTGTCTCTTATCTGCAAGATAAATGATCTGATCCGGATCATAGTCCTGCATCCTCTGTACCAAGGTGGCAAGATCCGTGGTTCCATAAAGAGACGCACCGTCGGATTTCTGAATCATACAGGGAGGAATCTCCTTCGTGTCTGACTCCTGCCCTACATCAATCACCAGCGCACCCTCGTCCATATGGGCATACCCCTTTGCTTTCAGTCTCTCGATCATATCTGGAATGTAAACCTGGGCATCTGACTCTCCTTTCCAAAGGTCAAAATGCACATTCAGGCTTTCATAATTCTTCTTCAGATCTGCCACAGACACCTCCATAATGTGATTCCAGATTGCCCTGTATCCTTTGTGTCCATTCTGCAGAAGCCGGGTCGCCTCAAGAGCTTCCTTTCGGTAATCTTCATCCTCCTTCGCCCTGCCGCTGGCTTTGGGATAGATCTCTTCCAGCATGCCTATGGTAAAGGGCGCCTCCTTCGGATATTCCCCATGAAAGTCCTCCTGAAAATATGGCAGCTCCGGCTTGCGCTCCTTAAGCTCTGTTATGATCAGGCCCATCTGGTATCCCCAGTCCCCGAGATGGATATCTCCCAGTACGCGATGTCCCATCTTCTTCGCAAGCCGCTTGATTCCCTCACCGATAATCGCAGAACGCAGATGTCCTACATGAAGGGGCTTTGCAACATTGGCTCCGCCATAGTCCACAACCACGGACTTTGGCTTTTTCGCCGTCTCAAGTCCCAGCTCTCCATCTGTGCTCATACAATTTAAATACTCCGCCACATATTCCTTCTTAAGCTTCATATTGATAAAGCCCGGCTTCACGGCGTTAGCTTCTTCCAGACATTGACTGTCCTTCAGCCGTTTTACAACATCATCCGCAATCATTATCGGAGCCTTTCGATATGCCTTGGCCCCCGCCATCGCGCCATTACACTGATATTCACACAGATCTGGGCGGTTTGACAGAGTTACCTTTGCATATTCCTTATCATATCCTGCTGCCTCGAACGCTGCCGCCAACTCTTCGGCAATCAAATCCATGATTTTCTTCATATTCTCTCCTCCTCTTCTTCCTATGCTTACTTGTATTCCCCTTACCTTGAGGACTTATCCTGAAAAGGTATATTCGATAGATATACCATTATAACAAAAAAGGCCAGATCTCTGCAACTCACAGGGATCTGACCCTAAAATATTCTCTGATACGGCAGAGAAATCCTTACGCATCCACATTATTGTATGCATTCTCAAGGTCTGCCAATGCTTCCTTTAGCAGAGCGTCCGAGCGCACCGCCGTCTGATATGCATCCTGCGTCTCCGACATGAGAGCTTGTACATCCTCATGGGCGGCAATCTTCTGAATATTAGACTTCACTTTCTCGTCCTCCACAGAAGCGCTGACCTGATAACCGCCTTCTTCGTCTTTCACTACATACAAGGTACTTAATCCCGGAACCTTTGTGTAGACCTCCCGAATTTTCATATTATATCTGGCAAATACCACATATGTACCCCTATACTTGCCTTCTTTCGTGTAAACGCAAATATCATCGTACGACTCGACAAAGCCGGCTTCCTCTCCCTGCTGCTTATAATAATCTCTCACAGCCCCCGTAATCTCCGGATATTCATCCATCTTAAGCGGATTCAATTCTGCAAACCCACTCTTTAAATTCTCCGTATATAACTGTTCGGAGGTTTTCTTTTGTGCCTTTTGGACTTTTGCTTTGGTAAGGCTTGAACTGGCTGCACCCACAACTGCCACGGAAATAATCAGAACTGCCAGTATGACAATCTTCCTATACTTCCCCTGGCTTTTGGAACAGTCCTTGTCTCTTCCTTCCATAAGACTACCTCCATCTGCACATGAAAAAATAGAAATAAAATACACACCCGGGCGGATTCGAACCGCCGCTCCCGCCTCCGGAGGGCGGTGCTCTATCCCCTGAGCTACGGGTGCATAATCTAAAGTAAAACAATATGAAATTGCAAGAGTTATATTACCACATTTATCCGAAAAAGTAAAGGAAATGATAAAAATATTTCTCACACTTCCTCTACTTTTTTCGTCATAGGCAGCTTTAAGCTCCTCTATAAGTCTTCCTTTAGGCAAATAATCTTCTTTCCTGTCGATCATAATAATACGCATGATTGGAAAGATGCTCCTCTGGGGCTACGTGAAGCTCATTCACCTCTTTCACAAGCAAATCCAGCGCCTTTCTCCCTAAAGCCGCACTCTCCGGCACAACAATTACCTCATGTACACTGCTTGGAAGCACATAATAATTCTCTTCAAGATAGGCTCCAATGCCGTCAAGCTGACTCTCATACAAAAGTGCGGCGGCGCCATAGCTTCGAATCCGGTTGCTCAGCACATACATAATGCTATTTCCTTCGTCCTCATTATCTCCTTCATCCTCATCCGTAACTGCCAGTTCTTCCAGAAGCGCGCTCATGGTTCTGAACTCATATGGAAGCAATTTTCTCGTATTCCTGTGCGCCTCACAGGAAATCTCCTTCTCTGTTACATTCCACAGCTTAAGATGCTCATTGCGGATCATCAGAGACGCCATCCCATAGGTATTCACCTCCAACAGCACATGGTAAACCACCGCCAGGTCTAGATACTCTTCATAGGGTACTCCTTCAAGTAATTCTCTATTCGCGTCACGGTTCACCAAATGATAGACAATCTTTCCCCTAATCTGCTGGAAATCTCTTAAAAAGTCTCTTTCGAAACAGCGTTTGAAACGTACTTCACTGTATAGTCTCAGAATATCACCTGCAATATTCTCCACAGAGACTCCATTCCTAAACTGCTGATAGTATTCTTCCAGATAGATTGTGGGAAAGATGTTGATTCCCTTCTCTGCAAGTGTCAGTCCATGCCTCTGCGTTCCATTATTCTTCACAGTCGAATGTATGTATACCGATATGTTTCCTTCTATCGCCTCTCTAACCTTAACCTCTACCTCATGAATAAACTGATAATACGTCATTCCTCTCCTTTCTTGACACCCTGTACACTTACCCTTAGCGAATCCTTTGTTCTGGATGTTTCCCATCCCTCGCACCCGCCTGTATGCGACAAGGTATACTGGCAACATTTTAGCTTTTCATGGAAACTGGCAGGAACTCTGCCTCTGAATAAATCAGAAAATGATTGAAATATTATGGTAATGCTATTATAAAAAAGCCCTGCTGGAATTGCAAGGCTTTTCGTATGACATATTTCGACAATCCAACCTGCATGAAGCCAGCGAACCTACACGAATACGATACTCTGACCTAAAGGCAGATAGTCAAAAAGAATACTAAGCTCTGGAAAGATACTGGCCTGTACGGGTATCGATCTTGATCTTCTCTCCCTGCTCAACGAACAGCGGAACCATAACCTGTGCACCCGTCTCAACAATAGCTGGCTTCGTTGCGCCAGTCGCTGTGTTCCCCTTCACACCCGGCTCAGACTCTGTAATCTCAAGCTCTACTGTCAACGGTGGCTCAATGGCGAATACCTTGCCCTGATAAGACTTCATGGACACCACTTCATTCTCTTTCACAAACTTCAGGGAATCTCCCACATCGTCCGCTCCTACCGGTGTCTGTTCAAAGGTCTCCATATCCATGAAATAGTACAATCCTCCGTCATTATATAGATACTGTACATCCTTTCTCTCGATAAATGCCTTCTTCAGAACATCCTTAGACGGATTGAACGTACGCTCAACCACACCGCCGTTAATCACATCTTTTAATTTTGTACGGACAAACGCAGAACCCTTACCCGGCTTTACATGTAAGAACTCCAGACATTCATACACTTTCCCATCAATCTCATAAGTCGTACCCTTCTCAATATAAGCATCTGCCATTCTATTATTCCTCCTTAACCACGTCAAACGACGCTTTTTGCTTTCATTCTTATATCTTTTCTCATTCTATAATAGATTGCAGCATTTTTCAACCTTTTTTTTCTTCATAAACTTACACAGTAATTGTACATAAACCTTCGAATCATTTTCTTCTGCATCTGCACCAGACACCCGCTCCTAAAAGTACGAAAGCGCCCACAGCCAAACAGATCTTTTCATCATAGCTTCCTCTCGCCATCGAAAATGGATAAAGAATTTTTAAATACTTATCCCCGCTTCCCATTGCCGTAATATAATAGATAAGCGGCGCCATATACCCAATCACCAGATTGTCGCACAGTCCGTAAAAGAACAGTCCCAGTCCCCCCATGAACAGCATTTCTGCAAGTGTCCCCAGAAAATATCTTCCTATTGGAAATTCACATCCGTTATGAGCCAGTATTCCCACATATATCCCCAGCAAAACAGAAAGCAGCAATATATTTCCAAATATCCGTACCAGATAAACTATCGCCCCGTTCGTATACTTTGTATAAACCAGATCTCGGATATCGTGATCCTGCTCCGGCAAAAATACCGGAGGCACCAGGACAATCCCTATAAGCGCCGCATACATTTCCAATACCTTTGCCGTATCCTTTGCCCCAAGGTTCGCCACCCCCATCAGAAGCGGCGAAACCAGAAGCATCAACAGACAAATCAGGATATGCAGAGGAATATTATACTTCAGATTTATTTTTTCGATTTGCAGATATCTTTCCACGAAACTGTAACCTCCCTCTTCTTTTCTGTGTATGGACCAGCGCCGTCAAAACCACCAAAACCAGCCCTGCCGTTACATACAAAGCCCTGTTTGCCGCAAGCTTTGCAAATCCGTCATGGAATCCCTGCCAGTTCATGGACGTATTGTGCCTTGGCACCAGATTCCAGCCATAGCTGCCTCCACCCATATTGTTAACGCTGCCAAACATGGCTATAAACCACCATGCCCCCTGAACCAGAACCGCCGCTGCCGTATCTGTAAGCTCTGTAAGAAACATGCCCACAGCCGTCACTGCCATAATCGTAGGAAGCTGCCATCCAAACACATATTTCACAAATGCCAGCATATCCACAGCAATCCCCTCCGCCTGGGCGTAATTCATACACTTTGAAAGCGGAATCAAGGATAGGGCAAGAAGCGGAAGCGTAAGCATTCCCACCATCGCCAGATAGCGGCTCGCCATAATTGTAAAGGACGAACATTTCCGGGTATAAATCAATTCCTGCATCATGGAGCGTCGGTCGCGAAGCCCTCGGGTCACGGCAAGGAACACGGGCAGTATTCCGAGAAAGATTACCATATAATCCGAAAATAATCTGGCATAGCCTCCGGTCAGCCGGTCCCTCTCAATCAACGTATTGTATTCCTCAAGCGCCTCCTCATAAGTCATAGGTATCTCGGCGCTGTTTTCTCGGGATACTTTGTTATAAGAAGACCCTCCTCCTAAAATCTGATCTGCTTCATCCATAAGCTCGTTAAACCGGCTGTAATCCAAATCTTGGACCGGATCTACTTTTAAGGGTTCCATATATATAGGCCCATCCTTACTGCTTAAAGCTTGGCTCTCCTGTTGAGCGTCGTACCAGGCTTCTACCGTCTGTTCTGCCTCATCACGGCTTTGGATTCCAGCCGTTTCCTTAAGAATCTCGCCAATCCTCTTGTCCTCTCCTTCATTCAGCGTCACATTTTTGTAGAAACCAATAGGATAGGTCTTATAGCTCTTACGCCAATATTCCTCCGTCAACTGCCCAAGCGTACTCTTCATAATCAGTTTCGGGTCTTGGCTTTTCATCTGCCCGTAATGCTCCTGCCCAGGTTCGGGTTTTCGCTTGATCTCCATATCACCAAGCTGGGAGGTGAAATGAAAGATAAGCGCCAAGACGATAAGCCAATAGATCAGGCTTTTTATGGTCTGTTTACATTCTATCAGAAATAACTGTGCTAACATCCTTAGCGCCCCCTCTCCGTCTGCATAAGATACATATATGCATCCTCCATTCCGGCCTCACAGTGTTTTGCCGATTCAAAAGGTTTCTCTTCAGCAAGAAAACGTGCTATCACATTATTTCCCAAGGTAAGCATGCTGGTCACAATATAATCTTTTTTCAGAAGCTCAAGCTCTCCCTTGCTGATTTCCGCAGAGTATACTTTTCCTTCCGTCATGGCTATCAAATCCGGCACAGTCCCTTGATAAATTACCCTTCCCTGATCCAAAACCGCAATATCTTCGCAGGTTGCCTCGATATCCCCTACAATATGAGTAGACAGGAGCACGATACGCTCCTTCGCAATCTCACATAACAGGTTGCGAAAACGCACCCTCTCCTCCGGGTCTAAGCCTGCCGTAGGTTCATCCACAATCAACACTTTGGGGTTGTGGAGGATTGCCTGCGCAATTCCAAGCCTGCGCTTCATTCCTCCTGATAAAGCCTTGACCTTCTTCCTCTGGTCATTCTGAAGATTCACTCTCTCAAGAAGCTTAGGTATTCGCTCTCTCCGCTTTGCTCTGCCAAGCCCCGACAGCACTCCCAGATAATCCATTGCCTCGTATACCGTCATGTTGGGATACATGGAAAAATCCTGGGGGAGATATCCTACGATCTTTCTTACCCCCTGCGGCTTTTGGGCGCTTCTCCCGCACACGGACACTTCCCCCTCCGTCTGAGGGAGGCCGCTGAAAAAGTAGCTATCACCGCCTATATTTGATATAATGTAATTATT
>BLMJ01000127.1 GCA_011960625.1 Lachnospiraceae bacterium | reverse complement strand
GCTGTGGGTCGCCTCACCCGTACTGATCAACTGCTCCAGAACGTCCTCAAGCTGCTCGCCTAAGAAAACAGAGATAATTGCCGGAGGCGCTTCATTGGCGCCAAGCCTATGGTCATTTCCCGGATCGGACGCAGACTCACGAAGCAAATCCGCATGCTCATCCACTGCCTTTAGCACACAGGTGAGTACCAGCAGAAATTGAATATTTTCATGAGGTGTCTTACCAGGGTCCAGCAGATTCTTTCCATCATCTGTCGTAAGCGACCAGTTATTGTGCTTTCCAGAGCCATTCACCCCGGCAAACGGTTTCTCATGGAGAAGGCACTTCATACCATGCTGACATGCAACCCGCTTTAAAGTCTGCATTACCAGATGGTTGTGGTCAACCGCAACATTCGCCTCTGCATAGATTGGAGCCAACTCGTGCTGTGCCGGCGCAACCTCATTGTGCTGCGTCTTGGCCGTTACGCCTACCCGCCAAAGCTGCTCGTTCACATCTTTCATAAAGCCTGCAATTCTTTGTCGGATAGTCCCAAAGTAATGGTCATCAAGCTCCTGTCCTTTCGGAGGCATCGCACCGAACAAGGTACGTCCTGTATATATCAAGTCTTTTCTCTGTCGAAACTTTTCCGCATCCACAAGGAAATATTCCTGCTCCGGGCCAACGGAAGGCGTTACTTTCTTTGAGGTCGTATTTCCAAACAGACGAATCAGACGCAAGGACTGCGCACTGACGGCCTCCATAGAACGCAAAAGTGGTGTTTTCTGATCGAGCGCCTCTCCCGTATAGGAACAGAACGCCGTCGGAATACACAGTGTGGCGCCTGCAGCGTCATGCCTTACAAATGCCGGAGAGGTACAGTCCCATGCCGTATATCCTCTCGCCTCAAAGGTGGCGCGAAGTCCTCCTGACGGAAATGAAGATGCATCCGGCTCCCCCTTAATCAATTCCTTACCCGAAAAGCTCATGAGCACCTTGCCGTTCCCCATAGGAGCAGAGATAAATGAATCATGTTTTTCTGCTGTTACTCCCGTAAGCGGCTGAAACCAATGGGTATAATGAGTTGCCCCCTTCTCAATCGCCCACTCCTTCATCTCATGCGCA
>BLMJ01000126.1 GCA_011960625.1 Lachnospiraceae bacterium | reverse complement strand
GAAGAGTCTTTGCGTTAGGATGTGCCGCTGCAATTTATAGCACCCGTAAGCATGCAGGATATGCGCCAAGGCTTCGCTTAGTAATACCTCTAGACCGAACAGCCACGGTAGATGAATATGAGCCTGTAGCAAGAAAGCTAGCGTCCTTCATCGGAATTGAGTTCTGTGACCCGACCACGTTTGACGTGGCGAGGCTTATGTATTGGCCTAGCTGTTGCATGGACAGCGAGTATATATATGAAGTATATGACAACGGTTTCTGCAGCGTGGATGGGATTCTGGGGATGTATGGGGATTGGAGGGATGTCCTGCAGTGGCCGCAGGTCCCGGGGACTGATGTGGTAGAAAGGCGGAAGCTGGCAAAGCAGGAGGATCCGACTACGAAAAGGGGCATTATAGGAGCTTTCTGCCGTACTTATAACATTGTGCAGGCTATGGATAAATTTATTCCGGGCATGTATGAGGAAACTGCCATGTCCGGGAGATACACGTATACAGGGGGGTCTACGGTAGGAGGCGCGGTAGTATATGATGGGGATATGTTCTTATATTCCCATCACGCCACAGATCCATGTTCGGGACTTCTGGTCAATGCGTTTGATATGGTGCGCCTCCATATGTACGGAGATAAGGATCAGGAAGCGAAAGAAGGGACGCCGAACAATAAGCTGCCCTCATTTGTGCTGATGAGCCAGATGGCGGCAGTGGACCCGGACGTCGCGGGCCTGATCGCAAGGGAGAAATTCGAAGAGGCACAGAAGGCTTTTGGCATACAGGAAACTACGGCAGTGGAACAGGGGCAGGATTCGGATTTGGACTGGCTTGGCCGGCTGACACACGACGGGAATGGGAAAATCGCAAAGACCATCAATAACGCTGTCCTTGTCCTTGAAAACGATCCTTTGCTGAAAGGGAAGATCGTGACGGATGTGTTCGCAAGTTGTGGGCTTATCATAGGAAAAGTGCCCTGGAGCATGGAGACTGGCCGGCGCAGGTGGGTGGATTCCGATGATGCAGGGTATTACAACTATATGGAACTGTTTTACGGTATCACCGGGAAGGAAAAACTTGATAACGCGCTGCTGATCGTGGGCAGTCAGAACCGAATCAATGACGTGAAGGAATACCTTAAGGGGCTGCAATGGGACGGCGTTAAGAGGCTGGATACGCTTCTTGTGGATTATTTGGGTGCGGAAGACAATGCCTATGTACGTGCAGTAATGCGCAAATCCCTCTGTGCGGCGGTTGCCCGGGCAGTGATGGGAGGAGTGAAGTAT
>BLMJ01000125.1 GCA_011960625.1 Lachnospiraceae bacterium | reverse complement strand
CGCAGAGATGAGGAAGAAGGAAAAGCAAGACCTATATGCCAATATGTCTGAGGAGGATCGGAGAGCTCTGGAGATTGGACGGAGGATTCTGGAGGAAGAGGCGAAAAAAGCGCAAGAGGGGTATGAAGAGGAAGAGGAGATAACGAGGGAAGAGGTTAAGGTTGTACTGAGGCGAAAAAGGAGAGTACGGGTGTATGTTGCGGTCGTTGCAGCTGTGGTGTTAATGTTGAGTATGGGAATTAATACTATGGGTGGACCTGAAAAGTTAATGAAAATGGTAACACAGATGGTTGGTGAGAGAGAAGTTGAAAAAGTAAATTCTAGCGAAGATAATTTGATCAGCGTGGATGAAAATGAAGAAGAGGCATATCAAAAAATTAGTGAGGAATTTGGAATAGAGCCAGTAAGGATAGTAGCTGTATCAGAAAATATGAAATTTGTAAATATGAAGTTTAATGAATTGATGAAAGCTGCTGAATTATGTTATGAATATGATGGAGAAAAGCTTATCTATTTAATTAATTTATCTTATATCAAGGAATCATTTGGTTTTGACATTGAAGATAAGGTTATAGATAAATATCCTTTGGAAGTACTAGATAGAAAAATAGAGATAAAACAGTACCAAGTAAAAAATTGGGAGAAGAGTCGATTTTCCGCTAGTTTTGAAGAAATGAATTTAAAATATTACTTGGCGGGAACTATGGATAAAGAGGACTTTGAGCTAATAGTAAAGAATTTAAATTTTTTTTGGTAATTTGCGTCAGTTTTTGTAAAGTTATGTGTTTATATAAATGAGAGTAAAAAAAGAGGGATTGGAGGTGTAGGAGTGAAAAAGAAGGTATTGTCTGTTTGCTACGCATTTTTATTGTTACTTAGCATGCTACTAATATCAGTAAACGACACACAAGCGGCATCAGACGACCCGATCTTGGATGGTTCATATTTGACGCACGATGCAGAGTCCATTGGGTATGCAGCGCCAAATACACGAGGAGTAGATTTGCTTGTAAGTTATTCCAAATGTGCTAGGCTAGGTCCTGGAAAGATCTATGCTGGCGGGACAACTATCGCAGCGCATGAAGTCAGTTCAGTGAGAGTATCAGTTATTGTAGAACGAGCCAAGGAGGAAGATTCAGCTTGGACTTATTATGATAACTGGTATAAGCTAAATGAAAATGCCGATAGAGTAAGTTCAAATCGGACTTTGACGGTTGAAGGCGGTTATTACTATCGGGTGCGTTGTATTCATTCAGCTCATCTCGATGTGAGTAGTTCTTTTACTGATGGTGTTTACATTGAATAGTCACTAAGAACCATTCGTCCAAAGTATTAGAGAGAAAGAAAACAAATTTAAAAACTGAATATGGAAAAAAATGCAATCTGAGGACAGAGTTAGTCCAAAAAACTAAAAAAAGATAGCGGTAAATCCGGGAAGGCTGTAGGAAGTACCGTCTACGGTGCAAACGATGGAACTATTAATTTAATTTCGACCTTACATTGAGAAACCGTAGGCCCACGAAACGGGTCAAAGACGTCGTAGACGGTACTTCCTGCAGCCTTCCTAGATAAAATTTATGAGAACGAGAACACAATGAAAAGATACGAGATATGATTCTACGTATCTTTTTTCATTGTAAAAATCGTTTCAAGAGATATTATGTAATTAATATAGGTTACAATTGATACATCAAACTAAGCCTCGCCAATCGCTTGACGAAGAGCCTTTGCAAGCTGATCTGGACAAGAGGTAGGTTTGAAACCGCAAGTAATACCTTCCATACGTGAGATTGCGTCATGCACATTCATCCCAACAACCAGGCTTGCAATCCCCTGTGTGTTCCCTGCGCAGCCACCTACAAACTCTACATTCTTAATAGTATCTCCGTCCACATCTACTTTGATTAATCGTGAACAGACGCCAGATGGTCTAAATTCCATATCCATCCTCCTCCTTTAACATTTATCTTTTAAAAAAATTCAGTCAAAAGTTTTTACTTTCAATAGAGCATACGTCTACTTTACTATTATACAATGATTTCTGTCAGTTACAAGCAAAAATTTGATAAAATAACATTCTTAGGTAGGGAAATGAAAGAACCGAGATAAGAAAAAGTAATTGAATTGAAAAAATCCCTATTTTTCGCTATAATAGCCATAGAGACCAATAAATACAGGAGGATTAAGAGGCAATGATAGGAATTATCGGAGCAATGGAAGAAGAGGTTGCTGCATTAAAGGATAGCATGGAGGTTCAGGAAACAACAGAACAAGCGTCCATGATTTTTTGTAAGGGAGTGCTGTGCGGCAAGGAAGTTGTGATAGTAAGAAGCGGAATAGGCAAGGTCAATGCCGGAATCTGTGCACAGATCCTAGTGGACAGGTTCGGGGCAGATACCCTGATTAACACAGGAATCGCAGGGTCCTTGGATGCGAAGATTGATATTGGAGACATGGTAATCTCAACAGATGCACTGCATCATGATATGGATGCTACAGAATTTGGATATCCAATTGGGCAGATCCCAAGAATGGAGGCATTGTCATTTCCGGCAAATGAAGAGTTGCTTAAGAAAGCTGTTCAGGCAAGTGAGAAAGCAAATCCAGATATACATACATTTACCGGAAGGATTGCAAGCGGCGACCAGTTTATTGCCTCTCGCGAGATAAAGGACAGGATTGTTGAGAATTTTCATCCTTTATGTGTGGAGATGGAGGGAGCGGGAATTGCGCAGGCTGCGTATCTGAATCAAGTTTCGTACGTCATAATACGGGCTATTTCGGACAAAGCTGACAATAGTGCGAGCGTAGACTATCCCACGTTTGAACGGCAGGCAATCGCCCACAGCGTAAGGCTTGTCAAGGAATTACTGACAATACTATAGAAAGAACAGGTTTCACAATCCCTTGGGAAATGACAGATTCCCCCATCCTGGAGTGCGGAATCTGTAGAACGATTTTTGAGCTCTCCTCTGGAATTTAAGTTATAATTCTATTCAGAAGGAGGGCTTTTTATGTTAGAAACAATGTTGGACAGGCACATAATATTCGTGCTAATGGGAATCCTGACAGCCGTAGGGATTATGAGTAAATTTATTGTTAATGTCGCTTTGAAACGTTTGGTACGTGCAGCGGGAAATATGAATAAAAGCACCCATCCGCTGATGCGCCTGGTACGTGCCAAATTTGAACACGCCAGCATGGTCAGCGACAAGGTAGAAAATGTAAGAGTATTTGTAGACAAGTATCTGTATGAGTATAAGGTACTGGGTCTGCGGCTCCACAGTTGGAGAAGAATGGAAAAAGCGGCGGCAGCGTTATGCCTTTTGACTGGGGCAGTGGGGGCAGGACTTGAATACAGCGTTAATGGAATGAGCGATCTGGTGTGGAAAACAGGCGCAGTCGGAGGCGGACTTGCGGCTTTCGTATATTTGGTTCATTTGTTGACGGATGAGAAGTACCAGCTAGAAGCGATTCGGAATTATATGGTAGATTTTCTGGAAAACGTATGTCGGCACAGATTCGAGAAATCTTACCAGAAGGAGATTAAAGTATTGGCACAGGAAGGAAACTCACCAGAGTTTGGAGTTATGCCAGCAGAGGGACAGGGAAATGCAAGCGATACATATGCAGTGAGAAAGAAAGAGACGGCGGAGGATTTGTCTGCAGTGAGAAATCTGGAACAGGCAGAAGCGCAATTGTATGCTTCAAAGTGTAAGACAGAAAAGAATGAGATACTAAAAGACCCACATAGAACGGAAAGCTATAGTCAGCCAACGGAAAGGTATAACCAGCCGGAGGAGCCTTATACAGTAAGAAAGCAAGATCCTTTACAGGGACAAAGTGCAGTAAGCGCATTTCTGGCGGCAGAATTAAAAGCCGGGGAGACGTCATTTCGCACTCAAGAAATAGCAAAGAATGAGGCGGTTAACGCATTTCGGACGGCGGATCTGAGAGTGGAGGAAGTAGCGAATGCGTTTCGGATGCCGGAACCCGACCAGAAGGAAGTAGCCAGCACGTTTCGGACACCGGAAGTCAGGCAGAAGGAGTCGGTGGAAATAGAAACACCGAAAAGTCATGAGAAACGCAAGGAGAATATTGTAGAGATTCCTGTACCGGACAATGACAGAGAAGTTAAGGAGACAATCATAATCGAATCACCAGAGTCTTCAAACCTAGCCAGGAACACAAAAGGACGGCAGGCATTACAGAAGGAGAGAATGCCGAAGAAAGAAAAACCTGAGGAAGAGGTGAACCGAGATATTGTGATTCGGAGGATACTCGAAGAGTTTATGGCTTGATTATAGCCGGCTGATTTGGTAGAATAATAAATGTATAAAAATACCATTAATGAGCGGGAAATCTGCCTGAGGCGGATTTCCCACATAGAAGGAAGGAGCCCTAATATGAGCAGAGTTACATTCGATTATTCTAAAGCGAAGACATTTATTTCAGAGCATGAGATTGAATCCATGAAAAAGATTGCAGAGAATGCAAAAGCAGAACTTCTTGGCAGAGAAGGCGCTGGGAATGATTTTCTTGGATGGATTGATCTTCCTGTGGACTACGATAAGGAAGAGTTTGCAAGAATCAAGGAAGCTGCAGAGAGAATTAAGGGAGATTCAGAGGTTCTTCTCGTAATCGGTATTGGAGGCTCTTATCTTGGCGCAAGAGCAGCGATTGAATTTCTGCGCCACAATTTCTATAATATGGTATCGAAGGAGATTCGTAAGACCCCAGAGATTTATTTTGTGGGTAACAGCATCAGCAGCACCTATCTGAAGCATCTGACGGATGTGATTGGAGAGAGGGACTTCTCTGTAAATATCATTTCAAAATCTGGAACTACAACAGAGCCGGCGATTGCTTTCCGTATCTTTAAGGGAATGTTGGAGAAGAAATACGGCAAAGACGGGGCGGCAAAGAGGATTTACGCAACTACTGATAAGGCAAGAGGAGCTCTTAAGAATCTTGCAACAGAGGAAGGTTACGAGACATTTGTAGTTCCGGACGATGTGGGAGGACGTTTTTCTGTATTAACAGCAGTGGGTCTGCTTCCGATTGCAGTCAGCGGCGCTGATATTGACAAATTAATGGAGGGCGCGGCAGATGCAAGAGAGCATGCGCTTAAAGATGCCTATGAGGAGAATGATGCAGTGACTTATGCGGCTATCCGTAATATTCTTCTTCGGAAAGGTAAAACGATAGAGATTCTTGCCAATTATGAGCCAAGCCTTCACTATGTATCTGAATGGTGGAAACAGCTTTACGGTGAGAGCGAAGGTAAGGACCAGAAAGGAATTTATCCTGCATCAGTTGACCTTACTACAGATCTTCACTCCATGGGACAGTTTATCCAGGATGGAAACCGTATTATGTTCGAGACGGTTCTCAATGTGGAAGAGTCTGCGGAAGAGCTTGTAATCGAAGAAGAGCCAGTTGATTTGGACGGATTGAATTACCTGACAGGAAAGACGGTAGATTTTGTCAATAAGAGCGCCATGAATGGAACCATGCTTGCGCATACGGACGGAAATGTTCCAAACTTGGTTGTTAAGATTCCAAAACAGGACGAGTTTTCACTGGGACAGCTTTTCTATTTCTTCGAGTTTGCGTGCGGCGTAAGCGGATACATTTTAGGTGTGAATCCGTTTAATCAGCCAGGTGTGGAGAGCTATAAGAAGAATATGTTTGCACTTCTTGGAAAACCTGGATTTGAAAAGGAGAGAGAAGAGCTTCTTAAGAGGTTATAATGCTTACTTTATATGACAGGCTGGCAGAGTATGGCAGGTCGGATTACTATGGTTTTCATATGCCAGGGCATAAGAGGCGGCTCAATATGTTAGGAATAGAGCCGCCGTATGCTATTGACATTACGGAGATTGAAGGGTTTGACGACCTGCACCATGCGGACGGGATTCTGAAAAGCGCCCAGGAGAGGGCGGCAAAGGTGTACCAAGGGGATGAGACACATTTTCTCGTCAATGGGAGCAGTGTAGGAATCCTCAGCGCCATTGCAGGCGTGACACGTAGAGGTGATACGATACTTGCGGCAAGAAATTGTCACAAGTCGGTGTATCATGCAATAGAGATGTATGGATTGAACCCGGTGTATCTGACGCCGGGATTTCATGCGTCTGTGCGGATGAATAAGGAGATTTGCGTGGAAGATGTCAGGGAAGCGTTAGAGAAGAATCCAAAGATTCGAGCGGTTGTGATTGTGTCACCGACTTATGAAGGAGTAGTGTCAGACGTGGAGGCAATATCGAAAGAGGTTCATAAAAGAGAGATTCCTGTTATTGTCGACGAAGCTCACGGGGCACATTTTGGATTTCATCCCTATTTCCCGGAAAATTCCAACACAAAAGGCGCGGATATCGTTATTCATAGTCTGCATAAGACGCTTCCATCTCTGACACAGACTGCCCTTCTGCATATGAATGGAGAGCTTGTAAGGCGAGAGAAAGTTCGCAAGTATCTTCATATGCTTCAAAGCAGCAGTCCGTCTTATGTGTTGATGGCCAGTATGGATTCCTGTGTTGACCTTCTGGAAAAACGGCAGAAGGAGCTGTTTGTGCCTTATGTTGAGAAGCTTAAGGCGCTTCGGGAGGAGCTTTTAAGGCTTAAGAACCTGAAGATGGTTTGGACAGATAGGTATGACCCTTCGAAGCTGGTTATCTCAGCAGAGAATACGGGGCTTACCGGCAGGCAGCTTTCGCATATTCTCCTGGAAGAATACCATCTTCAGATGGAGATGGCGGCTGGCGAGTACGTCCTTGCTATGACGTCAGTTGGAGATACACAGGAAGGTTTTCGGCGGCTTAGCTGTGCCTTGAGAGAGATAGACAGAGGACAGCAGACAAGGGTAAGCGGTCAGAAGAAAAAGAAGAATATTCCTTGTCTTCCGACGCCTGATGTGGTATATAATAGTTCGAAAATAGAAGAGCTGCGGGAACATTTTTGGGGATCAGGAGAGAATGAGATAGAATTTCGCCTGTGGACGGATAGCATGGGGTATGTGTCTTTGGAGTACGCATACTTGTATCCTCCAGGAATTCCTTTAATTGTTCCGGGAGAAAGGGTATCGCAAGAGGCAGTAGATGTGTTACAATGGTATCATGAGATGGGATTTTCTATTGAAGGATTAAAGAGAGAGTTTTCTATTGAGGTTTTGGCGCATGGGTAAGATCTACTATATGATGGGAAAGAGTTCTTCAGGGAAGGATACTCTTCTGAAAGAACTTAAAGAGGCATTGCCGAAGCTTAGAACCATAACACCCTACACCACCAGACCGATGCGGGATGGGGAAAGAAATGGGGTAGAATACTTTTTTGTGTCGGAGGATACATTAAACGTATACGAAAAGCAGGGCAAGGTGGTTGAGCAGCGGGCGTACAATACGGTACATGGAATCTGGAGATATGCGACGGTTGACGATGGGCAGGTAGAGCTTAGCAGTGCGGATTACCTTATAATAGGGACACTGGAAGCTTACGGCAGGATGAGAGAATACTACGGAGGAAAGAGCGTGATACCGCTTTATATAGAAGTGGAGGACGGAGAACGGCTGAAACGTGCTATCAGACGAGAGGAATTATGCAAGGTCCCTGATTATAAAGAACTTTGTAGGAGATTTCTTGCAGATTCAGAGGATTATTCCGAAGAGAACCTTGTCAGATATGGAATTACCAGAAGAATCCCGAATCATGACGGAACAAGATGCTTAAAAGAAATAATAGGGGAAATACAACATGGGAAGCTTTAAAGATGTGGTAGGCCACAAAGACATAATCAATTATATCAAGAATGCAGTAAAGATGGACCAGGTATCCCACGCATACATTATGAATGGAGAACGAGGGGCTGGGAAGAAGCTGTTGGCATACCTTTTCGCAATGACACTGTTATGCGAGGAGGGCGGCCCGGAGCCTTGCAATACCTGTCATTCTTGTCGGCAGGCGGAGACCGGTAATCATCCAGACATTATCAGGGTCACTCATGAGAAGCCAAATTCAATCAGTGTAGATGATATCCGGGAACAGGTAAATAATACTATTATGATAAAACCTTACCAGGGGCCATATAAGGTCTATATTATTGACAATGCCGATCTTATGACCCAGCAGGCACAGAACGCATTGCTTAAGACAATCGAGGAACCTCCGCATTATGCTGTGATTATGCTGTTGACCGAGAATGCAGAGATTCTTCTTCCTACAATTAATTCCAGATGCGTGATGCTAAGGCTTCGTTACATCAAGGATAAACTTATTAAGAAATATTTGATGGAGAGACTTAAAGTGCCGGATTACAAGGCAGATCTGTGTACTGCATTTGCTCAAGGCAACATGGGACATGCAATTATGCTGGCAAATTCAGAGCATTTTAACGAGATCCGCGAGGAGGCGATACACCTGCTCAGGCACGTTCATGGGATGGAGTTAAGCGAGATTGTACAAGCCGTGAACGGTATCACAGCATATAAATTAGAGATTACAGACTATCTGGATATTATCACAGTATGGTATCGGGACATTTTATTATACAAGGCTACAAGGGATGTGGATACGGTCGTGTTCAAGGATCAGATTGACGATATCCGAGAACAGGCAAGGAAAAGCTCTTATGAGGGAATCCAGTTAATTATCAGCAGTCTTGATAAGGCAAAGATGCGGCTTAAGGCGAATGTGAATTTTGAGCTGGTCATGGAGCTGTTGTTCCTGACAATGAAGGAGAATTAATCGTATGACGAGAGTGATTGGAGTAAGATTCCGTCCGGCTGGGAAGATATATTTTTTCGCACCGGGGAAATATGAGATCGATACTGGGGATAAGGTGATCGTCGAGACGGCAAGAGGCGTGGAGTTTGGTTCTGTGGTTACAGGACCAAAGGAGGTAGAGGATGACAAGATTACACAGCCTTTGAAATCTGTGATTCGGATTGCCACCCAGGAGGATATCCGCAAGGAAGAGAAAAACCGTGAAAAGGAGAAGGAGGCATTTGGAATCTGCCTTGAAAAGATTCGCAAACACGGTCTTGAGATGAAGCTAATCGATGCGGAGTATACATTTGACAATAACAAAGTTCTGTTTTATTTTACGGCGGACGGGCGGATTGATTTCCGTGAATTGGTGAAGGATTTGGCCAGTGTGTTTCGCACCAGAATTGAGTTAAGGCAGATTGGCGTGAGGGATGAGACGAAGATTCGCGGCGGGATTGGAATATGCGGACGTCCGCTGTGCTGCCATACGTATCTGACGGAGTTTGCGCCTGTGTCTATTAAGATGGCGAAGGAACAGAACTTGTCCCTGAATCCGTCGAAGATTTCGGGTGTGTGCGGGAGGCTTATGTGCTGCCTGACAAACGAGGAGGAGACTTACGAAGAGCTGAACAGCCGCCTGCCGACTAACGGGGACCGAGTGACGACACCGGATGGATTGAAAGGTGATGTGCAGTCGGTGAATGTTCTGCGTCAGCTTGTAAAGGTAATCGTAACCTTGGAAAATGATGAGAAGGAGATTCGAGAGTATAAGGCGAAGGAACTTCGGTTCAAGTCGAGGCGAAAGAAGAAAGATATGAGACTGTCTCGGGAGGAATTGGCAGAGCTTAAGGCATTAGAAGAGAAGAATGCAGCATCAAAGTTGGATGATGAATAGTAATTATGAAGGATTTGAATAGTAGATATGTGAAAGAGGGAGAACGACTGGACGACCTGCAGATTAAGGGGTATAGAATTATACAAAACCCCGGGAGATTCTGTTTTGGGATGGATGCGGTTCTCCTATCTTATTTTGCGCAGGTAAAGAAGCAGGAGAGGGCGTTGGATCTTGGGACAGGTACAGGGATTCTGCCGATTCTGCTGGAAGCGAAGAATGAGGGGAACCATTATACTGGTCTGGAGATACAGGGAGAGAGCGTGAATATGGCGCGCAGGAGCGTGATGTATAATGGCCTTGAGGATAAGATTGACATCATCGAGGGAGATATCCGAAATGCGTCAAAGCGTTTCGGTGCAGGGGCGTTTCAGGTTATTACCGTAAATCCGCCTTATATGATTGGAGAGCATGGCCTTAAAAATGAGAATGAAGCATTGTATATCGCAAGGCATGAGGTGTTATGTACGCTGGAGGATGTGCTGCGGGAGAGTGCAAAGCTTCTGACGCCTAAGGGAAGGTTATATATGGTTCACAGGCCCTTCCGGCTCCCAGAGATACTGGCGAAGATGTCTGCGTACCGGATTGAGCCGAAGCGAATGAGGCTGGTGCATCCATATATTGATAAGGAACCAAACATGGTTTTGGTGGAAGGGCTTAGGGGAGGAAATCCCAGGATGAAGGTGGAGCCTCCGCTGATTGTTTACGAAAGAGACGGAACGTACACGGAGGAATTGCTGAGGGCTTATTCTGGCGATTGCTCTTAACATATCCTATACAAATAGAATATGCCAAGAGATTTATGGATTAGAAGTTGGGAAAGGAGAATTACCATGCCAGGGACATTATATCTATGTGCGACGCCGATTGGCAATTTGGAGGATATGACGTTTCGCTGTATTCGGATTCTAAAAGAAGTGGACTTGATTGCTGCGGAGGATACCCGCAACAGTATTAAGCTTTTGAACCATTTTGAGATAAGGACTCCCATGACCAGTTATCATGAGTACAATAAGATAGAGAAAGGGAGGAAACTGGTAGAGCGTCTTTTAGGAGGAGAGGATATTGCGCTGGTTACAGATGCAGGGACTCCGGGAATATCGGACCCAGGGGAGGAGCTGGTAGATATGTGCCGCAAAGCAGGCGTCACAGTGACGGCAATTCCGGGGCCGGCGGCATGTGTGACAGCCCTCACTATATCGGGGCTTCCGACTAGGAGATTTGCGTTTGAAGCATTCCTTCCGACGGATAAGAAGGAAAAGCAAGAGATTCTTGAGGAAATGAAGCAAGAGACTCGAACCATGGTACTGTATGAGGCGCCCCACAGATTGGTGCGGACGTTGGAGACGCTCTTTTCTGCACTTGGCAATCGAAGGGTCAGCATTTGCCGTGAATTGACAAAAAAGCACGAGACTGTGTTTGCGTCGCTTATAGATGAGGCTATCCTATACTATAAAGAACACGAGCCGAAAGGAGAATGTGTTGTTATAATAGAAGGGAAGAGCCGCAAGGAGATACAGGCAAGAGAGAGGGAAAAATGGGAGGAGATGAGTATTGAGGAGCATATGGAGCTCTATCTGAGTGAGGGTATGGACAAAAAGGAGGCTATGAAAAAGGTGGCGAAAGACAGGGGAGTCAGCAAGAGAGAGGTCTATCAGGCATTGCTGCCATAATAAGGAACAATTCCTTGGTCAACTTGTATAGTATTTTGTGAAAATATTGTTCAACTTGGGTATACCCGAAACCGAACTTTTTTTATATACTTTTATTTAAGCAAGACGGTATCACAGATACAAAGAATATTTTTTTTCAAATGGAGGAAACCCAAAATGGCAAGTTTATCATTAAAACACATTAATAAGACATATCCTAACGGATTTGAAGCTGTAAAAGACTTCAACCTTGAGATTGAAGATAAGGAATTCGTCATCTTCGTAGGCCCTTCAGGATGTGGTAAGTCAACAACACTTCGTATGGTAGCCGGTCTGGAAGATATCTCTTCAGGAGAGTTATGGATTGGAGACAAGATGGTTAACGATGTAGAGCCTAAAGATAGAGATATCGCGATGGTATTCCAGAATTACGCTCTGTATCCGCATATGACAGTATATGACAACATGGCTTTTGGTCTTAAACTGAGAAAAGTTCCAAAGGATCAGATTGATAAGATGGTACGTGAAGCTGCTAAGATTCTAGACCTGGAAGCATTGTTAGACCGTAAGCCGAAGGCTCTTTCCGGTGGTCAGAGACAGCGTGTTGCTATGGGACGTGCAATCGTTCGTAATCCTAAGGTATTCCTTATGGATGAGCCTCTTTCTAACTTGGATGCTAAGCTGCGTGGACAGATGCGTATCGAGATTTCCAAGCTGCACCAGAGATTGGGCACAACGATTATTTATGTAACACATGACCAGACAGAGGCTATGACGCTTGGTACAAGAATCGTCGTTATGAGCGCAGGTGTTGTACAGCAGGTTGATACTCCTCAGACATTGTACGATCGTCCGTGTAACCTGTTCGTAGCAGGATTCATCGGATCACCACAGATGAATTTTGTTGATGCTAAGTGTAAAGTTAACGGCAAGAAGGTAGCTCTCGTAGCTGGACCTGCATCTATCGAGCTTCCGGAAGATAAGGCTAAGAAGCTGATTGACGGAGGATATGACGGAAAAACTGTTGTACTTGGTATCCGTCCAGAAGATGTACATGATGAGCCTGATTTCCTTGCTAAGTCTCCTAACACGATCATTGAAGCTACAATCCGTGTATACGAGATGCTTGGTGCTGAGGTTTACCTGCACTTCGATTATGAAGGATCTACCATGACGGCAAGAGTTGATCCAAGAACATCTGCAAGAACAGGCGATACCGTTAAGTTTGCTCTGGATGCTGACAGAATCCATGTATTCGATAAAGAGACAGAGAACACAATCACAAATTAGTTGTTTAATTCTGACAAAGGGGCCAGACACCGTTGGGTGTCTGGTCTTTTTATAATATATTAAGTATGATACTCTTGTACATTCCAGCTATCCTATGATAGAATAAAGCGTATGCTCATCAAAGAACAGGAGGAAATTCCAGTGTTATCGAATCAGATACTACATAAAGCAGTACAGGATATTAAGAGAATTACCGGATTAGAATGTGCGATATGGGATATGAAGGGAATATGTCTTGTCATGACGAATGAGAGGATGACAGGGCTTGACGGGGTTGTTGCGTCATTTGGTGAGGCGGCGCCGACGGTAGCGGCGGAGGAGCTTCTCTTCCGTATAGAGAAAGATTTGGGGATGTTTCTTGTGCATGATGACGAAGACCCCTGTTACATCCTTGTGCTGAAAGGGGGATGCCCGCAGATGGAGATGGCAGGCAGACTTGGAGTCAGCCAGTTGGAAAATCTACTGTTTGCGTACAAGGAGAAGATGGATAAGAATCGTTTTATCCAGAACTTGATTCTGGATAATATGCTGCTGGTGGATGTGTATAACCAGGCGAAGAAGATGAAGATTCCTGTTGAACTTAGGCGGGCGGTATTCTTAGTCGAGTCCAAGAATGAAGGGGAGAACCTGATTCTTGAGACCTTGAAGGGGCTGTATGCAACCGGAACGAAGGATTTTGTGACGGCAGTTGATGAGAAGCATGTGATTTTAGTCAGGGCATTGGAGAATACGGATGATTATCCACAGTTAGAGCAGATTGCCAGGGAGTTGGTTGACACCCTGAATATGGAAGCTATGGTAAGCGTTCGGATTGCTTATGGAACGATTATCAGTGAATTGAAAGATGTATCCAAATCCTATAAGGAGGCAGGTATGGCTCTGGAGGTAGGGCGGGTATTCTATGCAGACAAGAATATTCTGGCTTACAATGAGCTTGGGATTGGGCGTTTGATACACCAGTTGCCGGCGTCTCTGTGCGAGATGTTTTTAAATGAAGTGTTCGAGGGAAATACGGCGGATCAGTTCGAGGAAGAAGAGCTGATTACTGTATATACATTTTTTGACAATAACCTGAATATTTCTGAGACGGCAAGACAGTTGTATGTGCATCGGAATACACTTGTGTACCGGCTTGAGAAAATTCAAAAAAGGACAGGCTTGGATGTGAGGGTGTTTGAGGATGCATTGACGTTTAAGATTGCAATGATGGTAGCAGATCATATGAAGTATATGAAGAGTTATTCTGTGGTACATAGATAAGGTTTTAGATGATATCAGGAGGAGAAAAGTATGGTAAAATTATATGATAAGGGCGTTTATCTGTTAAATGGAACAGAGGTGGTAGAAGATGCGCGTGCGATAAAGGAAAAGACAGGAAAAGAGATATCGCCTGCCGAGGCGTCCAAGGAGACGATGGCGTATCGGATTCTTAAGGACCACAATACGTCCGGAAACATGGAACAGCTTCGGGTAAAGTTTGACAAGCTGACATCCCATGATATTACGTTTGTGGGGATTATCCAGACGGCAAGGGCATCTGGGCTTGAGAAGTTTCCTATTCCTTATGTGTTGACAAACTGCCATAATTCTTTGTGTGCGGTAGGCGGGACGATTAATGAGGATGACCACATGTTTGGGCTTACCTGTGCGAAGAGATATGGAGGTGTGTATGTACCTCCTCACCAGGCGGTCATCCACCAGTATGCCAGGGAGATGCTTGCAGGCGGCGGTAAGATGATTCTGGGTTCAGACAGCCACACGCGTTATGGTGCGTTGGGTACCATGGCGATGGGAGAGGGCGGCCCGGAGCTTGTAAAGCAGTTGTTGAATAAGACTTACGATATCAAGATGCCCGGCGTAGTTGGTATTTACTTAGATGGCGATCCGAGGAAGGGAGTGGGGCCTCAGGATGTGGCTCTTGCAATTATAGGGGCTACCTTTGGAAATGGATATGTGAATAATAAGGTCATGGAGTTCGTAGGTCCTGGCGTGGATAAGCTGAGTGCGGATTTCCGTATTGGAGTTGACGTTATGACCACAGAGACTACCTGCCTATCCTCTATTTGGAAGACGGATGAAAAGATTCGAGAGTTCTATGAGATTCATGGAAGGACAGAGGATTATAAGGAGTTGACCCCGGGGGCTGTGGCTTATTACGATGGAATGGTGTATGTGAATCTGAGTGAAATCAAGCCGATGATTGCGATGCCGTTCCACCCGTCGAACGTCTATACCATTGACGAAGTTAATGCTAACTTGAGGGAAGTGCTTCACGACGTAGAGCAGAAGGCGCTTGTAAGCCTTGATGGCGCTGTGGACTATACGTTACAGGATAAGGTCGTGGACGGGAAATTATATGTAGAGCAGGGAATCATTGCAGGATGTGCCGGAGGCGGTTTTGAAAATATCTGTGCAGCCGCGGATATTATTCGGGGACGATATATCGGAGCGGATGAATTTACCTTCAGTGTTTATCCGGCAAGCACTCCGATTTATATGGAACTGGTGAAGAATGGGGCAGTTGCGGATTTGATGCAGGCGGGAACCATCGTGAAGACGGCGTTCTGCGGTCCATGCTTTGGAGCGGGGGACACTCCTGCGAACAATGCATTTTCCATCCGCCACTCTACACGGAATTTCCCGAACCGTGAAGGCTCTAAGCTGCAGAGTGGACAGATTGCGTCAGTCGCGCTTATGGATGCGCGCTCTATTGCGGCGACAGCGGCAAACAAGGGATTCCTGACCCCGGCAACGGATCTGGATGTGGAATTTACGGGACGTAAATATCATTTTGATCAGAAGATTTATGCGAACCGCGTGTTTGACAGTAAAGGCCAGGCAGATTCATCGGTTAAGATTAAGTTTGGCCCGAATATTAAGGATTGGCCTAAGATGGCTGCATTGCCAAAGAATCTGCTCTTGAAAGTGGTGTCTGAGATTCATGACCCAGTTACAACGACGGATGAGCTGATTCCTTCCGGAGAGACCTCCTCTTATCGTTCCAACCCGCTGGGACTGGCGGAGTTTGCGCTGTCAAGGAAAGACCCGTCCTATGTGGGGCGTGCGAAAGAGGTTCAGAAAGCGGGGAAGGCCATTGAAGAGGAACAGTGTCCAGTAGAGGCGTTAGCTGAGCTTAAACCTGTGATGGAGAAGATTCATGAGACGTATCCGGATATTGACCGGATGAACCTTGGGATTGGAAGTACGATATTTGCGGTGAAACCGGGGGATGGTTCTGCGAGAGAGCAGGCGGCGTCCTGCCAGAAGGTCCTTGGGGGTTGGGCGAATATTGCCAATGAGTATGCGACCAAACGTTACCGCTCGAACCTGATTAACTGGGGAATGCTGCCTTTTATCACGGAAGAAAGCCATGACAAGTTAAGTTTCAAGAACGGTGATTATTTGTTTGTACCGGAGATTCGAAAGGCTGTGGAGGAAAAGGTTTCAGAGGTCAAGGCTTTTGTAGTTGGAACCGGAGATTCGTGGAAGGAGATTACGCTTAAGCTTGGCGATATGACGGATGCAGAACGCGAAATTATTCGAAAGGGATGCTTGATTAATTATTATAAAGGATAGCTTGAAAAAAATACGGGGTGGCTGCAACAGCAGCCCCTTTTTTTGACTCTTATATATATCTAAGGGCATACGAATATACATGCTCTAAGGATGAGTGGATTTTATCCATTAAGGTATGAGAGGAATCATCAATCGGTTTCAAGCAGGGAGGAGAAGATATGAAATGCGACACGAAGACATTTGCGCAAATGTATGAGACGGTCTATAAGGACTTGTACCGGTTTGCCCTGTGTATGATGAGGAATCCGCAGGACGCGGAGGATGCGGTAAGTGATGCGGTGGTGGCTGCTTATGAGAATATCGGAAAGCTAAAAAAGGAAGATTCATTCAAGAGCTGGATATTTACGATTCTGTCCAACATTTGCAAGAAGAAGTGGAGAAGTGCGGCGAAGGAGAGTAAGTGCACAGATGAGGAGAATCTGTTTTCGGGTTCTTTGGAGGAACCGGATATGGGGCTTGCTGTGGATGTGCGGAAGGCATTTTTTCTTCTGGAGGAAGAGGAACAGACGATTATAGGTCTGTCTGTTTTCGGAGGATATACCAGCCAGGAGATTGGAGATGCGCTGAAGCTGAATCCCAATACCGTACGCTCGAAAAGGAGCCGTGCGCTGCAGAAAATGGAATGTGTATTGAGATAAGTCAAAGGAGGCGGCTGTATGGATAAGAGAGAACAGGATGTGTTAGAGCTGATCAGGAAGAAAACGGCGGATGTGGAAGTGCCCAAGAGCCTCGAGCCAGATGCTATCGAACGGATACTTGAGTCAAAGGAGGCGGAAAAAGAGTTTGGGGGAGTTTCCGGAAAAAGGAGAAACCGGGGAGCGTGGCAGAAAGGTTTGCTTGCGGCAGCTTGTCTGACGGTTGTGGCTGGGGTTGCAGCGTGGAATCTGTTAGATTTAGGGCAGGGAAATATGACTACGGAGAATGTAGGTAACAATATGCAAAAGGGCTTAGAGGATGAGGTGGAAATCAGCAGCAGTAAGACCATTGCACAGGCAGACAGTTATGAGCAGATTTATGATTATTATGAGACATATCGAAAGAAAATGGAAGAGGAGCAGATGTCATATCAGATGGATGCCGCTGATATAGGAAGAGAATTGATGACCGAGAGCTCTGACAGCGGGATGAATGCAAGTGCAGGAGGTAAGGGGGCTTCTAGAAAGGAGGAGGCAGTCGTAGAGGAATATTCTATGGTTGCGCCGGCGGATACAGTTGAAGATGGGAATATGGATTCTGGCTATTCTCAGACAAACGTGCGGCAGGAGGGAGTGGACGAGGCAGACATTGCGAAGACGGATGGAAGATATCTCTATATTCTTGAGGACAGCGGACGTGAGATTGCTGTTGTTGATACGAAAGATGGGAATATGAAGAAGGTCACGTCTGTTAAAGTCGATGACAAAGAGTATATCCGAGAGTTTTATGTCGTGCCGGATCGGAAGAAGATGGTGTTAGTCTGCGGGCAGCAGGATGGAAGCGAGATGTTTGAGGATCCTCTTTATACAAATGGCGGTATCGGAAACAGCGGTGTGACGATGGCCGTAACATACGATATTAAGAATCCGGAGAAACCCGAGAAGGAAGGGAAAGTGACCCAGAGCGGGCAGTACAGTTCGTCGAGAATGGTTAACGGTTTCCTGTATCTGTTCAGTGAGGTTCGTATCTGGGGAGAAGTAGCGCAGAATGAGCCGAGAATGTATGTTCCTCTGATTAACGGTGAGCCGGTTTCGGAGAAGAATATTTATCTTCCGCCAATCAAACAGGCGAATATGTACGAGGTCATTACGTCTGTGAATATCAATAAGCCAGATAAGACGGTGGACAGCAAGGCTATTTTCTCGAAGGGCGGTCAGGCCTACGTAAGCAATAAGAATATTTATTTCTATGAGACAGAGTGGGGATATTGGAACGGCTGTGTTACGACAATTCGGAAAGTAGCGTACAAGGATGGAAAGTTAGAAGCTAAGGCACAGGGGAAATTTGACGGTTATCTGAATGATTCGTTTTCCATTGACGAGTACGAGGGGAATCTAAGGGTTGTCACCACGGACGATGATACCAATTCTGTGTATGTGTTGGATGAAGAGCTTACGGAAATTGGGGCCATTGAGAATCTGGCGAAGGATGAGAGGATTTATTCGGCGAGGTTCATGGGAGATACAGGATATTTTGTGACGTTTCGGGAGACAGATCCGTTGTTCAGCGTAGATTTGTCTGATCCGAAGAAGCCGAAGATCATCGGGGAACTTAAAATACCGGGATTCTCGGAGTACCTTCATTTTTATGGGGAGGACCGGCTCTTGGGAATCGGTATGAATGTGGATGAGAAGACGATGACCACAGACGGAGCAAAGATTACCATGTTCGATATTTCTGACAAGGCGGATGTAAAGGAGAAGGACACGTATGTACTGAAGAATGTATACAGTACGGATGTGGCTTATGATTACAAGGCAGCGTTGGTTGACTGGGAGCGAAATATAATTGGCTTCTCCGGCTACACGGAGGGCGGTCAGCGGTATTTCCTCTTTGCATATGATGAGGATGAGGGATTTATCTGTAATATGGAAGAAGATATTAATGGAAATGGAATGTGGGTTCCGCGAGGCATCTATATAGGAGATACGTTGTATGTGATTCAGGGAAATATTATTGAGGCGTATAGCCTGAAGGATTATCAGAAGGTGGATGATTTGATTCTGTAATGTCGATTCAAAAAGGAAGCTCCAAGTGAGGGGCTTCCTTTTTAAATGTATGTCAGTCTATCAGAGGGTGCAGCCTAGCGTAAAGAATCGGACCTATCACGACGGCAAGAATAATCTTAGCAGTATCTCCTGGGAGATATGGAATTACGCCGATGGACAATGCTGCTGTGAAGGGCATCTCCAATTGGAAGGCAAGCCAAGCGGTTCCGAAAAGGTAGGTAACAACGGTTGCGAGAGCCATGCCTGTAATAATCAGGAAACGTTTGTCTCTAAAACGCTCGACGAATATTCCGGCGATGATGGTCATAAAGATGAACCCCACCAGATATCCCCCTGTAGGTCCGGCGATTTTGCCAAGCCCCCCTGCAAAACCGGAGAAGACCGGCAAACCGGCGGCGCCAATCAGTAGATAAATAAGGAAACTGACGGTGGCGTCTTTCCAGCCGAGTACATAGACGCTGATTAGGAGAACCAGGTTCGTAAGCGAAATCGGTACGGGGCTTATTGGTATGGGGATAGAGAATGGCGCCAATATACAGGTAATTGACGTCACCATTGCAATGAGGACAAGTCTTTGAGTGCTAAAAGGTCCGGATGTGTTGCCAGGGGTTGTGGTTGTAATATTTTTCATAATATTTTGCTGCCATGAGAGAGCAGCATCTCTCCTTTCATATGTAAAATATAGGAGAACCGGTATATGTAGAAATCCCATGTATCGTTAAAAGATATTTGAGAACCTAAAAAATTTTGAGAGGTTTGCGGGAATCCGGTACATTGCTTCAAAGCAGGGGAATCTGATATACCATTGCATGGTGTGGGAATTTGGTGCACCATTGCAAGATTGCTCTCCTATAATGTGTAGTATATGGGATAAAAAGGAATTTGTCAACTATATAAAATATAAGGTTAACAATGAAAATGAATTGAATTGTGTAAATTGTAAGTAATAAATATAAAAATCAGAGAATTATAGATATATTTATGAATAATAAATTTAAATAAATAAAAATAAGAAATAGTGTTGACAAATAGCAGAGAGAGTGATATTATATAGTCAATCCAAAGGAAGTATCTGATAATAGATAATAGTTTTGGAAATCATGTAGTAAAGGAGGCTTAATCCAATGGACAATTTAAAAGAAGCAATAACTCAATATGTCAGTGGTATGGCAGATGAAGGTTCCCAGAGAATAAGCCTTGACTATAGAGGAAAAGAATAAGCCGGTATTTGAATGAGATAAAAAGTCGGAGAGAGAAGAGCCGGATATAGATTAAGATTCACATTTGCAGGCATATTGAAAAGATACCACATTATAGTTCAGGAATATGAGAAGAATGTTAGAATATGTCAGGAAAGGACATTAGCTAACAGATCTATTTTATACCAGAGGGGTGGAAACCATTAATTCCGCAAGGGATGTATATGGGATAAGAAGGGTATAGGAGAGTGAATGGGAACTGGCAATCAAGAGGAATCCTCCGCTTAATATATGTATATAATAAAATTTCATAGAGATGAAGGCTGCTGTAGCAATACGGCAGCCTTATTTGCGTAAAATGTATTGTCTCATTGTCTGTTATGAAGCATATCTTAATAGTAGGAGAAAAAAGTGCGCTGTTTTTTGACAATTTTATTCGTATATTTTTGACATTGTACATGGCGTATGATAGAATGATAAACGTAAAAGTGTAGAATATTGCAGTTTTAACAAATTTTTTGAGGTGAGAAGTTTGGATAAATATGAATATAGGGTGAAAACAGAGCAGATGCAGGAGCATATGGAGAAGAAGCAGTATAAAAAGGCGATGGAGATTGCCGATACGATTGACTGGCGCAGAGTCAAGAATGTTTCTACTCTGAATACGGTAAGTGAGATTTATGAATATAACGGTGAATATCAGAAAAGCCGGGATATTTTATTTGTTGCGTTCGATCGGTCTCCGGGGAGCAGGAAGATCGCGTATCGCCTAGGGCTTCTGGCTCTACGAATTGGAGACATTGAAGAGGCGGCGGACTGTTATGAGGAGTTTGTTAAGTTAGCTCCGAAAGATCCGAACCAATATATTTTGAAGTATAAGATTTTGAGGGCGCAGGGGGCGCCGCTGAGTGACCAGATTGCCGCACTTGAGGATTTTAAGAAAGCGGAATACATCGAAAAATGGGCATATGAGCTGGCGAGGCTGTATCACGAGGCAGGCATGACAGCGGAGTGTCTGGAAGAGTGCGATGACTTGATACTATGGTTCAGCGAGGGGCGGTATGTGTATCAGGCAATGGAGCTTAAGCTTCAGTATAAGCCATTGACACCACTTCAACAGGAAAAGTATGATTCCCGCCCTGGTGCGGCTAAGAAGTCGCGTGCAGCAAAGCGTAGTACGTCGGCAAAGCCTCCCGTTCCGTTGGAGGAAGTAATCCGCGGGGAGGCACCGGTCAGGAAAGAGGTGCTTCGAAGGGTAACAGAAACGGCGCTTAAAGCTGAGCAGGATGCATTAGAGACAGAAGAGAAGGGCGATTTTGCAGAAGAAGAAAAGAGTGCAGAGCAGAATACATCTAAACTTGGAAAGACTCAGACTATTTCTAAGGTAGTGAAGGGAGCAACGCTTCAGGAGGCGCTTGCCAACGGAATGGCATTTGCGAATGGAATCCGCAGTGTGGAGAAGACGGTTGCGAAAGTGAAAGAGGGAATCCGCCAGGTGACCGGTCAGATACATATGGAGGCACTTGTGGAGAAGCGGGGAGCTGATGCCAGAAGGACTGAACCGACGCTGGAAAAGAAACCTGAGCAGGTGGAAGTAAGGGAAGAGAAGAAGGAGACGGCGGCGCCGGCAGCGGGCGCTGTCAGGGCTTCCAGAAAGCCTACTCCAAAACCGTTGGATAAGAAGACAGATGCGCTTCGTGTGACGGGACAGATGCGAATTGAGGAGATTTTGCAGGAGTGGGAGGCAAAGCAGAAGGCGAATGCGGAGGCTATAGAGCGTCAGAGAGAGGAAGACGATGAGAGGCTTCGCAGAGAGCGGGATGAGATTGGCCTTCGTAAGGAATTGGAACGCCGCGAAGCGGAGAGGAAAGCGGAAGAAGAAAGGAAAGCGCTGGAGTCAGGCGCAACCCAGAGGATTACGCCGGAAGGCTTGCAGAAACTTGCAGAGAAAGAGGCGTTAAGAAGGGCGGCAGAGCGAAAGGCCGCGGAAGAGGAAGCCGCAAGGAAAGCCGCGGAAGAAGAGGCCGCAAGGAAAGCCGCCGCGGAAGAGGCCGCGAGAAAAGCCGCGGAAGAAGAGGCTATAAGGAAGGCAGAACAGGAAAAAGCTGCAAGAAGAGCCGCAGAGGAAGCCGCAAGGAAAGCCGCGGAAGAAGCCGCAAAGAAAGCCGCGGAGGAAGAGGCCGCAAGGAAAGCCGCGGAGGAAGAGGCCGCAAGGAAAGCTGCGGAAGAAGAGGCTATGCGAAGAGCCATCGCGGAAGAAGCCGCAAAGAAAGCCGCGGAAGAAGAGGCCGCAAGGAAAGCCGCCGCGGAAGAAGAGGCCCTGAGAAAAGCCGCCAAAGAGGAAGCCGCAAAGAAAGCCGCGGAAGAAGAGGCTGCAAAAAAAGCGGCGGAAGAAAGAGCCGCGCGGGAATTTGCAAGAAGAGCCGCCGAAGTTAAAGCCGCCGAGGAAGTGGTGAGGAAAGCAGCAGAAGCGGAAGAAGCGCGTAAGGCTGCGGAAGAAGCAGCGGTAAGGAATACGGAAAAGGAAGAAAAGGTAAAGAAAGCAGAGGAAGAAGCAGCGGTAAGGAAGGCAATTCAGGAAGAGGCCGCAAGAATCGCCGCGGAGGAAGAGGCCGCAAGAAAGGATTTGGAGAAGGAGTCGGCGCAAAAAGCGGAGGCGAAGCGAAAAGCTAAGAATAAAGTTAAGCAGACCACAAAAGAAAATATTGCGGCTGAGCTGCCGGAAGAAAAGCTGGCAATTGTTGCCGGAGGAAAGACGCAGCGGATTCCGGACGATATCGTCAGACTTATGGAAGAGCTTGGCGGCAATTCAGCAGAATTTGGAGATCTGGATATTTTTGGAGAGCCGGCTGCTGATGAAGAATTAATCAGTGAAATTGTTGAGAATAGATATCAAGGTCAGGATACGGAAGAGGATTTTGATGAAGGAGACTTTGACGAGGACGATTTTGGTGTAGAGGATTATGGTGATTACGATCTAGAAGACGCGCTGGAGGATGCGGAAGAGGATTTTGAGGATGAATTAGAAGAAGCAGACTTAACAGAGGCGTCTGAGGATGAGTTAGAAGAAGTACAAGAGAATTTTGAAGAAGAAGCTTTCAAGGAAGAGGCCATGGAGGAGGCTTTTGAAGAGAAAGAAGCCTTGGAGGATTTTCGAAAAGTAGACTTCGGAGAAGAGACGAAAGAGGAAGCTTTTGAAGCAGAAGAGGACTTTGTAGAGGTTGATTTCGGAGAAGAGACGAAAGAGGAAGTCTTTGAAGAGAAAGAAGCCTTGGAGGATTTTGGAGAAGCAGACTTCGGAGAAGAAGACTTTGAAGAAGGAGAAGACTTCGAGGAAGAGGACTTCGAAGAAGGAAATGATTTCGAGGAAGAGGACTTCGAAGAAGGAAATGATTTTGAGGAAGAAGATTTCGAAGAGGAAGACTTCGAGGCGGATGAGCTGGAAGAGGACTTTGAAGAAGAAAGCTTTGAGGAAGAGGACTTTGAGGAGAGCGACTTCGACGACGATGCGGAAGAGGACTTTGACGAAGACGACTTTGAGGATGAAGATGATTTCGAAGATGAAGATGACTTCGAGGATGAAGACGACTTTGAGGATGAAGATGATTTTGATGATGACGACTCTGACGAAGATGAATTTGATGAATATGAGGATGACGATGTAGGCGATTATATTGAAGATTCCGATGCTGATTACGGAGAAGAGGATTTTGCAGAGGAAGATTTTGACGAAGACGATTTCGAGGATGATGCAGAGGAAGACTTCGAGGAAGAGGACTTTGAAGAAGAAGACCTTGAAGAAGAGGAGTTTGAAGAAGAAGATCTTGACGGCGGCGGAGTTCGAGAGGGAGAGCTTGAGATTGAAGAACCGTCAGAGGCAGAGATTCAGGCTAGAATCAAGAAGTCAAAGGGGAAAGGCGTTCCTTTTGATACAGGATTTGTCGTTACAGGCCGTTATGACCTCAGTGCTACCAGTGAGATTGGGCTGAAAGCAGGTCTGACAGAGGAACAGAAGAAGTTGTTCTCGTATTTTGTTCCGGTCAGAGGAATGAGCGAGCAGCTAGTTGAAGTTCTGGACAATGACAGAAGAGCACGAAAAGAAGGTACCTCCAAAACAGGTAATCTGTTGGTTATTGGGCGTAAAGGCTCTGGAAAGACGGTGCTTGCGGTAGATATTGTAAAGGCAATACAGAAACAGAGGAATTTAAAGCAAGGCAAGGTTGCTATAGTAACTGGAGAATCACTGAATAAAAAGGAATTGACGAATATTATTCAGAAACTTCGAGGCGGAGCGATTATCATTGAGAAGGCAGGAAAATTAAATTCCAGGACCATTAAGGAGTTAAATCACTTGATGGAGAAGAAAACGGGAGAGCTGCTCTTTGTGCTGGAGGACCAGAGGAAACCATTGGAGCGTATCCTTACGGCAAATCCAGAGTTTAAGAAGAAATTTACTTCAAGGCTTGAACTTCCGGTATTTATTAATGATGAGTTGGTAACCTTTGGGCAGACCTACGCAAAGGAAAATGGTTATAAGCTGGATGAGATGGGGATTCTTGCATTGTACAGCAGGATTGATGTGATGCAGAGAGAGGACCATGCCGTATCGGTTGCAGAGGTCAAGGATATTATGGATGAGGCAATCGAACATTCTCAGAAGGCAAATGTCAAGCATCTTGCAAGAAG
This sequence comes from Lachnospiraceae bacterium, assembly GCA_011960625.1. Taxonomy (GTDB): domain Bacteria; phylum Bacillota; class Clostridia; order Lachnospirales; family Lachnospiraceae; genus Sporofaciens. The sequence continues at coordinate 24,398 of BLMJ01000125.1, read as the reverse complement.
AGTATTTGGAAAGAGTACGGATGAATCTGACAGAATCATTCTTAAAGAGGAAGATTTTAGGATTTAGAGCTTGCTGAATAAAGAAAAAAAGGGTTTTGACTGGGAAGATTGGTCAAAACTCTTTCTTTTTGCGCCAGTCTAAAGTATAATAATAGTATATATCGCAACAGAATGTGAGGGATGACTATATGGCAGCAAGAAAACCAAAACCATATGAAATCGGTGAACTGGATCATTATCTTTTGGGTCAGGGTAATCATTATGAGATTTATAAAAAACTCGGCGCCCATAAGGTGAAAAAGGGAAAGAAAGAGGGAGTGTATTTTGCAGTATGGGCTCCACATGCGCGTTCCGTATCCGTGGTAGGCGATTTTAATGAATGGAATATGGAAGCGAATCCGATGGAGAGAGGAGAGCCTCTTGGAATATATACTTGTTTTATTCCGGATGTTCAGGAATATGATCTGTATAAATTCTGCGTGGAAACCTATCAGGGAGAGTTTGTATTTAAGGCAGACCCATATGGTAATTATGCGGAGCTAAGGCCTGGGACAGCGTCTAGAGTTGCAGATCTTACGAAGATTACGTGGACGGACAATGTCTGGATGGAGAACCGCAAGACATGGAAACATACTGAAGAGCCGATGTCAATCTATGAGGCGCATATCGGTTCTTGGAAGCGTCATCCAGGAAGAGAGGATGATGGATTCTACAATTATCGGGAATTTGCAAAAGAGTGCGCCAAGTATGTGAAGGATATGGGATATACCCATGTGGAGTTGATCGGTATTGCGGAGCATCCATTTGACGGTTCCTGGGGATATCAGGTAATCGGATATTTTGCACCGACTTCCAGATATGGAACGCCAGAGGATTTCGCATGGATGGTGAACTATTTCCATCGGAATAAGATTGGTGTAATTCTGGACTGGGTTCCAGCACATTTCCCAAGAGATATCCATGGACTGGCAGATTTTGATGGTACACCTACTTATGAGTATGCAGATCCAAAGAAGGGAGAGCATCCAGACTGGGGTACGAAGATTTTTGATTATGGGAAGAATGAAGTGCGTAATTTCCTGATTTCCAATGCGCTATACTGGGTAGAGCAGTTCCATGTGGACGGACTGAGAGTAGATGCCGTGGCTTCTATGCTTTATCTGGATTATGGAAAGCAGGATGGACAGTGGATTGCCAATAAGTACGGCGGCAATAAGAACCTAGAGGCGATAGATTTCTTTAAGCACCTTAATTCTGTCGTTCTTGGAAGGAATCCAGGCGCAGTTATGATTGCCGAGGAGTCTACGGCATGGCCCATGGTTACAGGCAGCGTGGAGGATGACGGACTTGGGTTCAGCCTTAAGTGGAATATGGGCTGGATGCATGATTTTACGGAATATATGAAGCTTGATCCCTATTTCAGAAAAGATCATCATCATCAGATGACATTTGCCATGAGTTATGCGCACAGTGAGCGTTATATTTTGGTATTGTCTCATGACGAGGTGGTACATCTAAAATGCTCTATGCTGAATAAGATGCCAGGTCTTGGGTTTGATAAATTTGCGAACCTTAAGGTTGGATATGCGTTTATGATGGGACATGCTGGTAAGAAGCTGTTGTTTATGGGACAGGAGTTTGCTCAGCTTCGGGAGTGGAGCGAGGAGAGAGAGCTTGATTGGTTCCTGCTTGCGGAGGATGAGCATAAGCAGATGCAGAACTGGGTGAAGGAGCTTCTCCATCTGTATAAGCGCAACAAGGCAATGTATGAGTTGGATGACAGCTGGGAAGGTTTTGAGTGGATCAATGCGGATGACGCCAGCAGGAGTATCTTTAGTTTTGTAAGACATTCAAAAGGTAAGAAGAAGAATCTGCTGTTTGTGTGCAACTTTACGCCTATGGCGCGGGACGATTATCGGGTGGGCGTGCCGCGTAAGAAGCAGTATAAGCTGATTATGAACAGTGATGATATACAGTATGGCGGGAAAGGTGAAGAGAGGCCGGAGGTATATAAGGCTGTGAAGAAAGAATGTGATGGAAGACCATTCTCATTCGCATATAAACTTCCGCCATATGGTGTGGCAATCTTTGAATTTTAAATGGGAGGGGTTATCCCCTCCCATTTGTGCTCTATAATTCTGATAGCGTCTTATCTCCGAAGATGGATTTCCAATCCTGGTCGAATGCATCTACCGCTGCAGTAATATGGGCTTGATTGATGGCGGCCTCTAAGATGGAGGGATCCATAGTAGCAGTCTGTGCTCCGGCAAGGAATGCGCGGTCTACCTGCCCGGCGTTTTTGAAGCTTGCCGCAAGAATCTCGGTGTCATAGTGATAGAGGTCAATCATCTCAGCCAGGGATGCGATGATCTCGTCAGAATTTAGTCCCATATTCTCCATGCGGTTAAAGTATGGAGCAATGCTGTCTGCACCGGCTTCCATAGCCAAAAATCCCTGTTGTCTGCTGTAGATAGCGGTGCCGGTTACATGAATGTTATCCTGGGCTTTTAAACGCTTGATTGCACGAATACCTTCCATTGTTACCGGAATCTTTATGTAAATGTTTTGATCTATTTTCGTAAGCAGAGTATCGGCATCTCTTAACATCCCGTCTGTATCCAGGGCAGTCACTTGGATATGAAGCGGTTTGTCTGGCCCGATAATAGAACGAATCTCATTCATATGAGCAAAGAAGTCGATCTTCCCTTCTTTTTTTACAATGGATGGATTGGAAGTGACTCCCGCAATTGGGAAAATGTCATAAAAACGTCTGATGTCTGCAAGATTTGCTGTGTCTAATAAATATTTCATAAGTTACCTCCTTGAATAATATATGGTTAGGCAATAGTTACAAGTATTCCTTGCTTCAGAAGAAAATCCTTTTCTTCTGAAGCGATTCCGCTGTCTGTGACAATCTGATATACATGCTCAAGCTTCAGAAAATATACGGATCCTGGCTGTCTGAATTTCTCTGAGCCGGCCAATACATAGGTATGGTTCGCAGAAGCAATCATGGCCCTTAGAGTATCTGAGCGTGTCAAGTCTTCTCCGGTGAAGCCATAGTCACGGGAATAGCCATCTGTTCCTGTGAAAATCTTGTCCACATGGAAGGCAGTAATGGCGCTCTTCGTCAGAGGACCCACCAAGGATTGGCTATGTACCTGCAGTGTTCCGCCCAGAAGAATAAGTTGGATATTCGTGTATGCGCTAACATAGTTGGCAAGATACATGGAATTAGTGATAATGGTGATATTGCGCTTTGTCTTTGCCAATTCTTCAGCAAACAGGGCACAGGTAGAACCAGATTCAATAATTAGTGTCTCGCCGTCCTGAACACATGCGGCGGCGGCTCGCGCAATTCGCTGTTTGGTATCCATATGAAAAGCCATCCGGTAATTGATATCGCCGGGATCGTTGGGAACGGCATAACCGCGTTCCCGCTTTAAGATACCTCGCTCGGACAGGTATTCTAGGTCTTTGCGTATGGTTACAGCAGAGGTTTGCAGATATTTTGCAAGCGTATTCACTTCGGTCTTTCCGTTCTGTGTTACGTACTCAAGCAGTGCAGTGTGTCGTTCTTTCATTGTACCTCCTCCTGATATCTGTAACCAATTTGCGTGGCAAATCGATTGCCCGCGTTCCATGATGAAAATATTTTAGCATAGAAATAGGGTTATGTCAACTTGATTAGTTTCGTACGAAAGATATTATATTTTCTAAGTTTACAAATTTTATTTCTTATGGTAATATGTAGGTACTAAGACTGGCAGAGAAAGGAGAAAAGATGTGGGAAAGTATTTGATTGCGCATGATTTAGGAACATCCAGCAACAAGGCGTCTCTATTTTCGACAGAAGGCAAGCTGATTGGGAGTTATACCGTACCCTATGACGTACATTTTTTCGGAAGAAATTGTGCGGAGCAGAATCCAGAGGACTGGTGGAATGCAGTTTGTATGGCGACAAAGAAAATCATAGAAGGGATTCCTCCAGAGGATGTACTGGGAATCTCTTTCTCTTCACAGATGCAGGCATGTATTGCGGTTGACCGAGAAGGCAATGTGTTAAGGCCGGCTATGATATGGGCGGACTTAAGGGCAGAGGAACAGGCGCAAAAGCTTGCAGATAGAGTTGGATATGACCGGATGTATGAGCTGAACGGTCATCGAGTGAGCGCCAGCTACAGCATTGAGAAATTGATGTGGATTCGGGACCATGAGCCGGAGGTCTATAGGAAAACCTACAAGATGCTTCTTGCGAAGGATTATATCATTTGCCGTCTGACGAAAGAATTTGTGACGGATTATTCGGAGGCGTCTGGGACGGATGTATTTGATCTGAGAAAGCTTGAGTGGTCTCAGGAGATTCTGGATGCGGCAGAGATAGAACAAGAGAAGCTGCCAAAGCTTCATGCTTCCACTGATGTGATTGGTACGTTGACAGAAAGTGCGGCAAAGGCTCTGGGTCTTACGGCGAAGACACAGGTTGTATGCGGCGGCGGAGATGGACCTTGTTCAGCGCTTGGTGCAGGGAGTATAAAGAATGGCCACAGATTTCTATCTTTTGGTACTTCGGCCTGGATTGCAGGTACCTCGGATGAAGTATTTCTTGATAAAGAGAGAACCTTGATTTGTTTTGGACATGTGATTACTGGAAAATATATGCCATGCGGGACCATGCAGGCAGCAGGCAGCTCCTACTCTTACATTAAAAATGCGCTGTGCAGAGATGAAGAGAAGGAAGCAAAAGAGACGGGGGAAGCCGTCTATGACTTGTTGAACCGGCTTGTAATGGAATCTCCTGCCGGAGCGAAAGGGTTGGTGTTCCTTCCATATCTGTTAGGAGAGCGGAGTCCTCGGTGGAATCCGGACACCTCAGGTAGTTTTCTAGGTATTAAGATGGAGCATGAGAAGTGCGATTATGTTCGGGCTGTGCTGGAAGGCGTTGCAATGAATCTTGATTTGATTTTGAAGGCGCAGAGAGAGAAAGAAGCGGTGACGGAGCTAGTACTTACAGGCGGCGGAGCAAAAGGAGATGTGTTGGCACAGATTTTGGCAGATGTCCTTGGGGTTACGCTTCACAGGTTGGATAATGTAGAATCAGCCACCTCCATTGCGGCTGCGGTTATTGCAGGCGTGGGAGTCGGCGTATTTGAGGATTTTTCCGTGGTTGGTCAGTTTGTAAAGCAGGAGAAAACGTTTGAACCAAACCGTGAGAATCAGGTTGTGTACGACAGGCAGAAGTGTCTGTTTGAGACAGGCTATCAATGCCTGAAAGAATATTATAAGACAGAAGTTCAGTTGTAGTAGGAAAGGAGAAAATGATGATGGAGAAAGTAAATCCGGCTCTGGTTCCACAGAGAAAGTTGAGTAATGGTATGGTAATTCCAGGAATTGGTATGGGAACCTTTGGAAATGATAAGTTTGATTCCACTCAGGTTGCAGATGCCGTTTATGGAGCGATTAAGGCGGGATATCGTCTGTTTGACGGTGCGGCTGCTTATGGAAATGAGAAGGAGATTGGGAAAGTTTATGCGCGTGCCTTCGAGGAAGGAATCGTACAGCGCAAGGATATGACGATTATGACGAAGGTATGGAACAATATGCACAAACAAGGAGACGTCCTTGTATCCTGTGCAAAGAGCCTTCGAGATCTTAAGCTGGATTATGTAGATATATATATGGTTCACTGGCCCTTCCCAAATCATCACGAGCAAGGAGCTAAGCTAGAAGGAAGAGATCCGAACCATGTACCGTTTTGTCTGGAAGAGTATATGACTACCTGGAGGCAGATGGAAAAACTGGTAGATATGGGATTGGTACGGGGGATCGGAATGTCGAATGTTACGATTACGAAGATGGAGCAGATTCTTCCGCTGTGCCGGATTAAGCCGGTGGTGCTTGAGGTGGAGATTAATCCGACTTTCCAGCAGCCCAAGCTTTTTGAGTACTGTAAAGCCCATGATATTCTTCCGATTGCATACAGCCCCCTTGGTTCACCCTGCCGTCCAAAGAGGGATACGGCGCCTGGAGATTTGGTTACGTTCGAGATGCCGGAGTTGGTTGAGATTGCCAAGGCGCATAACTGCCATCCTGCAACTATCTGTGTGAAATGGGCAGTGCAGAGAGGGCAGGTTCCGATTCCATTTTCTGTATTTGAGAATGAATATGTAGGAAATCTGAAATGTACGACAGAAGATTTCCTGACAGATGAGGAGATGGAGAGACTTAGGAAGGCTGACCGGAATTTCCGTCTGCTTAAAGGACAGGTATTTCTGTGGGAGAGCGCTAAGGACTGGAGAGATATCTGGGATGGTGAAGATGCGTGGAATGTAGAAGAGTAAAAGAGATTTAAAGTAAAAAAGATTTAACATAGAAGGGCTGCCGAAAAAATGTTGCTTGGGTAGCCCGGTTGACCTTATTGCCCTTAAAATAAGGGGATAATCGCTTTTATTGTGCGTCGCCTGTGTTGTCATTCGAATTGGTATCGGTGGCCTGAGTATCAGTGTTGGCGGTATCCCCCCCATTATTGTTTGGAACTTCGGCGTTAGGCGGATTGTCGGAAGCATTAAGGGCTCCTTCATCCGCCGGGGCAGTTTCGTTGTCCGTCCCTTCAGAGTCTAAACTGCCGGCTGTATCTACGGGCTGCTCTGTGCCGTCAGAAGCTTCGGAGTCATTTTCAATGTCCTTTTCGCTATTGTCTTCGGTTTCAGAGTCTTCTTTGGATTCGTCCTCGTCTTTGTCATTGCCTCCAAAGAGGTTCTTGAAGAATCCTGTTACTTTATCCCAGAAACCGCCTTCGTCTTCATCTGTTTCACTGTCATTGCCGGAGACTTCTAATGTGCTGTCGATTACAGCGTTCTCCCCGAGTACTTCGTCTTTGGTGTCGTTGATGATGCCGCCGTCGCCGCTATTAGAGCCGCCTGTAAAGAAGTTCTTTACAGAAGTCCATAAGTTTTGGAAGAATCCGCTGTCATTGACTTTGCCTTCCAGATTTTCCAGTGTTTGTTTCAGAGAGTTCACGTCGTAGTCATACTGGGAAATGTTCTTCATCAATGCGTTGATTTGTGCCATCTGCTCTTCGGTCAGCGTGATATTGGAGTCTTTTGCTGCGTCTGTGATGGCGTCCTTTATTTTATCGGCATCGGTTAGGTCATTCTCGATAACTTCCTTTTTAACTTCGTTCATCAGTTTCTCGGCCTCTTCTTTGCCGATTGCGTCGGCAAGTGCGCCTGTGGTCACCAGTTCTTCCGTGGCAGCAGATTTCTGTTCTTCGCTCAGAGTCTCGCCGCTGGCTTTCTCGTAGGCCATCATGATACCTGTAAGAGCTCCTGTGCCGGATACCTCGAAGGGGGAGGCTGCTACAACGTTGCAGTTCTCTACGCCTGAGGTCAGCAGAGTGGAGGCAATCATAGAGCTTGTGACGAAGGTCAGGTTTCCTACTTTGACCTGGATGCCTCCGCTGGTTGTGGGTTCTACGTAAGAACAGCTATAGGTCTGTGTCCCGATCTGTGCTTCCGAGGCAATTCCTTCCATGTATTTCCGTTCGTCGGTGTTTGTAACCTCGATGGTATTGACGGCTTCGGGTGTAGTTCCGAAGTAGTCGTACATCGATTTTTTCTGTTCGTCTGTAAGGTTGGCCCCGATTGTGACGACCTTAGCTCCGTCTGCCTGCGCTGCCATAGGCAGGCTTGAGCAGATGAGTGTGGCTGCCATGATTACTGGTATGATTTTTCTCATATTTTTCATATTGCCTGGTGTTAGACCACCGATACCCCCTTTTTGTCTAAGTATTCTTCTTTGAATCTCCCCTAATATAACATATTCTTTTGTATTTGCAAATGAAATAAGACTTAACTATTTCTAAAGATTTTTTGTAGGCGGCGTTCAAATACGTCCTGGTCTATGATTCCCTGCATACTGCCGAGGAATTTTCCATTTCGGAAAAAGACATATGTTGGGACGGTATCTGCCTCATAATCAGCGGCGAGAAGAGGGGATTCGTCGATTTCTACTTCGCAGAACCGTATCCGTTTGCAGTATTTTCGTTCTATCTCTTCTAAGATAGGCTTCATCATGGCGCATTTTCCGCACCAGACTGCGTAGAACATGACGATGACCGGAAGTGGTCCCCGTGTTGTCTCTGTGGAGAAATTTTGGGATGTTAAATGCTGCATTGATTATACCTTCCTTGTTGTCAGAATGTCCTTGGCCCGAAGTCAGCAGCCGGGATTCAGTGTGTGGTACACTTCATCCATAGATTTTTTCAGGCAGAGTAGTTTCTTATGGAGCCCTTTTCTATGGTAGGTAAATTCGCATAATTTTTGCCGGATATTTTTCTTCCTTTTTTTTCGTCCCATGTGCATGCTTCCAGACATAAGTTCATCAATATTATATATGCAAGGAGAGTGTAGATCGTGAATAAAAATACGGTCAGCACAAAGCTGAAAGTTATATCAATTTTTTATAGCAATCAATTTGTTGATGGGGTTCCCTAGGGAGGAAAATTTTTCCTCGTACTCTGTCATTATATTTCCCTGATTCATCTCTATATCATGGTGCAGGTCGTAGGTACACCCTGCCAGCCGAAAATCCAAAGAAGCTTCGACTTCTGCCACAGAGAAATCGAAGAGAAGGCGGTTATCTGTCTTAAATTCTATAGTACCGCCCTTTGCCAGGATATGATGATAACGTGCAAGATATTCTTTGGATGTCAGCCTTCTTGCGGCGTGTCTTGTTTTTGGCCATGGGTCGGAGAAGTTCAGATAGATGCGGTCGATTTCTCCGGGGGCAAATGCTTCTGTGACGCTGCAGGCGTCCATGCAGATGAGGCGGATATTTGACAGTGGCGGTTTCATCTCCTTTAGTTTCTCCACTGCCCGCAGCAGGACGCTTGAGTACCGTTCGATTCCAATATAATTGATTTCCGGTTTCTGACTGGCAAGGGTCAGAAGAAACTGCCCTTTTCCCATGCCGATCTCTATATGGATGGGATTGGTATTCCCGAAGGTTTCTCGCCACCTTCCGCAGCAGTCGGCTTCATTTTTAACAACTTCTTTACATTCGTTCAGCACGCTTTTGGCGCGTGGTATATTTCTAAGACGCATATGCGAATTCCCCCTATTTTCAAGCATTTTTGTATGTTTCTTAGTTTATAATGGGGGCGGGAAAATGTCAATTAAATATAAGTGGGTGAAAAACCTAACAATCAGCGGTTTTTTTGTTGATTTTTACTATAGAATTTTGAAAAAACGGAGTATATTATAATTGTGTGCAAATTAGCGGGATATGTCGGCAAAAGCCATGTCAGGAGATAAGGCTGCGAAACTCAGACAACATGGTTTGCGACGCATATGACTGCAAGGCTTTGGTAACGGTGAGGAGAACAAAACGGTTACGATTGCAGGTAGCGGTGAGGGAATCTCAGCAGTTACAATCTTAGAGGAATGGAGGCGGCTCAATGAACACGGTTGTTAAGAAACTGGCAGATATCGAGGCGACAGCGGAAGCGATTGTGGAGCATGCGCAGGCTAAAAAGAGTGAAATTGAGAAGAAGCTTCAGGCTCAGAGAGACAAGTTTGACAGAGAGCTTGAGGAAAACACTCAGGAGCAGTTGGCGCAGATCAGGCAGGAGGCAAAGGAGAAGATGGAACGGATCCTCAAGGAGCAGCGGGAGAAGAACCACTCGACGATTGATAATTTAAAGAAGGAATTTGAGGAAAACCATACTGCCTATGCCAGAGAGATTCTGGCGCATATTGTAGAGGTGTAGGGCATGGGTAGTGTGATGTCGTACAGCGGACTTACCACGAAGATACGGGCGATGCAGGCGAAGCTTCTTACATGGCGGGATTTTGAGAATATTGCGAATTTAGGAGGCGTGCCTGAGGCGATAGAGTATCTGAAGGGAAAGCCAGCCTATACAAGGTATGTGGAACAGATGGATATTTCGTTATATCATAGGGGGAATGTTGAAAAGATTCTTTACCAGTCTTTGTTTGACGACTATACGAGGATATTTCGGTTTGCAGGGATGGAGCAGAAGAAGTTCCTTAAGCTGTACTGGAAGAGGTATGAGATTGACTTGATTAACTACTGTCTTCGTATTGTATTTAACCATTATGATATGCCCTTTGATATTGCTTATAAGAAGGAATTTTTTGACAAATATTCCCAGATTTCGATTGACCGGCTGATTACGTCGCGCAATGTGGAAGAGCTGATTGATAATCTTAAGGACACGGAGTATTATGCGCCGCTTCAGGCTCTTAGGGAAACGGAAGGGGCGACGCTATTTGACTATGACCTGACCCTTGACCTGTATTATTTCTCTGAGATGTGGAGAAAGAACAGGCGGATTTTAAGTGGTAAGGAACGAGAAATGTATGTTCGGGATATCGGCATGAAGATTGACCTGTTGAATATCCAATGGATCTACAGGGCGAAGAAGTATTACAATAAACTGCCGCCGGATATTTACTCTATGACGATTCCTGTACAATACAGGCTTAGCTTGGAGGAGTTCAAAAGCCTTGTAGAGACTCCGACTGTGGAGGAGTATGAGAAACGCTTGGAGGAGACGTATTATGCTAGGAGATATGCAGATATCAGTGGAAAGACGTTGGAAGCTACCTATAAAGAATGTCTGCGCCGCCAGTATATCAGCGACCGGAGACGCGATCCCTACTCAATAGCCACGGTGAATACCTACCTGTTTTTGAAAGAAGAAGAAATATACAAACTAACTACAGCCCTTGAATGTATCCGTTACGGCTTATCTTCAAGAGAAACGTTAGGATACTTAGGAGGTGTGATGCAATGATTGTTAAGATGAAGTTTCTAAGCATCAGTGGTCCGAGAATGGATATCGACCGCGTATGCGACAAGTATCTGTCTAAATATGAGATGCAGCTTGAAAATGCGGTCACTGAGCTTAAAACAACGGATAATCTTCTGCCTTTCGTGGAGGTCAATCCTTATAAAGACGCCTTGGCCAAGGCAGAACAGTTTGCGTCTCTTTTGACCAAAGAAACCGAGCATATCGACCAATCTATGTCGAAAGAGGAGATGCTTGCATTTATCCGAGAGATCAACCATGATTATCTGGATCTGCAGGAGAAAAAGGAGCTGCTCAATAAGAAGGAAAATGAAGTCAGGGAGCGCCTGAATGTCTTGGAGCCGTTTGCTCCTCTTGAACTGGATCTGCATAAGACGATGCGTTATAAATATATGAAGATCCGCTTTGGAAGGATCGGGGTAGATTACTATAAAAAATTAGAGAAGTATCTGTTCGGTGATCTGCAGGCCGTGTTCTTGGAGGGAACACGAAATGAGAATTATGTCTATGGGTGTTATTTTGTGTCGAACGTGGACACGATGAAGGTAGATTCGGCGTTTAATTCCCTGCATTTTGAACGGATTACGATTCCGTCAGAATTTATTGGGACTCCTAAGGATGCCTGCGTAAGTATGCAGAAGGATATTGAGGAAAACCGGAAGCAGATTGAGGAGATTGACCAAAAGATTGAGGAGCTGGTGGAAAGCCATGCCGCTAAAATCTTAGGAGCTAGGAAGAGGCTTGAGGAGTTGTCGAATAATTTTGACGTCCGGAAGATGGCGGCGAGGACAGACGTGGGTGATACCAAGGAAGATTATTATATTCTCTGCGGCTGGATGGGTGAAGGCGACGTTGCGGCTCTGATGGAAGAAGCGAAGGATGACGACCGCGTGTTTATCGTTGTGGAGGAGGACAGGGAGAAGTTTTTCGGGGAACCGCCGACGAAGCTTAAGAACCCGAAATTCTTTAAGCCTTTTGAGCTGTTTATCAAGATGTATGGACTTCCGGCGCACGATGAGATGGATCCGACCATGTTCGTGGCGCTGACTTATACGTTTATCTTCGGCGCGATGTTCGGTGATGTGGGGCAGGGCTTCTGCTTATTTCTGATTGGCGGGCTGATTTATCTCAAGAAGAAGATGAGCCTGGCGGGAATCGTGTCGATTGCGGGAATTTTCTCCATGGGTTTTGGCGTGATGTTCGGCAGTGTTTTCGGATTTGAGGATTTGATTCCAGCGCTCTGGATGCGTCCTGTGGACGCCATGACGAATCTGCCGTTTATCGGGCAGCTGAATACGGTGTTTATTATTGCCATTGCTTTTGGTATGGCGCTGAATATTCTGGTAATGATTTTCCAGATTATTAATGCGGCGAGAGCTCATGATACAGAAAATCTGTGGTTTTCGACCAATGGTATTGCGGGACTTGTGTTCTATGGTTTCCTTGTGCTGACGATTGTTTTGTATATGACCGGACATAAGGTGCCGGGTAATGTGATGATGGCAGTATTCCTAGGGATTCCGATTTTGATTTTTGTGTTCAAGGAGCCCCTTACGAATCTGGTGGAGCATAACCATAAAAAGATGGAAGAAAGTAAGGTTATGTTTTTTGTTCAGGGATTTTTTGAGCTGTTCGAGACGCTTCTGAGTTATTTTTCTAATACGCTTTCTTATGTGCGTATCGGAGCGTTTGCCGTAAGCCATGCGGCGATTATGGAAGTGGTGCTGATGCTGTCGGGAGCGGAGAATGGAACGCCTAATCTATTCGGAATTATTTTGGGAAATGTAATCGTATGTGCGCTGGAGGGCTTGATCGTCGGGATTCAGGTACTCCGTCTGGAATATTATGAGATGTTCAGCCGTTTCTATAAAGGGAGCGGACGGGAATTTAAACCATTTAACAAGCAGATTAAATAGAGGTAAGGAGGATATCTATCATGACTTTAACAGTAAAATTATTACTTATTACGGCGCTGGTGCTTAGTATTATTATTCCTTTTGGATATTTTTTGATTGGGGAGAAGACGAAGAAGCGTTATAAGAGGGCAGTCGGGGTAAATGCATTCTTTTATTTTGGGGCGTTTGCCATTGCAGCTATTATGATGTTCGGCGGTGCGCCTGCTCAGGCGGCGGATGTTGCTGAGTCTGCTTCAAATGCGGTTGGATTTGGTTATCTTGCCGCTGCGCTTTCAACTGGCCTTTCTTGTGTCGGCGGCGGTATCGCCGTGGCGAGTGCTGCCAGCGCTGCCCTTGGTGCAATCAGTGAGGATTCCAGCGCCCTTGGTAAATCTCTTATTTTCGTTGGTCTTGCGGAAGGTGTCTGCTTGTACGGGTTGATTATTTCTTTTATGATTTTGGGTAAATTGTAAGATGAAGATGTATTTGATTAGTGATAATGTCGATACGCTGACGGGTATGAGGCTTGCAGGTGTTGACGGTATTGTTGTCCATGAGAGAGAGGAACTGCGCCAGGCAATTGAGAAAGCGATGAATGATAAGTCCGTTGGCGTGATCTTGCTGACGGAGAAGTTCGGCAGAGAGTTCCCAGATTTGATTGATGAGATTAAGCTGGGGCGAACCATGCCTCTGCTGATTGAGATTCCAGACAGACACGGTACCGGACGTAAGAAAGAGTTTATCACTTCTTATGTGAATGAGGCGATTGGACTGAAATTGTAAATGTTTTCGGTGGAGCAGGTCTTTGGCCAGGGGGCTGGCATGGATTTGATTTCCATAGTTGGAATGTGGGGTGACATACTTGACGATTGATGATAAGATTTCACATTTGCAAGAGGCGGCGATGGAGGAAGCAAGGGCTGAGGGTAATGCGATTATAAAACAGCATGAGAATGCCCTGCTTGGTGTGTTTGAGCAGCATAGGACGGAGATGCTTCGCCAGTCGGAGACGCGAGTGAAGACGGAGCGCGGCGGCGCCCAGCAGCAGTTAAATATGGCGATGTCTAAGGCGCAGCTTGAGCTTAAGCGGGAATTGAGTAAGACGCAGAAGGAATTGAAGGATGCGTTATTTGAGGAAGTCCATGAAGTGGTGCGGGAGTATATGGAGTCAAAGGAGTATCCGCGCCTGCTGGTGGCTTATATTGAGAAGGCGGCGAAGTTTGCAAACGGCGCGCCTATGACGATTTATATTAATCCGTCGGACGTGGATAAGAAGGAGTATCTTGAGGAGCATACGGGTATGGCGCTGACTGTGAGCAAGGAGGATTTTATCGGCGGTGTGCGGGCTGTGATTAAGGAGAAGAATATTTTGATCGACCATGCGTTTAAGGGTGCGATTGAGAATGAGTACAGGAAGTTTATGTTCAAGGGAGGTGTGCAGGTTGGATAGTGTTATGACTGGGAAGATATATGGGATTAACGGGCCTGTCATTTACCTGAGGGATAAGACGGAGTTTAAGATGTCTGAGATGGTGTATGTCGGGGAGGAAAAGCTGGTTGGCGAGGTGATTTCTCTTGACAAGGATGTGACGACCATTCAGGTGTATGAAGAGACCTCCAGGCTTCGTCCTGGTGAGAAGGTGGAGGCTACGGGAGCGGCGGTTTCTGTAACCCTTGCGCCGGGAATCCTGAATAATATTTTTGACGGAATTGAGCGTCCGCTGGAGAGGATTGCCGACGACGGCGGTGCGTTTATTACCAGAGGCGTCTCTGTGGACTCGCTGGATATGGACAGATTGTGGGAGACGCATCTTACCGTTGCCGAGGGCGAGTCGGTTCACGGCGGGACTGTGATTGCCGAGGTCCAGGAGACACCGGCGATTCTGCATAAATGTATGGTGCCTCCGGATGTGGAGGGTACTGTGGTGTCTGTGGTTCCTGACGGAGATTATAGGATTCAGGATGTATTAGTGGTGCTTGAGTTGTCGGATGGGAGCCAAAAAGAGCTGACCATGATGCAGCGGTGGCCGATTCGTGTGCCCAGACCTGTGAGCCATCGGTTTCCGGCTACGGTGCCTCTTGTGACAGGACAGAGGATTATGGATACCATGTTTCCCATTGCAAAAGGGGGAACGGCGGCGATTCCCGGTGGTTTTGGGACGGGAAAGACTATGACCCAGCACCAGATTGCGAAGTGGGCGAATGCTGATATTATTATTTATATTGGATGCGGTGAGCGTGGAAATGAGATGACGCAGGTGTTGGAGGAGTTTTCGGAGCTAGTAGATCCGAAGACCGGGAATCCTCTGATGGATCGGACGACGCTGATTGCGAATACTTCAAATATGCCAGTTGCTGCCCGTGAGGCTTCAATTTATACAGGGCTTACGTTGGCGGAGTATTACCGGGATATGGGTTATGACGTGGCGATTATGGCGGATTCCACTTCTCGTTGGGCGGAGGCGCTGCGTGAGCTGTCGGGACGTCTGGAGGAGATGCCGGCAGAGGAAGGTTTCCCAGCGTATCTTGCGTCCAGGCTGTCGGCTTTCTATGAGAGAGCGGGTATGATGCAGACGCTGAACGGTGAGACGGGGTCTGTGTCGATTATCGGCGCTGTTTCGCCTCAGGGCGGTGATTTCTCGGAGCCTGTGACTCAGAATACGAAGCGATTTGTCCGGTGTTTCTGGGGATTGGATAAGTCTTTGGCGTATTCGAGGCATTTCCCGGCGATTCATTGGCTGAGCAGTTACAGTGAGTATCTGAATGATTTGAGTGGCTGGTATGCGGATCATGTGTCTCCGAAATTCGTAGATTACCGGAACCGAATGATGGCGATTCTGAATCAGGAGAGCAGTCTGATGGAGATTGTAAAGCTGATCGGCGGGGATGTACTTCCGGATGACCAGAAGTTGGTCCTTGAGATTGCGAAGGTAATAAGGCTGGGATTTTTGCAGCAGAATGCATTTCATAAGGATGATACCTGTGTGTCTATGGAGAAGCAGTTTAAGATGATGGATGTGATTCTGTATCTGTATAAGACGGCGCGGCATCTGGTAGCGATGGGGCAGCCCATGTCTGTGTTAAAGGCGGAGGGTATTTTCGAGAAGGTCATTGCGATTAAGTATGATGTGCCCAATGATAATCTGCAGTTGTTGGATCTGTATAAAAGAGATATTGATGATTTCTATAATCGCGTAATTGCGAAGAATGCATAAGGAGGGAGCTGTACATGTCTATTGAATATCTGGGTCTCAGCAGTATTAACGGCCCTCTTGTTGTGCTGGAAGGGCTGCAGGGCGCGTTTTTTGATGAGATTGTGGAGTTTGTGGTGGATGGCAATACGAAGAAGATGGGACGTATTGTAGAGTTGTATGAGGATAAAGCGATGATTCAGGTGTTCGAGGGAACAGAGAATATGTCGCTTCGGAATACCCATACGAGGCTTACAGGGCATCCCATGGAGGTCGCTGTTTCGCCGGAGGTACTGGGGCGTACGTTTAACGGCGTCGGGGTGCCGATTGACGGACTTGGGTCAATTGGTGCGGCGGAGAAACGGGATGTGAACGGCCTGCCGCTGAATCCTGTACGCAGGGAGTATCCGCGAAATTACATCCGTACGGGAATTTCTGCCATTGACGGGTTGACAACGTTGATTAGAGGGCAGAAGCTTCCGATTTTTTCAGGGAATGGACTTCCCCATGACCAGTTGGCGGCGCAGATCGTGAAGCAGGCGTCTCTGGGAGATGGGACGAATGAAAATTTTGCCGTGGTGTTCGGTGCGATGGGCGTGAAGCATGACGTTGCAGAGTTTTTCCGTAAGACTTTTGAGGAGAGCGGCGTGTCGGATCATGTGTGCATGTTCCTGAATCTGGCCAACGACCCTGTGGTGGAGCGTCTGATTACGCCGAAGGTTGCGCTTACTGTGGCAGAATATCTGGCGTTTGAGTGTAATATGCATATTCTGGTTATTCTGACGGATATGACTTCTTTTGCAGAGGCCATGCGTGAGGTGTCTTCTTCAAGAGGGGAGATTCCGTCCAGAAAGGGATATCCGGGATATCTTTATAGTGAGCTGGCAACACTTTATGAGCGTGCGGGGATCGTGCAGGGGGCCAGCGGCTCTGTGACCCAGCTTCCGATTCTGACTATGCCCAATGATGATATTACCCATCCGATTCCTGATTTGACAGGATATATTACGGAGGGACAGGTGGTGCTTGACCGGAATCTGCATGGGCAGGCGGTCTATCCGCCAATCAGTATTCTTCCGTCGCTGTCTCGTCTGATGAAAGACGGGATCGGAGAAGGGTATACGAGAGAGGATCATCAGGGCCTTGCGAACCAGTTGTTTTCTGCTTATGCCAAGGTGGGGGAGGCGAGGAACCTGGCTTCTGTTATTGGTGAGGATGAGTTGTCTCCGCTGGATAAGAAGTATCTGAAGTTTGGCGAGGAGTTTGAGAAGCATTATATCGGGCAGGGACCGACGGAGAACCGCTCCATTCAGGATACGCTGGATCTGGGATGGCGGCTTCTAAGCAATTTGCCGAAGGAGGAACTGGATCGGATTGACACGAAGCTGGTTGAGAAGTATTATCCCCATGAGGGTGTTTCCAGTGAGGGCGTCATCGTGTGATGAGATTGTGCGGTTTGGTTTTGATTGGGTATGCTGCTTTGATATTTGGCAGATAAGGAGGGCGGTATATGGATCCGAGAGAATTTCCTACCAAAGGTAATCTGATGCTTGCTAAAAATTCCCTTGCGCTTGCCCATCAGGGGTATGACCTTATGGATAAGAAGCGGAATATTCTTTTGAAAGAATTGATGGAGTTGATTGACGAGGCAAAGAATATACAGGAAGAAATTGACATTACGTTTACCAGAGCGTATGCGTGTCTGCAGCGGGCGAATATAGAGCAGGGCATCAGTAAAGTGCAGGAGCTTGCCTTTACGGTTCCCATTGAGGAGTCGATCCGTATTCAGACCAGGAGTATTATGGGGACGGAGATCCCCCATATTAAGTATGATGATAAGCAGAATGATCTGACTTATGCGTTCGGGACGACGAAGGAGTCGATTGACATCGCAAGAGAGGCGTTTCGGGCGGTTAAAAATCTTACGATTAAGCTGGCGGAGGTCGAGAATGCGGCTTATCGGCTTGCGGCAAATATTAAGAAGACGCAGAAACGGGCGAATGCGCTGAAGAATATTACAATTCCGATGTATAGCAATCTGGTGTATACGATTAATAATGCGCTGGAGGAAAAGGAACGGGAGGAGTTTACCAGGCTGAAAGTGATTAAAAGGATGCAGGGAAAATAAAGTTTTTGTAAGAGGGAGTGAAGCCTTTCTTGATTGGAAAGGGGGCTTTGCTCTCTTTTTGTTTGCGTTGATTAGTTGGGGGAGGAATGGTAGAATAAGGGAAACTATTAAAAGGAGAAGCCCCTATGAAGAAAATATTGTTGAATAGAATGACGGACGAAATGCCGGAGGACATTTGTCGTTTTGTTTCTTCGGCAAATATTTATGATAGTTCCTGCTCCCCTGAGGCAAAAGTCTATTTTATTGACAAGGGAAAAGGATACTATTTAAAATGTTCGGGCAGAGGAAGGCTCGAAGCAGAAGCCAAGATGACAGAATATTTTCACTTGAAAGGGTTTGGTGCAGAGGTATTGAATTATAGTTCAAGTGACAGGGATTGGCTTTTAACAACCGCTGTCATGGGGGAGGATGGTGCCTGCGAAGAGTATCTTATGCAACCTAAACGCCTATGTGATACCATTGCTTACGAATTAAGAAAACTTCATGAAACAGATTATACGGACTGTCCGATTCCAGACAGAACAGGGGAGTATCTTGCTTTCGCTCAGAAGAATTATCGTACGGGAAACTATGATAAATCCCATTTTCCGGACAGTTTCGGCTATTGTTCGGCCGAGGAAGCCTATGAGGTTCTGACAACGCAGAAGGATGCTCTGCAGAGCAAGGTTCTGCTTCACGGTGACTATTGTCTGCCTAATATTGTTCTTAATAACTGGAAGTTGTCAGGATTCATTGATGTTGGAAACGGAGGCGTCGGCGACAGGCATATAGACATTTTTTGGGGAATTTGGACGCTTTGGTTCAATCTGAAAACGAATAAGTATTATGGGCGTTTTCTTGATGCATACGGAAGAGATAAAGTGGACGAATCAATGCTGAGAATCGTTGCCGCAGCGGAGGTTTTTGGTTGATAATATGGAAGGCTTGAGGAAGAAGGGATTTATAAGGTGCAGAAAGTTACCTATGAGTATATGAAGGATTATGGAGAGCAGGATGAGTTCGTCTATGAGGAAGAGTATTGCGGCAATGGCATCCGTGCTAAACAAATTTGCGGATATTCCAAAGTAATTTGCTGGATATTTTGCCCCTGCTTCCGTACACTGGAAGGAAGAAAGGAGGCGGAATATGCTTGGAGAAAAATTAGCTGTACTTCGTAAGAAACATGGCTATAGCCAGCAGGAGTTGGCGGATAAATTGAAGGTTACGCGGCAGACCATCTCGAATTGGGAATGTGGACAGGGGGCGCCGGCGCTTGATAAGGCGGCGGAGCTTGCAAAAATCTATGGGGTGAGCCTAGATGATTTGGTGGGAGACGGAGTGGAATTTGTAGTGAGGGGGAGCCGCAAGCCGAATCAGAAGATATTAAAATGGCTCGAGGGGAAATATGTCAGAATCAGTTATTCGGATAAGTTCTGGGATATGGATTTATACGGGGCTAAGAGTGCGGTCAAGGTTCTGGAGGTGACGGAGGGGTGGATTCGGGTGGAGTATACCCGAACGAAGGATAATTGTCTGATACAGAAGGAAACAGTGATTAAGTTGATTGATGTGAATGCTGTGGATGGGTTTGAGGTTGTAGAGGAGGGGAAAGAATGAAGCTTCTTCTGTTTATCATAATCGGTCTCCTAATATATATAATTTGTGAAATGAAAAAGGGGGAGGAAAATCAGCGAGAGCCGCATTGCTCGTTTCGGGAGGTTCTTGCGGATTATCGGGGGAAGATTTGCGAGATTACGGTGAAAGAACCTTTGATGATTGATATTATGTTTTCTGTCAGAGGGATTTTGGTGGATTTGGATGATGAGTGGGTTATGGTAAAGACGCAGGATAAGAAGAAAAAGTCCATAAAAATATTTCGGATTGATAATGTCAGCGGGATTAAAGAAATTGTGTAGAAGGAGATTTGTTTAAAACGATTATTCCATTGTTTTTGAAGTGCGTATTGTATTCGCTGACGGTATATTTCCTGTTCTTTGCAGTTTATGCCATAGGCCATTTTTACTTTGAGATCGGGAATCCATCTGTAGTTTTGACAGAATTTTTAATCGCCACTGCTATTGCAATCTTTATATGTGTACCTAAGGGTAAACCGTAAGGTAGTCTCTGCTGAACGGGCGGACTTTGTCCGACTGGCGGGGGTCTCCGTTCGCAGGAAGCCCCCGAGGTTTTCTAATAATTCTCCGCCTTAATCTGGAAATAAGACTGTGGATGCGCGCATACCGGACATTTTTCCGGAGCATTTTTGCCGACTGCAATATGCCCGCAGTTCGAGCACTGCCAGATACAGTCTCCTTCCTTTGAGAACACAAGGCCGCCTTCAATATTAGAAAGAAGCTTGCGGTATCTTTCCTCGTGTTCCTTTTCAATCTTACCAACTTCCTCAAATAAATAGGCAATATCATCAAAGCCTTCTTCTTTGGCTTCTTTGGCAAAGGTTTCGTACATATCTGTCCACTCATAATTCTCACCGTCTGCCGCATCTTTCAGATTCTCGACTGTAGACGGAACAGCTCCGCCGTGAAGCAGCTTAAACCAGATTTTAGCATGTTCCTTTTCATTCGCTGCCGTCTCTTCAAATATATTGGCAATCTGCACATAACCATCCTTTTTTGCCTTGGATGCGTAGAAACTGTATTTATTCCTTGCCTGAGATTCGCCTGCAAATGCTGTCTGCAGGTTTGCCTCTGTTTTACTTCCTTTTAATTCCATAAATGAAATCCTCCTTTGTCTAAAATAGTAATAATTATTGTTATTGTATCATGATTTTCACAAATTTCAAGTATATTTTTCAAAATTTTTAGGAAATGACAATTCCATTATGGCATCGAAAAAAAGAGCGGGATGTCCGGTGGGAAGCAGGTGAATACAAAATAGAACAAGGATACAGTAATCCACAATGAAAATGTTGTTGCCTGTGTTGTTTTCCGTAGACTTTTTTTATAAAAATATGCGTCCATATAAAAGCCGAATAGGATGCTGGCCAAAAAGATTAAAATATCCATCAACAGAAAATTTTTCCCTGTGATTCCCGTATAGGTATAGAACAGTGTAAGGGTTGCTGCCATGGCGCATAGGGCGGCCAGAAAACGGTAGTAGAAGAACCGGACTGCTTCTGGACGGTATCTTAGGTATTCCGCTATGGATACAAATAGGATTGGGAAGAATATCAGTTTCAAATGTTCCCAGACAGATTCGTTTACCGGACAGAACAGGGCGGCAAAAGGCGCTCCCCCGGACAGTTGGTAGAGAAAATGATTCAGGAAGCCAAGCAGGATTGCCGCGGCCGCATAGGGCCTGTCCCGCCAAGCGATATATTTTTTTAAGTGCAGGCTTTTTCTGAAAAGAGATACGGCCGTTTGTTTTAGGTTTGATTTTAATTTTGTTGTTTTCATGGTAAGACACCTCTTCTTTTCATTATATGCCGGCTATATGGGAAATATGAGCGCAATGCCAAACCTGTCAATATTCTTTAGACTGGGATATTTTATGCGAAATTTGTCGAATGGTTTTTCTTGTGACCGAAGAAAAGCTGTGCTAGAATGAAGCACATCAAATGAAATGTGTATATGAGATTCATGTATTCTGAGATTTTCATTTTTATCTTTGGCGGTTCGCCAGATTATTTCAACGTCAGGTAAGTTTATTGTTCGTAAGGGAGGAATGTCTATGGCTGCATAGGATTCGCAGGTTTAGGGAAATTGGTTTGGAAAGGAAGGCTGCATTTTCAGGAGGATTAAAATGGATAGAGATATGATTATATTTAGCGGGCTGCACTGTAAGGTAAACACCAAAGCGGCGTTTGTGGATATGTGTTTGGCAACTCCCGCACTGGCGTCGAAAATGCTCGACAGCCCTGTCATTATAGCAGAATGTGAAAAGAAACTGTGTTCTATGGAAGCAGATGAGCAGGGTAAGGTATTTGCACTGAAAGTGGAATTGAATGAGGAGAAGAGGGAGCAGATATATGAGGAAGTGTTCGGGGAAAAACTGACTGAAGGAAGTTTTGAAAAATTGTCGGATGTTTACCAGAGGCTTCTGCAGCCGATACGGCTTCTGCACAAAAAGGAGATTGTGATTGATGTGATTCCGTTTATTGCTTATGCGGTTATCAGAAACAGCCGTTGCCGAAGTATGCTGTTTGAGTCTTTGACGGGATGTGAGAAGGAGTGTCTGGAAGCGTTTCAGGGCTCGGAATACCAATCGGAAAGATTCTTGCGTAAATTTCTGTTGGATGAGAGAAAGGCGGCAAAGCTGGCGGTGGGTCTGTTGCTGCTGCTTCGTGAGGAAGCGTCGCAGAAGAAGTACCAGATGGTTATGAGTATTATTTACGCGGGATATAAGTCGCTGAAGAATGTGGTGAAGAAGCTTGAACATCTGGAAGGGAAACAGTTTGAGGAGCTTATGGAAAAAGATATAATGGTGGAGTTGATTTTATCCCAGATGGTCATAGAGATGGTGATTGCGGAGGACCTTGGGATACCGAGACTTGAGGATTATCAGTTTTGTCAGGTGGTTTGTATGCTGAAGGTCTATGAGGACCGGCGGCTGCATCCTCAGGAGAAGGATGTCGATATGACAGAGGGGAAACGGATTTATAGGAGATTCTTGAGAGAGCACCGAGAGCCGGGGGCGTATTATGTGAGTGATTTTTTGGATAAGAAAAATCAGGAAATGTGTGAAAGGTGGGAAAAGCTCGAGGATTTGCTGAACATTTTCGGAATGGAGACACGGGCTCTTTATGGGATATGTCTGGAAAAATGGGAAGCGGAGATGCTGTGTACTATTTTTGAAGAGAGAGACTGGGAGCGGTATAAGTATATACTCCTGCTTGCCACGCTGTGCAAATACATCCAGCAGATAGAGACGATGTATGAGAATGAGATTCCGGAAGAGATTCAGTACCGGAAGTCTTGTGAGGACAGCGTGGTTAAGAATCTGGAATATGCTAGGAAACGCATGGAGGAGAGAATCTGTAGTCTGGAGCTTAAGAAAAAGGAAAAGGAGAGCGAACTGGACGAGACAAAGCGGCAGATAGAGCGGATGGAGCGGGAAAGCAGGAAGAAAGAAGCTCAGCACGAGGAAGAGAAAGCGGAGCTTGCAAGGCTGCGGGAACTTATTTTTGAAAGGAAAGGGGGAGCCTGCGGTATAGCAGAGGAATTTGAAAGGAAAGGGGAAACCTGCGGCATAGCAGATGAGGAAAAGAGCGGGGAAAGTATCAGGAGTCTTAGGAAGAGGTTCGATGCGGGAAGGCTGGAGCAAAGTATTGTTATAGGGGGACATCGCAATTGGCAGAGGAAGCTTCGGCGGCGGCTTCCCGACAGTCAATTTCTGGCGTCGGATTATATGAATTTTGACCCGGCTGTGTTACATAATAAAAAATATATTATTGTAAATACGGATATTTTGAAGCATGGGCTGTATTACAAGATTATGAATGAAAGGAAGAAAGGCCAGAAGATTCTGTATGTCCATGGGAATAATATAGACCGTACGCTGCGGGAGATTGAAGAGCAGTTGGGGTAATTGGGGAGTGTCTGTGTCATATGAGGTTTGTATAAAATTGCAGAATGAAGGTAACAGTGAAGCCGGAAGGCTGAACTGTTACGAATGAAGCGATAGATTATGCTAACTTATATTGCTAACTTAAATACAAAATAAGATTGTAGGAAGTAAATCGGGATGATATACTATATTTAGTAGTAGGAAGTAAATCAGAATGATATACTATATCTAATAGTTTGAAGATTAGTCTTGAAAAATAGATAAAAGTTTTCTGTTAAAGTATGTAAAATCGGACAGGAGTGATAAGATATGAGACGGGAAGAATATATTTCTGATGAGACAGTTGTAAAACGTGCGAATGCAGCGGTAAGAATCGAATTGGAGAAAAAAAGGGCATTGGATATTCCTATAGTTGTATACGATAGAGAAACTCAAACTATCTATCATGAAAGTGACGACGGAACAAGGGTAGAAATAGGAAAAAGAATGCGGAAGGAGCGTTATAGTGAGCGCATTGCCAAAAAAGCCTGAGGTGATAGTTTTTGCAGGACCGAACGGGTCGGGAAAAAGTACATTTACAGAATTATTAATGCCGCCGGTGGATTATATTAATGCTGATGAGATTAAGAAAAATTTGAAATGTTCTGATTTGGAAGCCGCACAGTTAGCAGAAAAGCAACGAGAAGAACAGGTTGGGCAGATGAGAGAATTTTGTTTTGAAACGGTATTATCAACAGAGAGAAACTTAAGGCTGCTTGAGAGGGCAAGAGAAAAAGGATATTTTATTCGATGCTACTATATCCTTACAGCAGACCCGATTATTAATGTATGGAGGGTAAAATCCAGAG
>BLMJ01000124.1 GCA_011960625.1 Lachnospiraceae bacterium | reverse complement strand
ACTTCCCCACGGTACAGGTAAGAAGGTTCGTATTCTGGTATTTGCAAAGGATGCCAAGGCTGAGGAGGCGAAGGCTGCCGGAGCAGATTACGTTGGAGGGGACGAGCTTATCCCGAAAATCCAGAATGAGAACTGGTTTGAGTTTGACGTAGTTGTTGCTACGCCGGATATGATGGGTATTGTTGGACGTCTTGGACGTGTCCTTGGACCAAAGGGTCTGATGCCGAACCCGAAGGCTGGTACGGTAACGATGGACGTGACGAAGGCAATCCAGGATATCAAAGCCGGTAAGATTGAGTACAGACTTGACAAGACAAATATTATCCATGTGCCGTTAGGAAAAGCATCCTTTACAGAGGAGCAGATTACGGACAACTTCCAGACGCTTATTGACGCAATCATCAAGGCAAGACCAGCAGCAGTAAAGGGTCAGTTCTTAAGGAGCGTGACGCTTACTTCCACAATGGGGCCTGGCGTTAAGATTAATCCGATGAGATTGGTTTAGTCTTTCGTTGATTGAATCAGATATAGAAATAGAACAGCCCTGCCTGTGAGTATCTCATAGGCGGGGCTGTTTTTTTAATCTTATACGCTGTAATCTGAATAGGGTCCGCTGAATACGTGGCGAAGATAAGCCACGGAGTTTTTAGCGTCCAAATCCAGTTTTGCTTCGTCCGGACAGAGATTGCGCCAGATTTTGATATCGCTTCCTACTTCCCCTCCCATGAGTACAAAGGGCTCCATAACGACGTTTTTATCGTATCCTACACGGCGAAGGGCATGGCCGATTTCTGCCCATGGCATCGTTCCCTTGCCGGGACAGCGGCGGTTATTCTCTCCTACATGGAAATGTCCCAGCTTGTCGCCGGCGGTAAGTATTGCGTCAATCATACTGTCTTCCTCGATATTCATGTGGAAGGTATCCAGCATTACCTTCGCGGCGGGAACGTCTACTTCTGTCACGAACTGTACGGCCTCTTTCGCGGTGTTCAGTATGTAGCCTTCAAAACGATTGAGAACTTCCAGACAGTAGTCAACCCCGCACTCACCGGCAATCTTAGCAACGGTACGAACGTTTTGTACGCTTCTTGCCCAATCGCCGGCCTTGTCGATTGTCTTGGAGTAATCCACCGGCCAATAGGAATAGATGCCGCCCCCTATGGTGTGAATGTCCAGATATTCCAGTTTCTTGAGAATATCCGTATAAAATTCGATGGCGTGTTCGGTAACTGCTTCGTCAGCGGATGCAAGATTTTCAGCGGCAGAAGGCCCGTAGCCGGCGGTCAGTGTGATTCCCTGATTCCTTGCTTCGGATTTTAGGTCATCCATTTCTGCTGTGGAAATATTCTTCAACGCTGCACAAGAGATTTCCAGCACGTCAAAACCGAGGTTTCGTACCTTTTCTATGTACTTTTTGTAGTCGGCGTCCCATTGTTTCTCCCAGTAAGCAAAATAAATTCCATATTTCATTGTGTGTCCTCCTTGTGGAATTAGATTGATGTATCCTAATGTTAATCTTAAATTTGGAGAGTAGGTTTGTCAACAATTATCTTTTTATACACCCGTTTAAAAAATTTGTAAAAAAATAAAAAAAGTGCTTGCTTATTTGAAAAGTATTTGCTATAATAAGCAAGTACGAAAGAGATAGACAATAAATATGGCTCCATGGTCAAGCGGTCAAGACGCTAGCCTCTCACGCTGGAATCAGGGGTTCGATTCCCCTTGGAGTCACTGGAAATTCCTCTTGAAGAGTAATCTTTGAGAGGAATTTTTTTGTAGAAACCCAGTGTTTTCAAGGGGTCGGCATGTCGGATGTAATAAAGATATTAAATTATGTAAGTAAAAAGAGTCCTTCTTTGTAAGACGGGATTGCCCGCAAGTTTTTCTTGAGTGTAGAGCATAAAAGTTTCCGAATCAAAATTCTAGCATTGTTTTTTTTTTCAATATGATATATAATAAAACATAGTGAAAATTATAACATGCCATGGATGCCGAAGCATCTGAAAAGGCAAAAAGGAATTGGAGGAATTAAAAATGTTAGTATCAGCAAAAGAGATGCTTGAAAAAGCAGTTGCAGGCCACTATGCAGTAGGACAGTTCAACATCAACAATCTTGAGTGGACAAAGGCAATCCTGACAGCAGCAGAGGAGACAAAGTCACCAGTTATCTTGGGTGTATCTGAAGGCGCAGGGAAGTACATGACCGGTTTCAAGACAGTACAGGACATGGTAGCTGCTATGGTTGAGGAGATGGGAATCACTGTTCCGGTTGCTACACATCTTGACCACGGTTCCTACGATGGATGTAAGAAATGTATCGAGGCAGGCTTCACATCTATCATGTTTGACGGCTCCAAATATCCAATCGAAGAGAATGTTGCTAAGACGAAAGAACTGATTGAGATCTGTCGTGAGAAGGGAATGTCCCTTGAGGCTGAGGTAGGATCAATTGGCGGAGAAGAGGACGGCGTAGTCGGACAGGGCGAGTGTGCAGATCCGAACGAGTGTAAGATGATTGCTGATTTGGGCGTGGACATGCTGGCGGCAGGTATTGGCAATATCCATGGCAAGTATCCTGAGAACTGGGCGGGACTTAGCTTTGAGACACTGGACGCTATTCAGAAGCTTACAGGAGATATGCCATTAGTTCTTCATGGAGGTACAGGTATTCCGGATGATATGATTAAGAAAGCAATCGACTTAGGAGTTGCTAAGATTAACGTGAATACAGAGTGTCAGCTTGTATTTGCAGATGCTACACGCGAGTACATTGAGGCTGGAAAAGACCGCGAGGGCAAGGGCTTTGACCCGCGTAAGCTGCTTAAGCCTGGCTATGAAGCAATCATTGCAAAGGTTAAAGAGAAGATGGAATTATTCGGCTCAGTTGGAAAAGCGTAAGAAGTAGAAAATTTTACTTGCCTTTTTTAACGGATTGAGGTATACTAACAGGCGTAGAAAGAACAAAGGCGTTCCGACCGGAGGTCGGAGGGCCTTTTTCATTGTCAAAGCATTTCAAGAAAGGAAACTTAAAACATATGAGTGAGCTGTTAAATGTAGCTGATATTTTCGGGGAAGACGTTTTCAATGATACCGTTATGCAGGCACGTCTGCCAAAGAAGGTTTACAAGGACTTAAAGAAGACCATTGAGGAAGGTAAGGAACTGAAGCTTGCAACGAGAAAGCTGCCGTCCGCAAAGCTTTTTGTTGGGCTTTTAAAGCATTTCCAGCCAACTCCCCTTCCACGCCAAATAAAAATCCAAGCAAATGGGAGTTCTTCTTACGCCTTAGCTGTAATTCGTCAGTAGTTTTGATTGCTTCAAGCGGCGTCAGCCTGCTTAATTTTCTGGCAGGCAGCCACGCAGAAATCCCTATTGTTACCGCCGTCACGAACAAAGTAAGCGCCAGCGCTAAAGGATGATAACCAAAAACCGCCTCATGCCGCCCTGGGATACTATTTCCCAAAGCATTTACTATTTGTAAAATCCCCATACTGCCCGCAATCCCCAACAGATTCCCGGCTATGACCGGCACAGCACAAAGGGCTGCGGCTTCCTGTAAAAGACACGTTCGAATTTGCTTTGGCGTAGCTCCGATGCTGGAAAAGATACCAAACTGGTGAAGCCTTGCGTTCATGGAAACAGCAAAGGAATTATGGATGATTACAATCAAAGAGAGTGTAGAAAGAACCATAATCACTATAAACATGGGAAACAAAAGCCTTGGCGCCTTGTCCATGGAATGGCGAATCAGATACATAGCCAAAAGCTCGTAGTTATAGACCACCGTTTCCGGCGAAACTCCAACTAATTCAGCAATATGAGGCGTATCCGAAAAAACCGTGTTGTAATCATCAAAATAAATATCCACAGTATTTTCATTTACCACAACCTCTTTTACATTGGCAAAATTCTTGATGGCGTCTATCTCCTCATCCTTGAAATTGCCCAGCATCCGACTCTGCCAGCCACCCTCCTCCAATTCAATCCTCTCGACCTCATATTTCCATGCATTATAAAACAATCCGCACAGTAAGGATAAAAGCAAGGCTGAAAGCAAGGCTGAGAGCCTGACAGACAGGCTGGAGGAAGGGTTATTTTTTATGTAACCTGACGAATAATCTTTCCACATACGCACTACCTCCGCCGCTCGTCGCTAATGATAAGCCCATCTTCAATGGTAATAATCCGTTCTGCTTCCAGAGCCACCTTTTCATCATGGGTAATCAGCAAAATCGTCTGCTCCAGATTACAGTTTGACAGTTTCAGCATATCTACGATTTCCCTGGAATTTTTTTGGTCCAGATTTCCGGTAGGCTCATCTGCCAAAAGCAGGGCCGGACGGTAAATCAATGCGCGTGCTATCGCGACCCTCTGCTGCTGCCCGCCTGACAACTGGTTTGGCAAAGCCTCAAGTCTATCGGAAATTCCAAGCCCATTTACAACCTTCTCAAAGTATTCCTTATTAGGCTTTTTCTTATCAAGTGCAAGGGGCATAAGTATATTTTTCTGCACAGTCAGGGTGGGAATCAGGTTATAAAATTGATACACCAACCCCACCTTCCTCCGCCGGAAAATCGCCGCCTGGGTCTGGTCTAACTGGGAGAGGTCGGTTCCGTCTATAACCACCTTTCCCTCCGTAGGTTTGTCCACACTGCCGAGAATGTGCAGCAAGGTGGATTTTCCGGATCCGGAGGCTCCGATGACCGCCACAAACTCTCCTTTACTGACCGACAGGTCAATCCCATTTAGAGCCGCTACCTGATTGCCGCGGCTGCCATAAACTTTCCTGACTCCCTGGCATTTTAAAATCTCCATCTTGATATTCCCCTTTCATTTTTTATAATAACATTATAGCAAACGAAAGTTACAACTCAGTGACTATAGATGCGAATTTCAAAAAGCGCACCGCCGTTTGGTCTATTTCTCGCCCCTATCGTACCATTCTGCCGTTCAATAATCTCTTTTGACAGGGCTAAACCAATTCCAATGCCGCCCTCACCTGCACTCTTTCCCCGATAAAACCGTTCAAAAAGGTGGGGGAGGTCCTCTTTCGCAAACCCTTCCCCTTCGTCCCAAATCAGGATTTCTGTGTATAAAGGATTCTGTGCATAGGAACAGTGGAGCCGTTTCCCACGGCTATGTTCCATACAGTTTTTCATCAGATTCATGACTGCCTCCATCGTCCAGTCCAAGTCGGCAATGGCCTTCATTTCACCTAACTTCGGTATCTCGAGGGAAACTCCAAAACCTGTAAATAATTCTTGAAGATTATCCGCTGCAAGTACAAGTAAAGTATAGATATCTATTTCATTCTTTTGAAATTGGATTGTTCCTGCATCCATACGAGACAATATAAGCAACGCTTCTTCCAAATGCGTAAGCCGCAAAACCTGTTTCTCCACCCGCTCAAGCTGCGGGTTACAAACATCTCTTTTTAGCATTTGGACTGCCAGGGAAATGGCCGTAATCGGCGTTTTAATCTGGTGAGCAATATTGGAGAGATTTTCCGCAAAATCTTTTTTTGCCTGCACAGCCTCGTCCTTTGTCTGATAGAGAAATGTCACCGTCTTGTATATTTCATCCTCCAATTTAGAAAAATCGTCCTCCCCGCAAACGGAGAGAATGACTGCTTTGCCAGTATTGACCTGTTCCAGATACTCCGCTAAAACCTGAATCCGCAGGGCTTCTTTTTTATTCCGATACAAAAAAGTAACACTGAATAGAACCACT
The DNA here is from genome assembly GCA_011960625.1 of Lachnospiraceae bacterium. Lineage (GTDB taxonomy): Bacteria > Bacillota > Clostridia > Lachnospirales > Lachnospiraceae > Sporofaciens. The sequence goes on along the minus strand of BLMJ01000124.1, from coordinate 3,495 downwards.
GCCGCCAGAAATCCTATGCCCCCCAATAGGACCATTTGCAGGTAAGACGAACCTGAGAAATCAGATATGCGGTATCCTAATGATGATAATACGCCGCCGCTTACCTTTGCCCCATTATTTCCGCCTGTGTATTCCTTCAACGCAGCGGCTATGGTTTCTCTTACTTTCGGCTCCTGCTCTAACACATTTTCACAAACGGCGTTTAAAAGCTCGAACTGATGCCAACTGTCATAATAAGAAACCAGCATAGCAGAGAGCACAGACGTAAACAGGCTGACAGACAGTACGAAGCCGACAGTGACTAAAATATGTTTCCTCTCGTTCATATGGTATCCTCCATACGGTAGCCCACACTTCTGACTGTTTTCAGACAGGCCGGCTGGTGAAGTTTATCCCGCAGCCGCTTCATGGTAACTGTCAGTGTATTGTCGTTCACGAAGCTCCCATTTACATCCCACACATGCTCTAAGATTCTCTCTCTGGTGACAGTCTTTCCCTTGTTTTTCATCAAATACAGAAGCAGTTGATATTCGGCTGCGCTCAAATGGATTTCCTGCCGTCTGCCGTATGTCATAGCAGTTTGCTCTGAAGCATAAAATATAACTCGACGGTTCTGGTCAATCATAATTCCGTCACAGGAAAGATATTGCTCTGCTGCATTACCGGTTCTGCGCAGCAATGCCAAAATCCGCGAATACAGCACTTCCAGTTCAAAAGGCTTCACCACATAGTCGTCAGCGCCGTTTTGAAAACCAGAAATCATATCACAGGTATCTCCCCGAACCGTTAAAAAAATAATCGGCAGTTCTCTAAAATTGGCGCGTATCCACATACATAAGCTGTCCCCACGGCCATCCGGCATATTAAAGTCCAGCAGGACCAGCGTAGGCACATGCCTCTTTAACGCCAGCTTCGCCTGGGCAAGCGTCGCACAGATTGTTACCCTAAAATCCTTTTGCTCCAAATATTCTTTTACAATACTAGCAATGTCCGGATCGTCTTCCACGTAATATAAATCATTCATATAAATAATTCCCTTCCTTAACTGTAAAGGGCTATTCGCAAAGCTGCACCAACTCCATCTTCACTGTTACACTCTGCAAACCGCTCCATCAAAACGGCAGCGACATCTGCTCTATCCTGTAGGGTCTTTTATACTGGCTGATAATGTCCTCCATACGGTACAAAATCTGCCTTTTCTCGCACTCCTCCGTAAAATATGCCCACAGTTTTGCTGCCTTCGGACTTCTACATTCGTAGGCCTCCCCGAACCTCTTCTGATAGGCTTCCACCAGCCCTTGTCCCGGAAATAATTCTTCCAATTTCTGATAATACCATACCCTCTGATTCCCCCGAAGCGTTACGCCAAACGAAGGATAGATAAACCTTGCCCCCGCGTCTTTCGCCCGCCGCACAATCTCCCCCACATTTTCCAGATTATCTTCAATAAAAGGCAGAACGGGCATAAGCAGAACCCCAGCATAGAGACCTGCTTTAGAAAGCCGTTCCAGCAGCCAAAACCGCTCCGACGGGCGCGATACCCCCGGCTCAAGCTTCGCCGCCAGCTCATCACAAGCGGTCGTCACCGTAATCTTGAGTATAACGGGGGAATATTCTGCAATGTCCTGCAAAATATCAATATCTCGTTCCAAAAGCGCACTCTTCGTCGCAATGGCCGCGCCAAATTCAAATCCATGGCATAACTCTAACGCATGTCGGGTCAGTTCAAGCTTACGCTCAAACGGATTATAGGGATCGCTCATAGCCCCTGTCCCGACTACGCCGCTTCTCGTCTTCCTGCGCAAATCGTCCCGAATGATTCTCAGCGCATTCTCCTTAGCCCGAACCTTGTCAAAATGCTCTACCCCGTAACAATCTGAACGGCTGTCGCAGTATATACAGCCATGGCAGCAGCCCTTGTAAATATTCATATTGTAATCAATACCAAACCACTTCGCCGGAGCTTTCACTTTCGTCACGATAGTCTTTGCAGATATGTATTCCATTTCAAATTCCTCCGTTTCCCTGCTATTCTATCATGGGCGCCGAAAAAAGACAAATTATTCAAGATATTCAAGCAGCAAAGCCAGATATTGTTTATCCGTCCAGTCTTCCCTCTGTCCCACTGCGCTCATAAGTCCTATCATCCATGGTTCGTAGGAGGCAGGGTCTTTTTTCGCTATAGATTTCTGCAAAAGCTTACACATTGTCCGGTCTATGAACGTCATTTTATCCATGTCCCAGGCTCCCCGTCCGTAGAACAGCGGGATACTCTCCAACCCATTTTTCAGATTATGCCCTTTAAATTCATGAAATGCTTTTTCATCATAAGCGGAGGCTCCCACACAGAATATGGCGATTCTCTTATCCCTAAGTCTGCTGAAATTCTTCTTTAAAAATGACAAGCCTGCAATGCTCGAAGCATATATCCCACCGCAAAGGACAATGGTTTTATACTGCGCCGCCTTCTCCACCGAAGCATCTTTTGTCCTGATACAGTCATAACCTGTCGCTTCCTGCAGCCATTTTGCATATTTCTGTGTTGCTCCATATTTCGATTGATAAATAATGAGTCCTTTCTTCATATCTGCTCCCTTTCAAAGTCCAATGCTTGTTTTAAAAATGCTTCATAGGCGCTCTCCTGCTGTTTATAGATTTCCTCCGCCGAAATCCCCGGCGTCGTCACCGAAAAAATAGTGCCGATTCCTATGGTATAAATCAACATATTCAAATGTAGCCGTCTTGCCTGTGATACGCTGATTTTTAATTCCTCCCCAATCCTTTCAGCAACATATGGGCTGGCTTCCTTCTCATACAAGTCATTCAATGAAGAAATTCCTGTTCTCTGGTGCAGAATGAATATCTTAAACAAAAAGGGCTCCTCTTTTGCAAGACGGACATACGCCCTTCCCGTACTGGCAAACAGGTTCTCTTTGTCAATATGCTCACTCATATACTGCCTTATAAAAATATTGGTCTGTTCTGCTACATCTGACCGCAGACCGTCCATATTTTTGCAATAGCTGTAAATTGGCTGGACAGAACAGCCTATTTTGTCTGCAATATTTTTTACCAATACCTGCTCCATGCCGCTGTTTCTCGCTATTTCAAAAGCTGCATGGACAACAATTTCCTTTGTTATTCTTTGTTTTGGCATGCTTCCTCCTATATATAATCATATTATATAAATAATTTATATAACATGATTATATATAGGTTTTCTTTTTTCGTCAATCTTATTTTTATGAGCAGCTTCAAATCATGACACATAGTTGTCATGATTCTTTTGATAGAATAGTCCCATAAACAAAAAAGGAGGCATAATGCTATGGAGTATGAAATTGTAACATTACAGGAAAAAATAGCCGTAGGAATTGCGGCGCGGACGAATAATCTGTCCCCTGACATGGGCGCCGTAATCGGCGGACTTTGGAACCGTTTTTATCATGAGGGTATCTATTCTTCTATCCCCGAAAAGGCAAACACAAAAGCGCT
>BLMJ01000123.1 GCA_011960625.1 Lachnospiraceae bacterium | reverse complement strand
ACGCTTAAAGAACCTGGCTAATGATTCTCTCTATGTAGATTTAGGTTTTGGCTTGAATATCAATGATGATTTTACCATAGATTCATCCAGTGCTTTCAATACCAGTCTTCCAGGCATTAAGATGGTAGGTTATGGTAAGTTTGACGCCAATGCTGACGGTATCGAAGATCCGAAGAACATGCTCCTTTTAATGGGAAAAATTGCCGATGAATTAGAGAAAGAAGACTTTGACTACGATAGATATGAGGAACTTCTGGGTAAATTTGACGAGGGACGCGAGGATGTCCTGGAAGTTGTAACTACTCTTGGTACACAGACCGAGTTTCTCACCACTACCAGAGACCGCTTAGAGACCAATGAGATTAGTCTTTCCACACAGATTGACAATGTAGTGAACATTGATATGGCAGAGGCCATCATGAACTTTTCATGGGCTCAATACGCTTACAATGCCTCACTAAAAGTAGGTAACCAGATTTTGACCCCTTCATTTATTGATTTTATGCGCTAATAAAAATATAAGAATGAGAAAGGAGGAAGTCTTATATGAATCAACTCATCAGAATTACAACGGTTCCTATTCAGTATGAGCTGAAGGTCAATAATGCGCGGCTTGAATATTCTCGAGCCAAAGCAGAATTGGAGATCAGCCGTAATGAAGGCGGATTGTCGATCAAGAGCCGTCCTGTGAAACTAAACCTGGATTCTTCTGAAGCAAGAAATTCTGTTGTTCCTACCACAACCAGAAGTATTGCCCAGACAGCACAGGCAGGAAAAGAAGCTGCTTACAGCGCGACTGCACAGCTTGCACAGGAAGGCCAGCTTCTGGTAAAAGCAGATATCGGCCAAGATGTAATCGGACAGATCATGCAGCAGAGAACAGCTCCTGCTACCGGAGAATTTCAACTTGGATTCACCCCTTCTGCCCCTGTAGATATTAGCTACCAAGCAGCTGACTTGACAATCAATTATGAGATGGATAAATTAAATTTTGACCTGAAAGTGGCTAATGGCAATTTTGAATTTATCCCTGGCAATATTGAGATGTCCATCACGCAGCGTCCCGATGTTGTCATAGAATATGTTGGTGGACCGATCTATGTACCGCCGAGTGCAGATCCTAATTATGAACCAATAGATGTAAGGGCTTAGTATAAGCCCTTACTTTTTCTCATATAAAAATAGTTTCCAGGAGGTATAATACGTTGGATATAAACGCAAAATATTTTGGACCTGTCTCTTATGAGGAAACAGATGCCATCCATATCATTAATGGATTGATTGGTTTTGAAAGCCATACAAAATATCTTCCCATTCCGTTTCAAGAGGGAAACGATTCCATGCTCTCTCTGCAATGTCTGGACGACGAAACCCTTTCATTTATACTGATGAATCCATTTGGCTTCTTTCCCGACTATTCACCGAATCTTTCACAACAGGATCTTTATGAACTGGGTGCAGATGCAATAGAAGATATTTCATTCTACGTAATCGGCGTGATTCGAGATTCCATAGAAGAGTCCACGGTAAACCTAAAGGCTCCTCTTGTAGTGAACGCATTGAATCACAAAGCCAAACAGGTTATTTTAGAACAACCGGAATACACGTTCCGTCATGCGCTTGGCGATACAATTTCTAAGGAGGGTTGATGATATGCTTATACTACAACGTCGGAAAGGACAATCCCTCTCCATTAATAACAATATCACATTGACCGTCGTTGATACAGGAGCTGATTGGGTGAAATTGGCTATTGACGCACCTAAAGAAATACCAATCCTTCGCTCAGAACTAAAAGAAGCTGCTGCCGAGAATCAGAAGGCTTCCATCACTGCCTCTCGCCAGGTATTAGATGCGATTCTAAAGAAGAAATAACACTAACTATATTCTTATATAATAAATATCGGGAAAGGAACGGCTGCAAAACAGCTGTCCTATCCCTTTGATTATTTTTCTTACATAGACAATCCCGCTTACGCCGAACAATCTACAAATTCTACTGATGTAACTGGTGCGGACATGACTTCTACACTCACCGCCTGTGCTCCTGCGCTCCCTAAAAGTGCTGCCGCCTCCGCTGATAATGCGGTGGACGACATAGAGTCCACATACTGCTCCGCCATCTGCCTAAACTGCTCATCACTCATAGAAGAATTAGGCATCACATCCTCCATATGGGCTGTTGATGTCTGACACTGCTCTAACCCCATTCTTGCCTTTTGCTTACGCTTCAATTCCTGCGCTAACTGAAGGGCCAGCTTCTCTTTCATCTTTCTCTCTGCTGATTTCTGCCGAAGCTCAAGGTTTTCCTCCTTGTGGAGCCTCGCAATCTTAATATTACCACTTTGAATTACAGACTTAATCTTCCGTACAATCCTAGCCGCTTCTGCTGAATCGGACACCTGCGTCTTCACCCGCTGTATCTCTCCGTACTTGGCAGCAATCAATCCTTTAACAGAGCTCACATTTCTTGCCCCTGCCAGACGCATCATGCTCGATGTATGAGAATAACTATAAGTCCTGACCTTCGGACTCTTCTTCTTTGCATAGAAAGAGGTAGACTTCTTATCGCGCCACCAAAGAGAATCGTTGCTCTCATCCTTCTTCTGCATTGCCGTCCACTTAGATACCTGGCCCGTCTCATCGATTACAAGCCCCATGCCGACTAATTCCCTATCCCTAAGCAATGCATCCACATTCGCTGATTTCTGGTATTGGTCAATGTGATTCAGAATGTTCTCCACATGCCTGCACAGATGAGAATCTGCGCA
>BLMJ01000122.1 GCA_011960625.1 Lachnospiraceae bacterium | reverse complement strand
ATAGTATACTTTAAATAATAGTTAGATAAGTTTTAATTACGAATGGAGGAATTTATTTTGGCTACTATTATCGCACTTACGAACCAGAAAGGCGGCGTAGGCAAGACTACATCATCCAGCGCTTTGGCTGCCGGACTGTTTTCATTTTACAATAAAAAGGTACTGGCGATTGATTTGGATCCCCAGGGAAGCATGGGCTTCAGCCTCGGACTTGACATCGAGAACTGCAGCACCATTTACGATGTACTGAAAGGCCAGGTTTCTATTAAGGATGCAATTCAGGATACGGATTACTGTGATATTATTACTTCAAATATTTTGTTGAGCAGCGCAGAACTGGAATTTACTTCTTCTGATCGGGATATACTTCTTAAGAGAGCTCTGCTCCCTGTAATTGCAGAATACGACTATATTATTATTGACACTCCGCCGGCGCTGAACGTTCTCACAGTGAATGCTTATGCTGCATCGGATCACCTGATTATTCCCATGGCTCCAGAAATTTTAAGCCTGCTCGGTGTCTCTCAGTTGAAAGACACCATAGATTCTGTCCGCCAAAGTGTGAATCCTAATTTGAATGTGCTTGGAATCCTCCTTACGAAATATAATCCTCGAACGCTGCTTGCTCGTGAAGTAAAGGAGATGGCGGAGAATATCGCATCCCAGATTGGCGCGTGTGTATTTGGCGCTCAGATTCGTACCAGTGTGGCTGTGGCAGAAGCGCCGGCACATGGACTCAGCATATTTGACCATGCTCCCCATGCAAAGCCATCTCTGGATTATCAGGAATTTATCCGAGAAGTTGTGGACATGACTTCTTCTGATATCATATAAGGAGGCATAGATAATGGCAAGAAAAAGTAATAAAACAGCTCATGTATTGAATCTGCTGGCCGGGCATGATGCCCAGCCTGCGACAGACGAGACAACAGACACAACCCTAGTTCCTGAAGCAGCAGATGAGACGCCGCAGACCTCTGTTGCTTCGGAATCTTCTCCCGTAGATGCTGAAATCGTTTCTACTTCTGCGCCGTCCCAGAACATCTCTGTGATTGATACAACAGGCGAGGACCCTCTTGCTGATTTAATACAGCAGAAGCTATCTGCTCAGTTTGAAGCTGCCGAATCTTCAGAAGCCTCTGATGTTGATACAGAACCTTCAGATGTCTCTGATGTTGATGCAGAACCGGACAAGACTGACTTTGCTGCAGCTACGGTTTCAAAGGAAGTTCCCGCTGCAAAGACATCCGAACCTTTGTTGGACGAAGCTTCAGCTGCGGATACTGCTCCGGATTCCAGTACGAATGCAGCCACCGAAACTTCTGCGCAAGCTTCATCTGTTACGGAGAATGCTTCCTTTTCTATGGAAGCAGCATCAGACAATGTGAGCGTACCGAGTCCAGAACCGGTTCCTGACCCTGAGCCTGTGTCTGTTCCATCTCCTGAGCCGATTCCAAGCGTACCGGTTCCCGAATCTATACCGGGGCCTGGTCCTACATCGGTTCCTAAGACGGAACCGGAGCTTGTGCCTGAGCCAGAACCAGATTTTGCCTATATCAATATTATGGAGTCCATTGTAAAAGATAAGATTATCTATTATATGCGTCAGTTTGATGTTTGTACCTGTGATCGCTGCGTTGCTGATACGATTGCTCTTACCTTGAATGGACTTTCTCCCAGATATATTGTCACTTCACCCGCGGCTGTAGACCCGCTCATTAGTTACTATACTAACAGGCTTATTTCTGATGTAACCGTTGAGGCAACTAAGGCTTGTATGGTTATAAAGGACAATCCCAGACACTAAAGGCTTATTCAATCAAAGTTAATAGAGAAATACTAGAAATATAAAAGGGAGCGCTTTCGCACTCCCTTTTATATTATCTATATCTCTCTCATATCACTTCTTAAGCCTGAATTTCTCCGTCTGCTGCTTCAGCATCGTAACCTGTGCAAAAAGCTCCTGACTAACCGCTGCCGACTCTTCACTGCTTGCTGAATTTGTCTGAACAACTTCTGAAATCTGCCCGATTCCATCTGTAACCTGTTTAATAGATTCCGCCTCTCCCTGAATTACTTCCGCAATAGATCCAATCGCACTGTTAGACTCTACTACAAGATTCAACGTCTTTTGCAGAGTATTAGAGACTTCATCCACTATCTGGCTTCCCTTCTCTGTCACATGGACAGAATTGCCAATCAAATCTTTGGTCGCCTTAGCTGCCTGATCAGACTGTGCCGCCAGACTCCGTACCTCGTCAGCAACCACTGCAAAGCCTTTTCCTGCATCTCCGGCTCTTGCCGCCTCTACTGCCGCATTCAAGGCCAGAATATTCGTCTGGAACGCAATATTTTCAATCGTTGCAATAATCTCGCCAATCCTATGGGATGCCTGGGTAATATCGTTCATTGCAGAAACCATCTCTTCCATCTGCTGACTGCTGAGCGTTACCTGTTCTCCGGTCAATCGAGCGTTCTCTTGTGCATTCTGAGCTTTCTCAACATTCTTAGCCGCATTCCTTGACAATTCCTCAAGCATCGCATATAGCTGCTCGACCGCGCTTGCCTGCTCAGTTGCTCCCTGTGCCAACGACTGTGCTCCGCTGGATAGCTGTTCTGCACTTCCGGATATCTGATGCTCTACTCTTCCTATATTGCCGATGGATGCCGATAATGTATCTGTAAAGCTATCTATCGAAGTCTCAATGGACTTGAAATCTCCAATAAATGGCATGGAGGTGTGTACGTTGAACTCTCCCTGCGCCAATTGATTCATAATCCGGTTAATATCCCCAACATACCCTTTAATAACCTCCAGAGAATTTTCCAAAGTATTGGACAGCTCTCCGATCTCGTCCTTTGCTTCATAGTTCATATCTAGTTTAAGCGTCCCTTCCTGAAGCGGACGAACACATTCGCTGATATACATAATCGGTCTAATAACTCTTTTCATTACATAGCTGATAAGACTGATGAGACAGATAAGCGCCACGAAAAAGCAAACTCCTGCTAATACCTGCACAACATGAATTGTACGGAACATGCTCTCTGAACTTTCCTCGGTTAGTTTTGCGCCTTCTTCTATAATCTCTTCCAGATTGGACACAAGTTCAGCCAGATTAGTTCGTATGGTGTTCTGATAATATGAACGTGCCTGCTCCGGGTCTGTCTTCATAAGCTCTAATGCATAACCGGCAGATTCGTGCAATTCCTTATGCATCGGCTCAATCTGGTTTCTCTTCTCAATAACAAGTGGATCATCTGTATTCAAATCGCCATAAAGCCATTTGCCTAATACGCATGCTGTAGGATCCATAGTTCCCTCAAATTCAATCCCTGCGTACAAAGCACTGCTCAGACCGCTAGACCATTTGTAATGTGCTGTCTCCGCCTTTTCGATTGTATCCAGCATTGTACTTGCATCACTGCTGTCATTCGCCGCATCTTTAATGAGAAAAACATTGAATGTTACCACCAGGCTGTACACGAGTACGGCTGCAAATGCAAAAGCTACCCGAATCCCAACCATTGTCTTAATACTTTTACGCATGAATATATTTCCCCTCTTTCTTTCTTACTATACTTCCTGATATATGGGAACTTTGTCTAATAACATCGTCTATTACATTTTATTATAGTACTGAAAAATTGTGTCAATCTTTGTGCTGATGTCTTAATAAAACCTTCTCAATTCTCTTCTTATGTTCCCTATGCAGCAACAGGTCCCCCATCCTTCGTCTGCCGCTCCTTCTCTGGCTGTTCTGGCTGCGGGTTCGATGCAGTTGTGGTCCGTGTCGTCCCTCCTGAGACATAGGCTGTACCACACTCCGGACATATGGCCGTATGCATAGTAACAGACTGGCTGATTACCCGTCTGTCTTCACGAGCCGCGGCTGCACGTTCCCTCACAACATGCTCCATCTCATGTCCACGCACCGCTGTAGCTGCCTGTTCAGGCGATATCCGCGTTGGAGTCTTATAAGAAACTCCCGCATCATCAGAACCATCCTGATATTTTCTCTCCTTACAGGTCTGACATTCACCCTCTTCTGTATTCTTTTGAACTCCCTCCGTACCAAAACTGTATTTCATTCGCATTCGCACTGCCAGCTCTGCCGGATCCATCCCTTCCCTTAGGAAAGGAATCGTATTTCCTATACCCCGCGAAGCATTCGCCTCCAGCTTCGATATCGGTTGAATCGGCTCTATGGGTGTTCCTGGACTTGCCGAGCGCCCCACAGACAAAACCGCACCGTTTCCAATTCTCGTCTGTGTACCGTACACAGAACCGACATTTTGTCCAGGCTGGGGTCTTGAAGCCCCGTCAGCCTTCTGCACACCCTCTGCGCCGCCGGCTCCCTGTACAGCCGTATTCTTTGCCATATTGTTTCGTCCATAGCCCGTATATCCATAAGCTGAACTTATATATGGGCTCACCGCTGAGATTCCGCCTACCATAGCATTACCCCCTGTATTCACTCGTTCATATCTACGGAATTATTCTAGTTACTTAGAACTCTCCCATTCGTACCTGTTATATTGTCTTAGAATCCTACTCTTCATTCATGCCTACGACATTATCCCAGATATTGTTCACTTCTTCCACACATTCCATATAAATCTGCGCCATCTCAT
>BLMJ01000121.1 GCA_011960625.1 Lachnospiraceae bacterium | reverse complement strand
GTGGAGCAGGAATTGAATACTGTGGTAAAATAAGAAGGAGGAATAGAAGATGTTATTGGTACACTATCCAAAATGCAGTACATGCCAGAAGGCCAAGAAGTGGCTTGAGGGAAAAGGCGTTGAATTTGAAGAACGGGATATTAAGGAGAAGAAGCCTACGAAAGAGGAGCTGAAGACTTGGCATCAGAAGAGTGGGATGCCTTTGAAGAAATTTTTCAATACCAGCGGTATGATTTACCGAGAGCTGCAGTTGAAGGATAAGCTTCCGGATATGACGGAGGAAGAACAGTATGAACTGCTGGCGACGGACGGTATGCTGGTAAAACGTCCGATTCTGGTGACGGATACAGCTGTTGTGACGGGATTTCGGGAGAAAGAATGGGAGAAGCTGGTATGAGAAGCCATAACCGGAGGATGGAGGAATATGGCAAGATAGATCTGCATCTCCATCTGGACGGCTCGTTGTCGGCGGAAACGATTCTTAAGCTGGCAGGCAGAGAACATGCAAAACTTCCGGCAGACACGCCGGAAGGGCTGCGCCCCTATCTTACGGTAAAAATCGACTGTGGGAGTCTGAATGAATATCTGAAATGCTTCGATATTCCGCTGGCAGTTCTTAGGACGGCAGAGAATCTTGAGCTGGCGGCTTATGAGCTTGGAGTTAGACTTTCAAAAAAAGGGATTAGTTATGGAGAAATCCGGTTCGCGCCGCAGCTTCACTGCCAGAATGGGCTTACCCAGGAAGAGGCAGTGCGGGCGGTGCTTGCAGGACTTGACAGGGCTTCGATAGAGAGCCGGTTGGGAAAGAGAGAAAAGGGGATTGGTCTGCGCTCGATTTTGTGCTGTATGAGAGGCGTCGGACTGCATGAGGCGAATCTGGAGACTATACGGGTGGCTTCCCGTTATCTGGGAATGGGAGTTGTTGCAGTTGACTTGGCGGGCGCCGAAGCCTTGTACCCTACCAGTGACTATGAGGAGGAGTTTCGGTATGCACGAAGTCTTGGCGTGCCCTTCACCATCCATGCGGGGGAAGCGGCTGGGCCAGAGAGCATCTGGAAAGCGTTGGAATTTGGCGCTTTGCGGATTGGACACGGAGTTCGTGCGGCAGAGGATGAGAGGCTGATGGAGGAGCTTATCCGGCGGGGGACCGTTTTGGAGATGTGTCCTACCAGCAATTTACAGACGAAGGCGGTCAGGAGCCTTTCGGAATACCCGCTCCGAACATATCTTGACCGGGGGATAAAGGTGACGGTGAACAGCGATAACATGACGGTATCGGATACCTGGGTTGGGAAAGAATTTGCATTACTTTCACAGGAATATGGACTTACAGAAGACGAGGCAGGAAAACTGCTTGAGAATGCCGAAAAGGCGGCGTTTGGAATGTAGGAGGTAATGATTATGACAATTCAGGAAATGGAACGCAGGAAACAGGAATGGGGATATACATATACGCAGATCGCGGAATTATCGGATATTCCTCTTGAGACGGTACGGAAGATCTTTGAAGGAAACGCCGAAAATGTAGAGTACAGGGTATGGGATGCTTTGGAAAATGCTTTCCGGGATAGGATGGTAGTCAAAGAAGCGTCGGCGGCATACGAGGTGAAACGGAAACCAGGTTCATATACGATTGAGGATTACCGGGACTTGCCCGACGACCTGAGGGTGGAGCTGATCGACGGATATTTCTACGATATGGCTGCTCCCACCACCTTCCATCAGTTGATGGCCGCGGAAGTACATAGGCAGATTGCGAACCATATCCTAGACCGTGACGGGGCCTGCACGCCGTTTATCTCGCCTGTGGACGTGCAGCTTGACAGCGACGAGAAGACTATGATTCAGCCGGATGTGGTGATTGTATGCGATCCTTCGAAGATTGTCAGGCGCAATATCATAGGCGCGCCGGATTTCGTACTGGAAGTGGTGTCGCCGGGAACCAAGCGGCGGGATTATATCGTCAAGCTGGCGAAATATGAGCAGGCAAAGGTGCGGGAATACTGGATTGTAGATCCCTATACGAAGAAGGTGTTGGTGTATTTTCTGGAAGGGGAAGGCGAAGTCGCCGTCTACCCCATTGATGCAGAGATTCCGGTTCATATTTTTGGCGGGGAGTTAGTGCTGGATTTCAAGCGGATTGCTCAGTGGGCAGATAAGGAGTGGGATTAACAGCCCATAGATAGTTTTTACAAAAGAAAGGAACGGATTTGCCATGGGGATTATAGAACTGTTTCTGATCGCAGTGGGGCTTTCGATGGATGCGTTTGCCGTGTCTGTCTGTAAAGGACTTTCCATGAAAAAATGTACATGGGGGAAGGCGTCGCTTGTAGGGGCTTACTTCGGGATATTTCAGGCGGGGATGCCCCTTGCAGGGTATTTCTTAGGCGTACAGTTTCGGGATGTGATTAGGTCCATTGACCATTGGATTGCATTTGTCCTGCTGGGTATGATAGGGGGAAATATGCTTAGGGAGGCGTTGGGGACAGAAGAGTACTGTCAGGAATCGGACGAGGCGTTAGATGTGAGGACGATGCTGGGGCTTGCGGTGGCGACCAGCATCGACGCTCTTGCGGTGGGCGTGACTTTTGCTTTCCTTAAGGTGAATATTGTTCCGGCAGTCTGTTTTATTGGCGTTATAACGTTTACTTTATCTGTGGCGGGTGTTAAAATAGGCAATATATTTGGGGCGAAGTATCAGGCGAAGGCAGAGGTTGTCGGCGGGATTATCCTGATATTTATGGGGCTTAAGATTCTGCTTGAGCATCTGGGAGTCTTGAATTTTGCCGGATGACAAAAAGAAAAGAAACGCCGCACAGGTTCTTTTGGGAGGGCGGCGGCAATGGAAGGAGATAAATTATGAAGTGGAATCAGTTCCGGCTGACGACGACGACGCAGGCCGAGGACATCGTATGCAGTATGTTGATGGACTTGGGGATTGAGGGCGTGCAGATTGAGGATAAGGTGCCTCTGACCAAGGAGGATAAGGAGCAGATGTTTGTGGATATCCTGCCGGATTTGCCGGAGGATGACGGGAAGGCTTATCTGACCTTTTATCTTGGGGAAGAGGAGGATAAGGGAAGCATCTTGATGAACGTGCGAAAGGAACTGGAAGAGATGCGTTCTTATCTGGAAGTGGGCGAGTGTACCATCGAAGAATCCCAGACGGAGGATGTGGACTGGGTGAATAACTGGAAGCAGTATTTTCACCAGTTTTATATTGACGATATCCTTGTAATCCCGTCCTGGGAGAAGGTGGAGAAAAAGGATGAAGATAAGCTGGTCATACACATTGATCCCGGAACGGCGTTTGGGACGGGGACTCATGAGACGACCCAGTTGTGTATCCGCCAGTTGAAAAAGTATGTGGAAAAAGGAGCGCGTATTCTGGACGTGGGGTGTGGAAGCGGGATTCTGGGGATGCTTGCGCTTAAGTTCGGAGCGGGATACTCGGTGGGAACCGACTTGGATCCATGCGCTATTGAGGCAACCCATGAGAATATGGAGGTCAACGGTATTTCCAAAGAGCAGTATGAGGTTATGATTGGGAATATCATTGACGATGTGTCTGTGCAGGATGCGGTGGGATATGAAAAGTATGATGTTGTGGCGGCGAACATCCTTGCGGATGTGCTGGTTCCGCTGACGCCTGTGATTGTCCGCCAGATGAAACAGGGCGGAATCTATATTACCAGCGGAATAATAGACGTTAAGGAAACTGTGGTGGCGGAGGCTGTGAAAGCGGCCGGTCTTGAGGTTCTTGAGGTGAATCGACAGGGCGAGTGGGTATCTGTGACGGCGAGGAAGAATTGATGCAGCATTTTTTTGTGACACCTTCTCAGGTGAAGGACGAAAAGATTTATGTGGAAGGTTCCGATGTAAAGCATATGAAGAATGTGCTTAGGATGCGCCCGGGCGAGGAGCTGATGGTGAGCGACGGCAATAATCTAAAGTACCTGTGCGCGGTAGAGAATTATGAAGAGGGCAAGGCTGTCCTTCGGATTCTGGAAGAAATGCCGTCGGATACGGAATTGTCCTCTAAACTCTATCTTTTTCAAGGGCTTCCAAAACAGGATAAGATGGAGTTGATTGTGCAGAAAGCCGTGGAGTTGGGGGCGTATCAGGTAATACCGGTGAGTACCAGGCGTTCGGTGGTGAAGCTGGATGAGAAGAAGGCGTCAAAAAAGGTGGAGCGGTGGCAACAGATTGCCCTAAGCGCCGCGAAGCAGGCGGGCAGGGGGTATATTCCCCAAGTCTCGGAGGTGATGTCCTACCCGGAGGCTCTTTCGTGGGCAAAGAAACTGGATGTGGTGCTGCTTCCTTACGAGCTGGCCAAGGGTATGAGGGAGACGAAAGAAATGATAGAGTCCATTGCGCCGGGGCAGTCGGTGGGGATTTTTATCGGGCCGGAGGGCGGTTTTGAGAAGGAGGAAGTGGAGCTTGCTTTGGAGTGCGGCGCAAAGGCGGTTACTCTGGGAAGGCGGATTCTCAGGACGGAGACGGCGGGGCTTGCCATGCTGTCTGTTTTGATGTTCCGGCTGGAAGAATAGATTTGATTGTGACCTATCACATAGAAAGAACATATTCTGTTAATAAGAAAATAAAAAATCAGGAAGTGAAATGAATGGGAGAAATATATTTAGACAACTCCGCCACCACCCGGGCATATGACTGCGTTGGGGAACTGGTAAAGAAGGTAATGTGCGAAGACTATGGCAACCCTTCTTCTATGCATGCCAAAGGCGTTGCGGCAGAGCAGTATATAAAAGAAGCAAAAGAGACATTTGCCAAACTTCTGAAAGTGCAGCCAAAGGAAATCGTATTCACCTCCGGCGGGACGGAGAGCGATAACCTTGCGCTTCGGGGCGTCGCCATGGCGAACCAGCGTGCAGGGAAGCATCTGATTACCACCGCCATCGAACATCCGGCAATCATCAATACCATGCGCCATTTAGAGGAAGAAGGCTTCCGCGTGACCTATCTTCCGGTAGACCGCTACGGAAGGGTGAAGCTGGACGCGCTTAAGGAGGCATTGTGTAAAGATACCATCCTTGTATCCATCATGTATGTAAATAACGAGGTGGGGTCTGTCCAGCCAATTCAGGAGGCGGCGGGCATCGTAAAGGCATATAACCAGAACATCCTGTTCCATGTGGACGCGGTACAGGGCTTCGGCAAGTACCGGATTTACCCGAAAAAATTAAAGGTGGATCTTTGCTCCATCAGCGGGCATAAGATTCATGGTCCTAAGGGTACGGGAATCTTATATATCGGTGAAAATGTGAAGATTAAACCTATTGTTTTCGGCGGGGAACAGCAGAAGAATATTCGTTCCGGTACGGAAAATGTTCCGGGCATTGCGGGTATTTCTCTGGCGGCGAGGACGATTTACCAGGATTTGGATGTAAAGGTGGCGCAGATGCGCAGGCTGAAGCAGCGGTTCATCAAGGGGGTCAGCCAGATTGAGGATACTGCCATACACGGGCTTTACGATGAGACCAGCGCGCCTCATATTATCAGCGTTGGGTTCGCGGGAATCCGAAGTGAAGTGCTTTTGCATGCCTTGGAGGAAAAAGGCATCTATGTATCCTCCGGGTCGGCATGCTCATCGAATCATCCCCAGGTCAGCGGCGTTCTGAAAGGAATCGGAGCAAGGCAGGAATTTTTAGACGCCACCTTACGGTTCAGTATGTCAGAATTTACAACGCCTAAGGAGATTGACTATACGTTAGATACCCTCTATAATATAGTGCCGAACCTTCGGAAATATACCAGGCGTTAAGAAAAATATATGAATAAAAGAGAGAAGAGAGAGAAGATGAGATATCATACTTTTTTAATTAAATACGGAGAGATAGGAATTAAAGGTAAGAACCGTTATCTGTTTGAGGATGCGCTCGTCAGACAGGTGCGGTTCGCACTGAAAGACGTAGACGGGCAGTTTGAAGTCCATAAGTCTCAGGCAAGGATCTATGTGGATTGCGACGGGGATTATGATTTTGAGGACGCGGTGGAGCATTTGAAGCGGGTTTTTGGTATTGTGGGAATCTGTCCGGTAGTCCGTATGGAGGATGGGGGATTTGAGCAGTTGAAGAAGGATGTGGTCGCCTATATGGACGAGGCGTATCCGGATAAGAACCTGACCTTTAAGGTGGAGGCAAGGCGTGCGAGGAAATCCTATCCGCTGACCTCCATGGAGATTAACTGCGCCCTTGGAGAGGCGATTCTTGACGCGTTTCCGGAGACGAAGGTGGACGTGCATCATCCGGACGTGATGCTGAACGTGGAGGTGCGCAATGAGATTTACGTTTACTCTCAGATTATCCCGGGGGCGGGCGGTATGCCGGTGGGAACCAACGGCAAGGCAATGCTGCTTTTGTCGGGGGGAATCGACAGCCCTGTGGCAGGCTATATGATTTCCAAACGGGGAGTGGGTATTGAGGCGACTTACTTCCATGCTCCGCCTTATACCAGCGAGCGGGCGAAGCAGAAAGTGGTGGATTTGGCGAAGATTGTTTCTCAGTATGCCGGCCCGATTAAGTTACATGTGGTGAATTTTACGGATATCCAGTTGTATATCTATGACCAGTGTCCCCACGACGAGCTGACGATTATCATGAGGCGGTATATGATGCGGATTGCGGAACATTTCGCGAAAAAGGACGGGTGCCTCGGATTGATTACAGGCGAGAGCATCGGGCAGGTGGCGAGCCAGACCATGCAGAGCCTTGCCGCGACCAATGATGTCTGCACGCTGCCGGTGTACAGGCCTGTGATTGGGTTTGACAAGCAGGAGATTGTGAATATTTCGGAGAAAATCGGGACTTATGAGACTTCTATCCAGCCTTTCGAGGACTGCTGCACGATTTTTGTGGCGAAGCATCCGGTGACGAAGCCCAATGTGGAGGTAATCCGCAGGTCGGAGGAGAAGCTGAGCGAGAAGATTGATGAGTTGATGAAGACGGCGCTTGAGACGGTGGAGATTATTGAGGTGAAATAGGAGTACCTTCATGGAACATTATATTACGGAAATCCGGATTGATGAATTGAGACATTTGTCAAATGTCAAGATTGAACTGAATCGTGATAAACGGACGAACTTACTGTTGACGGGGAAGAATGGTTCTGGGAAAACGACGGTGTTAAACGCATTAAAAAATTATTTAAAGGTAATCAATGACAGAAATCTTGAAAATTTAGAAGTATGGTTCCCGAGGGCAGTGGATGATGCCTTGGCAATGATGGAAAATGCAAAAACTGAAAATGATAGATTTCAGGCAGAAGATGATTACCGTAGGCATTTACAGATGATAGAAGATTATAAGCAAGGTCTCATTGTTTCCTTCAACGAAAAAGACGGCTTAGAAGGGCTGTATCAAAGAGGGAAGTTTTTGACGGCATTTTACGGGGCTAATCGGGAGATAAGTATCACTAAGCCGGAGGGCGTTGAAAACGTAGTGCTGGACGCAAGCTATTCTCTGGACGATAATCCCGGGGCAATTTTATTGAAATATTTAACTCATTTAAAAACACAGCAGTTATATGCGGTAACAGAAAATGATTTGGATACTAAGCGTATGCTGGATGTATGGTTTGAACGTTTTGTTAAGGCTTTGAGGGTGCTGTTGGATAATCCGCATATAGAGTTAAAATATGATTATAAATCATATGATTTTAAGATAATTGAGTCAGAACAAAAATGTTTTGGCTTCGACCAGTTGTCAGACGGACATTCGGCGGCGCTGCAGATTTTGGCGGACCTTATTATGCGGATGGAACAGAATTGGCTCAGGAAAGGGTGTCTAAGCGTATATGATACCGAAGGAATTGTGTTGATTGATGAGTTGGAAACACATCTGCATATTAGTTTACAGAAGAAAATCTTACCCTTTTTAACAGAATTTTTCCCGAATATTCAATTTATCGTGGCGACACATTCGCCGTATATTCTAAATTCTATAGATAATTGTGTCATTTATGATTTGGAAAATCATATTCGTATGGAAGATATGTCAGGATATTCGGCGGAAGGGATTGTGGAAGGATATTTCGGGCAGGAGTCTTATTCTGAGCGGCTTTTAGAGAGGGTGCGAAGATATAAGGAGTTAGTTGAAATTAAAAATCCATCGGATGATGAACGGGCGGAACGGGCGAAGATTTTGGTAGAAATGAAGCAGGTCTCAGGCGATTTGGCGCGGGAAGCAAGAGAGGCATTTGAAGAAATAGAGGATAGAAGGAAGCACCATGATTAGATATCATCGTAATGATACGGATAAGGCAAGGAAGGCGGTCGCCGCGCTAAAGAAGGCAAAGGCTTCTAATAGTGGCTGCAATACGCCGGAGGTCAACGCCGCACTTGCTGAAATGTTCCATGGGAAATGCTATATCTGTGAAAATAAAGAAGGTATTTCGTCCTTCCAGATAGAGCATTTGAATCCACATCGGGGAGATACGGAATTAATGTATGACTGGAACAATTTATTCTGGTCATGCGCGCATTGTAACAATATAAAAAACGCGAAATATGAACCAATCTTAGATTGTACGCAAGTAGACGTAGACCGAAAAATTGCATTTCGGAAAGAAGGATATTTTGGCAGGAATGAGAAGTACCGGTTTATCGCGTTGGAAGAAAGTGACGAGATAAAAAATACGGTCGCATTATTACAGGAAGCCTATTATGGGAGTACGCCTCAGAAAATATTAGAAGCGACCAACATACGCCGCAGTTTGCGCCGGAATCTTTCGGATTTTAAGAATCTGGTTCGGGAATATGAGGAAGCAGAAGACTATGATAAAGAAGATATCAGGTGTGCAATTCGCAGGGAAGTGGGACAAGGCGCGGCTTTTGCGGCGTTCAAGAGGTGGCTTTTGTGGGATAATCAGGAAAAATATCAGGAATTACTTCAATTTTGCGGACTATGACGGATAGGGTTGTCGATATTTCAGTCAGGGATAATCAGAGACAATAATAAAAAGGGCGCGGCTCTTTCCTAGCCTGCCCTTATGTTCATAAATGACTGTCCGTAGTATTTCTACTCACAGATATAAGTCTTGAGCGCTTCGAGAATCGTATCAATCTCAGCCGTATCAGCATGGATATTCAAGTCAATCGGCTTGGAAAGGTCTAAGCTGAAAATACCCATAATAGACTTCGCATCGATGACGTACCTTCCGGATACTAAATCGAAATCGTGGTCAAATTTTGTGATATCATTTACAAAAGACTTTACCTTATCAATAGAATTCAAAGAAATCTGAACTGTTTTCATTGGACTATACCTCCCTTATTTTTTCGTGTTCTATACCTATCTTAAAAGTAAGTGGTAGAAAAGTCAAGGAACAATTTGCCAAAGATGTAAAGTATTCCATTTGAAATATTCTGGCAAACTGTA
The DNA here is from genome assembly GCA_011960625.1 of Lachnospiraceae bacterium. Lineage (GTDB taxonomy): Bacteria > Bacillota > Clostridia > Lachnospirales > Lachnospiraceae > Sporofaciens. The sequence goes on along the minus strand of BLMJ01000121.1, from coordinate 845 downwards.
TAGGATAAAAATCTGTCAAGGGTACTCTAAGGGCAGCCCAGTGATACCCGTCCCATGGGGGACAGGAGGGGTTACGGGCGCCGAGATATGGAAAGGAATTATAGAATATATGAAAAAAGCAGCGCTGCATAATCTTGGATGCAAAGTGAACGCATATGAAACAGAAGCAATGCAGGAGTTACTAGTCCGGCATGGATACCAGATTGTGCCGTTTCAGGAGGAAGCGGACGTCTACATTATCAATACCTGTACCGTCACCAATATGGCAGACCGTAAATCACGACAGATGCTGCACAGGGCGAGAAAGAGGAATCCTAAGGCCGTGGTGGTTGCATGCGGCTGTTATGTTCAGGCGAAGAACGGGCAGCCGGATGATTGTGTGGATGTTGTGATCGGGAACAACTGTAAGAAGGATTTGATTGAGATTCTTGAGGCGTTTGAGTCCGGCAAAAGAAAACAAGAGGAAACGATTGACAGGAACATTCAACGTAAAGAAATATTGGACATCAACCATACAAAGGAATACGAAGAATTATGTCTTGAGCAGACGGCGGAACATACCCGGGCATACGTAAAAGTACAGGACGGCTGCAATCAATTCTGTACCTACTGTATTATCCCCTACGTCAGGGGAAGGGTCAGAAGCCGCACTAGGGACAGCGTACTTAGGGAAATACGAAAGCTTGCGGACAATGGCTACAAAGAGGTGGTTCTGACCGGAATCCATCTGAGCTCCTACGGTATGGACACGGAGGACAGCCTGCTTGGTCTGCTTCTTGCCGTCCACGATATTCAAGGTATCCGAAGAATCCGTCTGGGTTCTCTTGAACCGAGAATCATAACGG
>BLMJ01000120.1 GCA_011960625.1 Lachnospiraceae bacterium | reverse complement strand
ATCTCTGCCGGCTATGCGAAGTTTGAGACATTTCCAATCTGGAATATTCCGCTGAAGCATCCGGTAAATCTGGCCTATGAAGCTGCCACGGCGGATCTCAATGATGTAAATATGATTGATCCCTTCCATCTGGAGGCTTATGGAGAGACTACCGTAAACTACAACCGAGATGTGGAGATATTCCCTGTGCTAAACGCTATGTTCCAGCGTATTTACGGCGAAAGTCCATACAAATCTCCCACTGATATGGGGGTCAACATGGCCGGAAACTGCATCTGTGACGACACCGCATGCCGGGAGGCTTCCTGTCAGGAGATTATCCGCAGATATTACGCCTCATTAAAACGGCTGCTTTTCGGAACCTGCTCCGATTCTGAAGTAATGAAAATCGAGATGCTGATGAATCAGGCCGGAATTAATGTCCACGACCGTCCGGTTGTGGATGCGGCTATGGAACGGGCGAAGGATACCAATGGACCTGCAGCCGCCCTGCAGCTTCACGACGGACGTATCATCACAGGTAAGACTTCCAATCTTCTGGGCGCCTCCGCCGCCTTGCTCTTGAATGCACTGAAAGAGCTGGCAGGACTTGAGCACGAACGCCACGTCATTTCCCCGGAGGCCATTGAACCCATTCAGAAGCTCAAGACACTGTACCAGGGCAGCAAAAATCCCAGACTTCACACGGATGAAGTCCTGATCGCCCTGTCGGTCAGCGCGGCAACAGACCCTGCGGCGAAGCGGGCCTTGGACCAGCTTCCCAAGTTAAGAGGCTGTCAGGTGCATACCTCCGTCATGGTAAGTTCCGTAGATATGAAGCAGTTTAAGAAATTATCCATTCAGGCGACCTTCGAGGCTAAGTACGAAAAAAACTCTGTATTTTTCGGCGGTAAGGGTGTATAATGCAACCTGGAGGTGAATGTTATGGCAGTAAAATATGTGTTTGTAACTGGCGGTGTTGTTTCGGGACTTGGAAAAGGGATTACGGCCGCATCTCTCGGAAGGCTTTTAAAAGCTCGTGGTTATACAGTAACCATGCAGAAGTTCGATCCTTATATCAATATTGATCCAGGCACCATGAACCCTGTCCAGCATGGCGAGGTGTTTGTCACAGACGACGGCGCGGAGACGGACCTGGATTTGGGCCACTATGAGAGATTTATCGACGAAAGTCTGAGCAAAAATTCCAACGTTACCACTGGAAAAATCTACTGGTCCGTCCTGCAAAAAGAGCGGCGGGGAGATTTCGGCGGCGGAACGGTTCAGGTAATTCCTCACATCACCAATGAGATCAAGAATCGTTTCTACCGCAACCCTTCTGCCAAGCATACGGAGATTGCCATTATTGAGGTGGGCGGAACGGTAGGCGATATCGAAAGTCAGCCCTTCTTAGAGGCCATCCGCCAGTTCCAGCACGAGAAAGGCCATGAGAACGTAATTCTGATTCATGTTACACTAATCCCTTATCTGCGTGCGTCTCAGGAGATGAAGACCAAACCTACCCAGGCAAGCGTCAAGGACCTGCAGGGAATGGGAATCTGGCCGGACATCCTTGTATGTCGTTCTGAACATCCCCTAGACGTTGGAATTAAGGACAAGATTGCCTTATTCTGTAATGTACCTTCCAACCGTGTGCTGCAGAATCTAGACGTTGAGTATCTGTATGAGGCTCCCCTGGCAATGGAAGAAGAGAATCTGGCCGGCGTTGTCTGCGACTGTCTGAACCTTGACTGCCCAGAACCGGATTTAAAAGACTGGACAGAGATGGTAGACTACCTGAAACACCCAAACACCGAGATCACGATAGCATTAGTGGGCAAATACATTCAGCTCCATGATGCATATATCAGTGTGGTTGAGGCCCTGAAGCATGGCGGCATCTTCAGTCGGGCGACCGTGAATATCAAATGGATTGATTCCGAGACTGTAACTGCCGATAACATTTCTGCACTCATGCAGGAGGTTGGCGGGATTCTCGTTCCCGGCGGCTTCGGGCATAGAGGGATTGACGGCAAATTAGAGGCAATCCGCTACGCCCGCACCCATGGCGTGCCATTTCTGGGGCTATGTCTGGGAATGCAGCTTGCCATTGTGGAATTTTCAAGAAATGTTCTTGGGTACAACGACGCCCACAGTGCAGAACTGGACCCGAACACCACCCACCCTGTCATCCATATCATGCCAGAGCAGATTGGCGTTTCGGATATGGGCGGCACTCTGCGTCTTGGCTCCTATCCCTGTATTCTCGATGAAAACTCCAGAGCCTATGAATTATACGGTACCAGAACGATACAGGAGAGGCACAGACATCGCTATGAAGTCAATAACGATTTTCGCGAAAAACTTACTGCCAACGGCATGAAACTCTCTGGACTGTCACCAGATGGAAATATCGTGGAAATGATTGAGATTACGGAACATCCCTGGTTCATTGCAACACAGGCACATCCGGAGCTGAAATCCCGCCCCAACCGCCCACATCCTCTGTTCCGCGGATTTATTGAGGCGGCCCTTCAATACCGAAGTCAGCCTATTTTTCCATAGAACAAGGCGCTGTTGCATGCAACAGCGCCTTGTTCATTCTAGGAAGCATCCTTATAAATTTTCCCTCGCACATTTCAATGCCTCTGCCACTACCTGATGCATGTCATAATATCGGTACATCCCCAGTCGGCCCCCAAAGATAACCCCCTCCTCTTTCTCGGCAAGGGCTTTATATTTTTCATAGAGAGCATTGTTCTTCTCATCATTCATGGGATAGTATGGTTCCGCCCCTTTTACCCATGCCGCCGGATACTCTCTGGTAATGACCGTCTTGGGATTCGTCTCCCCTGTATTGCCATAACCTCCCTGACAACCGTACTCAAAATGCTTATGCTCGATAATCCGTGTGTACGGAATCTCATATTCTGTGTAATTCACCACGGCGTTTCCCTGATAATTCTCCATATCCAAGGTTTCCGTCTCGAAGCTTAAGCTGCGGTACTCCAATTCCCCATAGCAATAATCATAGTAGGCGTCAATCATTCCGGTAAATACGATCTTCTTTGCCTGCCCCCTTAATTCCTCGCGCTCTGCAAAAAAGTCGGTATCTAGACGCACCTCAATCCCTTCAAGCATCTTTGCAATCATCTGGGTATAGCCGCCCATGGGAATCCCCTGGTATTTGTCGTTAAAATAGTTATTGTCATACACGAAACGCACCGGCAGACGCCGAATAATAAAACTAGGAAGCTGTGTTGCACGCTTTCCCCACTGCTTCTCCGTATATCCTTTCACCAGTTTCTCATAGATATCCTTCCCTACCAGTGAAATGGCCTGCTCTTCCAGATTCTTTGGCTCAGTGATACCTGCCTCCTTTATCTGGCTGTCAATAATCTCTTTCGCTTCCTGAGGTGTTTTGATTCCCCACATCTTGCTGAAGGTATTCATGTTAAATGGGAGATTGTACAATTCATCCCCATAGCATGCCACAGGGCTGTTGGTATAGCGGTTAAATTCCGCAAACTGCTGTACATAATCCCACACCTCTTTGTCCGACGTGTGAAAGATATGCGCGCCGTACTCATGCACCTGGATTTTTTCCACTTCTTTCGTATAGATATTGCCTCCAATATGGTCTCTGCGGTCAATCACCAGAACGCGCTTCCCCGCTTTATTAGCTTCATACGCAAAAATGGCTCCAAACAATCCCGCTCCCACAATCAAATAATCATAATTCATATCGTTTTATCCTCACTTTTCTCTGATATATTCTCCATATTTTATACCTTATTGGATAAAGCCCGCCCTCTCGCCGGAAAGGTATTACCGTTTCCCCTTGGGTATCTAAATTATATCCTAATCTATCACTCTTTTCAACCAATAATCCCTTATGCCCACTTTGCAAAACTGCCTTTTTCCGTCCTTGTTATCAGAAGCTTACAATCTATCTGCTCTTTAAGCTCATTTACATGGGAAATAATACCCACCAGCCTCTTCTCATCTGCAAGCTCCGCCAGAATCCGGATTGCCTGTCCTCTCGCCTCGTCATCCAGCGAACCAAATCCCTCGTCCACGAACATGGTATCCAGATGGATTGCCCCCGCCGTGTTCTGGACAATATCGGAAAGACCCAACGCCATAGTAAGTGAAGCCATGAACGCCTCTCCGCCCGACAAGGTTTTCACATCCCTCACAGAATCGCTTGCCATGTGGTAGATATCCAGATCAAGCCCCGCTTGCCCCTGGTTCGCCAGCTTCTTCACATCCCTGCACTGTAAAATAAACTCCCCAGAGGTCATACGGAGCAATCTCTTATTCGCCGCACCGATAATCTGTTTGAAATACTGTCTCTGCACATACGTCTCGAAATCCAACTTCACCGTTCCACTTAGATTCCCGTTAGCGGTTCTGCTTAAGTTTCCCACTATTTCATACTGTCTCTGTAACTCCCCATCCTTTTCCAGAAGATTCTTAAGCCGGCTTCTCACCTCTCGATTTTTCTGGTTAGCACTATACAGACGGACATATTCCTCCTGCAGCTTATTCTGAAGCTTAGCTGTTTCCTGAATCCCTTCCTCAAGCTGCTTTAAAGGAACGACCTCCTTCCCCTCCAACTGCTCCTTAAGCGACTTATTTCTCCCTGACACTTCATTTACCAGCGTATGAAATTCCTTGATTTTTATTTCCAGTTCTTCCATATGGTCTGAGGTTAGCTTTCCGGCATGATACGCCGCCTCATCCTCAAATCCCTGCCTTCTAAGCATCGTCTCATAATCCAAGCTGCATATCCTTACTTCTTCCTCCTGCTGCCAAAGCGTCTCCTGACCGCTTATTTTCTTCCCCTCCAACTTTCGCAGCTCCTCAATGGCTTGTCTCTCCTCCTCTCGGGACTGTTCATAGGCTCTTTTCGCTGTCCCCAGTATCTTTTCCAATTCTTCCATACGTTCCTTCGCCTCTGTCTGTGTGGAAAATGGAAGATTCTCTTCTTTTAGCTTAACCTCTGACTGCAGTCGTTTTTCTTCTATCAACCGTCCTTCATATTCTGACTCTGCCTGCTCAAAAGCTTGCTCCAGACTGTGAAATTCTTCATGGACTCTCTTCTCCGTTTCCACCGCCTGACGGAACTGTTCTGCTTCCCCCGCTAACTTTTCAAGCTCTTCTTGTGTTTTCTTCACGTTAAACTCATTCTTTACAGCCTCTTCCCCTATCAGGCTCTCTATCTTTGCACGCTTCTCTTTGGAAAATACAAACTTCGCCTCCCTGTCCTCTTCTTGGGGAAATGGAAGCTCCATCTCCATCACTCGTCTATATTCTCTTGCAAAGCCTTCCCTTCCCGCCTCGCATCTGGCTGCCTGCTCACGGAATGCAGCCACGGAATACTCCCTTCTTTCCTCCGCCTGGTCCCGCTTTCTCTTGGCCTTCTCTAC
>BLMJ01000119.1 GCA_011960625.1 Lachnospiraceae bacterium | reverse complement strand
TTCAAGTTTTCTCTCTGTATATTTTCAATCAATCCAATTTCAACAATTTGGGATCTTACAGCCTTTGTTGGTAAGAAAAAGAAATGATTATTATGAGATTATAGCAGGTGAGAGAAGATGGAGAGCAGCTAAGATTGCCGGAATAAAAGAAGTACCGGTGATTATTAAAGAATACTCAGAACAGGAAATTGTTGAAATTGGATTGATTGAAAATATACAGAGAGAAAACTTGAATCCAATTGAAGAAGCAATGGCATTTAAGAGACTATTAGAAGAATTTAATTTGAAGCAGGATGAAGTAGCTGAAAGAGTATCAAAGAGCAGAACAGCCGTGACAAACTCTATGCGTCTTTTAAGATTAAATGACAAAGTACAACAAATGATTATAGATGATATGATATCCACCGGTCATGCCAGAGCCTTACTTGCAATTGATAGTAAAGAACAGCAGTATATACTTGCCAATAAGATCTTTGATGAAAAGTTAAGCGTAAGAGAAACTGAAAAATTAATTAAAGACATTAAGAATCCTAAGAAACCAAAAGAAAAAAAGCAAATTGAAAATCCATTTGTCTACAAAGATATTGAAGATAAGATGAAAGAGATAATGGGAACAAAAGTCAATATTTCTTCAAAAGGAAATGGAAAAGGAAAGATAGAAATAGAATATTATTCAGATAAAGAGTTGGAACGAATGTTCGATATGATAATGAGTATACGAAGGGAAGAATAATATATGGAGAGTAAGATACTGGTCACATTAGGAATAGATCCGGCATTCATACTTTTATTCTTATTAATTTTGATTGTCGTGTTGTTTGTTTTATATGTAAACCTTACTGTAAAATATAATAAATTACAAAGTAGTTATAACACGTTTATGAAAGGAAGAAATGGAAAAACTCTAGAAGAGAGTCTAAAAGAAAAATTCGGGGAAGTGGACTCGATTCTTAAAATAACAAAGCAGAATAGATCAGATATTAAAGATCTGTTCAAAAAGAGTGAAAAAGGATTCCAAAAGACAGGAATAGTGAAATATGATGCCTTTAATGAGATGGGAGGAAAACTTAGTTTTGCAGTTGCTCTTCTAGATAAAAATAATAATGGATGGATTATGAATGCCATGCATAGTAGAGAAGGATGTTATACTTATATAAAGGAAATTATTAAAGGTGAAAGCTATGTCGAATTAGCTGAGGAAGAAGCAGAAGCATTGGACAAGGCTATTTTTGAAAATTATGAGATGGATGTCAAGGATGGAAAAAAATAAAAAACAAAACTAACTCATGAGGAGGAGAACACTATGTTAGATATTAAATTTGTAAGAATGAATCCAGATGTGGTAAGAGAGAATATTAAGAAAAAGTTTCAGGACGAAAAATTACCTTTAGTGGACGATGTATTAGAATTAGACCAGCGGAATAGAGATATAAAGCAGGAGGTAGAAGGACTTCGTGCTGAGCGCAATACGATTTCAAAACAGATTGGTGCATGTATGGCACAGGGAAAGAAGGAAGAAGCAGAAGAGCTAAAGAAAAAAGTTCAGGAGAATGCGGAACGCATAGAAAAACTGTCTGCAGATGAAAAAGAAGTAGAAGCAAAGATTAAAAAAATCATGATGACAATTCCCAATATCATTGATCCTTCTGTACCAATTGGAAAAGATGATAGTGAAAATGTTGAGATACAGAAATATGGAGAGCCGGTAGTTCCAGAGTTCGAGATTCCGTACCATACAGATATTATGGGCAGCTTTAATGGAATTGACTTGGAGAGTGCAGGAGAGGTTGCGGGAAACGGATTCTATTATTTGATGGGGGATATTGCAAGACTTCATTCAGCCGTATTGAGCTATGCACGCGACTTTATGATTGGAAGAGGATTCACATACTGTATTCCTCCATTTATGATTAGGAGCAATGTAGTTACTGGAGTCATGAGTTTTGCAGAGATGGATGCAATGATGTATAAGATTGAAGGGGAAGATCTCTATCTGATTGGAACCAGCGAGCACTCCATGATTGGAAAATTTATCGGAAAGATGTTAGCAGAAGAAGAACTTCCGCAGACATTGACTAGCTATTCGCCATGTTTTAGGAAAGAAAAAGGCGCGCACGGAATCGAAGAGAGAGGTGTCTACAGAATACATCAATTTGAAAAACAAGAAATGATAGTTGTATGTAAACCAGAAGAAAGTATGAAGTGGTACGATAATTTATGGCAGAATACCGTAGATCTTTTCCGGTCTATGGATATACCGGTACGTACATTGGAATGTTGTTCTGGAGATCTTGCAGACCTGAAAGTGAAATCCTGTGACGTTGAGGCTTGGTCTCCGAGACAGAAAAAATATTTTGAGGTGGGAAGCTGCTCTAATCTTGGTGATGCTCAGGCAAGAAGACTTGGTATCCGTGTAAAAGGAAAAAATGGAAAATATTTTGCACATACACTGAATAATACAGTTGCCGCGCCTCCAAGAATGCTGATTGCATTTTTAGAAAATAATTTGCAGGCAGACGGAACAGTAAAAATTCCAGAAGTCCTCAAACCATATATGGGAGGAATGGAATCATTAATACCAAAGCAATAAGCAGCGCACGTAAGATAGAAGAATATAGCCACAGTGTGCTTGTAGCTAAAAAATTGCATTTATAAGGAAAATAATATGCATCAATATATGAATGCCATTGGATTTGGCAATATTAACAGCAAAAGAGAGCTTAAGAATATTCTTAAGCAGGTGAGAACTTCGTTTACACAGCATGATCTAATTTCACAGGACGAAGAAATGGATATATGTGAATATCAGAAAGAGTATGGCGCCGGTATCGGTATCGCAATATTTGGAGATAGGGATATTGATGAAAAATTCGATAAAAACTATTATTATCCATTTTTTTTGGGAACTGGAATTACTAGCCATGCAGACGTCTATATAGAGAGAAGAATGGACAGAGAAGCATATGCTGGAATATGTGAGGATATGAAGGTGGGAATAAATCTGATATTCCACCTTCAAAATACCGTTGAATTGCTCAAACAGCGGCAGAAAGCAAAAAGCTCTGTAAAATATAAGTCTGTAACTCTATCAGGACTGTGCAATGGGGGAACTATATTACTTCCGGTATTAAAGGACAAAGAACAGGAAAAGCGGCAAAAGGAAGAAATACACAATCGAATGATGCTTGTAAGTGCAGCAAGAACCGGAGATCCAGCTGCTATCGAAAGTCTGACAATGGATGATATTGATACATATTCAAAAGTATCACAGCGTCTAGTCAGCGAGGATGTATTTAGTATTGTAGATACGTATATTATGCCATATGGAATTGAATGTGACCATTATTCGATTATGGGTGAAATACTAGAATTACAGAGAATTATTAATGAATATACAAGGGAAGAAGTGTATGTAATGAGATTAGACGTCAATGAACTGATGTTCGATATATGCGTTCCTGTAAAAGAAGTAGTTGGGGACCCTGCAGTTGGAAGAAGATTTAAAGGGAATATGTGGCTTCAGGGAAGAATAAATTTTTAAAAAGTGATTTAGAAAATCAGGTGTAGAGTCGAAATTATAATATATGACTTTTCACCTGTTTTTTTAGCAAAATTATGATAACAGATTGAATGGAATAATTTGTAAGAAAGAAATGATATATTGATTTTATTTATAAAATGATTTATTATGAAAAGATGAATGAATAATCCGCAAAGAAAGAAGAGGTTGCATTTGAATAGACAAAGAAGAATAATCAGAAAAGTGTGTGCCGCCGGGGTAGTTGGAGTATTAGCTGCTAATATAACAATATCTGAAACAGGCAAAAATTATACAGAAAAGATAGAAACACAGAAATACCACGCATCAGCCGGCACAGAAATTCAACAAGTGGTGGTTCCTGTGAAACCAGAGACTTCAAATTTTGTAATAATGAGTAAGAGAGACGAGTTAAAAGCTACAACAAGTGCTCCAAGTATATCTGGAATAAAGGAAGACTTAAATAGTTCAGACGGAACGGGAATAAAGGAAAACTCAGAAAATTCAAATGGAGCAGGAGTAACAGGAGACGTAAATAGCTCAGGAACAACAGAAAATATAGGTAGTCCAGATGGAGCAGGAGTAACAGATAATTCCAATACTACAAATCAACCCAATAGTTCAGAAAAACCAGATCTATCTGGAAATGAGAATGGAACAGGAAAACCTGATATTCCGGAAGAATCCGATACACCGAACCAGTCTGGAACTCCAGAAGATTCAGATAATCTAAACGACTCGGAAAAGCCAAATCCATCTGAAAATGAGGATGGAACAGGAAAGCCTGATACCTCAGATGAGATAGACAGCCCAGAAGAACCTGAGACTCCAGAAGAATCTGATAGTCCAAATGACACAGAAAAACCAGATGATTCGGAAAATCAAGAAATACCAGATGATTCAAATCAATCGGAAGCTCCTGATAATACAGGAAATTCAGATAATTTAAATCAGGAAGAGAATCCGGATAACTCGATAAACTCTGGAAAAACCAGACATTCCTAATCTACCAGATAATTCCAATGGAGGGAATAGTAATGGTATAAGTAAACCATCTTGGTCACTGGATTTAAAACCAAGTTTTGGTACAAATATTAGTAATGAAATTATAGATGTGAATCAATTTCAACCGGAGAAAATTTCAGCAGAAAAAATAAAAAATGCATCTCTTATATTAAATCAAAAACTGATGACATTACCCAAAGTAGTGGAAGATTATCGTTTTTGGACAGTAGCAAGAAAGTATGCATTTGCGAAAGAAAACCTCATTATTCGTGAAGCAATTGTATCCGAGGAGGATAATGACGACAGCGTTCGCGCAGTCGGAAAATTAAGAAAAAATGGACTGCTGTACATATTGAAAGAAGAGGATAATGGATGGGTATATGTTGAATCAGGAAGAGTGCGCGGTTTTGTGAGATTAGAGGAAGTTCTTACTGATGAGGAGGCTAATCAACAGTTAGAGATATATCAAAAAAAAGCAAAAGAAAGAGCCGAAAGATTAAAACAGGAATATACTGGAATTGAGGGGACCGCTCCCATGGCTCGAGAACTGTTATCATGGCAGGAAAATGAAGCATATACATATCTACGAGCTACAGTAAATCAAACAGTTGTAGAGAAAAAGTACGCGCTTGCTGAGATTGAAAAAGTGGAAGTGAAAGAAGAAAAAGATGAAGAAAGCCGTGTGATTGGCGTCATTCCCAAAGGGGGACTATGCTATATACTTGAAGATGAGAAGGAAGAATGGAGTTATATAGAATCTGGAGACGTTCGTGGTTTTGTTAAAAGCGATTCTATTGAATGTGGTGAAGAAATACAGAAACAGGTAGAAGAAAAACATGAAGATACATTTTCAATGGCAAAAGAGAAGATAAAACCAGAAGAAAATAAGGCATGTTACTATACACTCACTTCAACAAAATCTGGAGTTCCGAGTGGAGAGATAAGACGATCTATATTAGAGTTTGCCGCCCAATTTATAGGAAACCCCTATGTTTGGGGCGGAACCAGCCTGACAGAAGGAGCAGACTGTTCAGGATTTGTACAGAGCATCTATAAGCAATATGGTTATGATTTACCAAGGGTATCACGAGATCAGGCACAATATGGTACAAAAATTCCAGTAGAGGATGCTTTGCCAGGTGATTTAATTTTCTATGCTAACAGCGGAAATATTTATCATGTCGTAATGTATGCAGGTGAAGGAAAAACAATTGAAGCCATGAGTACAGATATGGGAATTGTCCAGGCAAATGTGAGCAAAGAAAATGCAGTGTGGGCGACTCGGGTGTTAAAGGATGACGGATATGCAAGCAATATTAGTGACGTAAATGCTACACAGGATATGTATGGAAAAAATCTTGGTACATTTAAGCTGACATATTATTGTGCATGTGAACTTTGCTGTAATATTGAAACTGGAATTACTGCAACCGGAGCACCGGTTGTAGAAGGAAGAACAATTGCGGTTGATCCGAAAGTAATTCCATATGGAACTCAGGTAATTATTGGCGGGCATGTGTTTACAGCAGAGGATTGCGGTGGAGCAATTAAGGAAAACCGTATTGATATTTATGTAAATGAGCATGAAAAAGCTTTGGAGTTGGGAGTAAATTACGCAGATGTATATCTTAAGAAATAGTAGGGGGCTACTATTTCTTAAGATAAAATTATAAGATTTTATAAGATGTAGGTAATATTATATTTTTTAATTATATTAAACTGCTTTTTCTAATAAAATTTTTTTGAAGTTCTGTGTAAATGATTTGACAATTGACAGGTGTTGCTGTATAATAATAAAGCGTTAACTGTGAGACAGATAATTGATGATTATTATAGGGTAAAAGAATAGAATAAATGTCTTTTGCAAGGAAAAGGTAATAAGTTATATCAATATAGATTTTGTAACTGTCGCTATAGCTCAGCTGGATAGAGCGACCGCCTCCTAAGCGGTAGGCCGGAGGTTCAAATCCTCTTAGCGACGTCAAAGAAAATGCCGAGAATACTGGTTTCCAGTGTTCTTGGCATTTTACTGTATCTAAGTTTCTAATCAAAATAGCGTTTCTGATTCAATGTTATTACTTTGTCTTTTGAAGAGATTATTTTATATTTCTTAGATAAGAACATAGGAACCAATTTAGAATGGTATCAATAATGCAAAAAGTATCATTCATGATTCTATGCGTGTTATAATATAAGTAATTTAATTTCTATTGTGGATGGAAGATAATAAGAAAATCAAAGGTATTTTTGAAAATTATTTACAAAAATGAGCAGCTTATAATTTGGAGGTTAGCATATGTCGATTGAAAAAGTAAAAGAGTATTTCAAAACAAAAGGAATAGATGAGAGGATACAGGAATTTGAAGTATCAAGTGCGACGGTCGCCCTTGCTGCTAAGGCTTTGCATTGTGAAGAAAACCGAATTGCTAAAACACTATCATTTCATATAGGCGAAAAAGTAATATTGATTGTTGCGGCGGGTGATGCCAAGATTGATAACGCTAAGTATAAAGGCCAGTTTGCTACAAAAGCGAAAATGTTGTCTTTCGATGAAGCAGAGCCTTTAGTCGGACACGCTATTGGAGGAATTTGTCCCTTTGCTGTAAATGAGGGAGTGGAAACGTACTTAGATGTATCGCTTAAACGCTTCCATACAGTGTTTCCAGCGTGCGGCAGTCCGAATAGTGCAATAGAGCTTTCTTTGGAAGAGTTGGAAGAATACTCTGGATTTATAAAATGGATTGATGTCTGCAAAATATTGTGATGAGAAGAACAGGCAAAGGGCTTATTCCTTTGCCTGTTTCCTTTATAGATGTGTTATTGAAAAATGAAGATATCTTACAAGAAATCGGCAAACATATTGAGTAGAATATAGGGTGTGAGGAGGTGTTACCATGCAGAAAGAAATACGGACAGTCTGCTTTGATGACGATTTACATCTTGAAGCATATCGTTTTGAGGGAATCATACAGCCGTTTCCGAACCATTTTCATGATTACTATGTGATTGGCTTTATAGAAGCAGGAACACGCTGTTTGTCCTGTAAAAATAAAGAATATACAGTAGGCCAGGGAAATATTCTTTTGTTTAATCCAAAAGATAATCACAGTTGTGTGCAATGTGACGGCAAATCCTTTGATTACAGAGGTTTAAATATTCCTAAAGAAACGATGCTTTCATTAGCAGAAGAAATAACAGGGCAAAGGGTGTTACTTGGTTTTTCGGAAAATGTCATTGAAAATGATGAGCTGAATCTTTATCTCCATTCTTTGCATCAGATGATTATGGACGGTGGGGAAGAGTTTGAAAAAGAAGAAATGCTCCTACTCCTTATTTCATTACTTATCGGGCAATACGGCCAACCTTTTGAAAACTGTATTAAAGAGTGCAGCGAAGAAATAGAGAGCGCCTGTGTATTTATGTCAGAACATTTTGCAGAGCATATCACATTGGAAAACCTCTGTAAATGCAGCGGTCTTAGTAAATCCACCTTGCTTCGTGCGTTTACCAAGTCAAAGGGAGTCACGCCATATAGGTATCTTCAGACAATACGGATAGGTAAAGCAAAGGAACTGTTGGAGAAAGGCGTAACCTCGGTTGACGCCGCTATACAGACGGGTTTTTCAGACCAGAGCCATTTTTCAAATTTTTTTCATATGTTTATTGGATTGTCGCCTGCCGCATACAGACGCATTTTCAAGGAGGCCGGTAAGAATCATGGATAAAAAAGCTACTATTGGGCATATCACAGCTCTGATTACGATTGTGATATGGGGAACGACTTTCATATCTACCAAAATACTTCTTACAGATTTTACACCGATAGAGATACTGTTTTTTAGATTTTTGATTGGATTACTTGTGTTGATGGCTATTTACCCGAAACGGTTAGGAATAAAGGATAAAAAACAGGAGCTTACATTCGCTGGGGCAGGACTATGCGGGATATGTTTATACTACCTGCTTGAAAACATAGCATTAACCTATACAATGGCTTCTAATGTCGGCGTTATTATTTCTGTCGCCCCGTTTTTTACTGCCGTTTTATCTCATGTATTTCTAAAGGCAGAAGAAAAATTGAAAGCTGGATTTTTTGTTGGTTTTATAGTCTCCATGACAGGAATATGTCTTATCAGTTTTAGTTGAGGGGCATTGCATCTAAATCCTATTGGTGATATTTTAGCGATTATTGCGGCATTCCTATGGGCAGTTTATTCATTGCTTACACGAAAAATCAGCGGCTATGGATATAACACCATTGGGGCGACAAGGAGGATATTTACATACGGAGTATTTTTTATGCTCCCCTTCCTTTTTGTTTTTAATTTCAGCTTGGATGTGCAGAAAGTTATAAAGCCAGAGTATGCGCTAAACCTTATTTATTTAGGCCTTGGCGCATCAGCCCTTTGTTTTGTTACCTGGAATTATGCTGTCAAGGTGCTTGGAGTTGTTAAGACAAGCGTGTATATTTATATGGTCCCTGTCATCACCGTTGCCACATCAGTTATTGTGTTAAAGGAAGAAATCACATGGATGGCTGTGATTGGAATAGTGCTTACCTTAATCGGCTTGTTTCTTTCGGAAAGTAAAAAGTGAAAATGAATCAGGGGTGTATGACTTACGATGAGTTTACCCGCAAAATGGAGAATACCTTAGACTATTTTGAGGATGTGCGTTCTATTTCATGGCGGTAAAAATCAATTTTATCATCCAGTTTTGCCATATGTTCCTGCAATACCTTTATCTGTTCATTAAGGGATTCACGATGTACAGTCAGCATTTTCATTCTTTCATTAAGAGTAAGGTCACCTTTTGCCCGCAGTTCGGCATAATGCTTTATCTCTTTAATCGACATACCCGTGTCCTTCAGACGCTTAATAAAGTAGATCCATGCAAGGTCTTTGTCCGAATAACAGCGGCGGTTACTGGAATTGCGTTTCGGCGTAATCAGATTTTCATGTTCGTAATAACGCAGGGTATGTACACCTAGATTTGTCAGCCTTGAAAATTCTCCTATGGAATATTCCAAAAAAATCACCTCTTATCTCTTGACATAGAGTTTACTCTACATTATATGCTCGTATTATATCAACAAAGAGGAGGTTTTGTAAATGGTTCAGAACACAGAAACGTACACCGTAATCACAGGAGCAAGTTCGGGAATAGGGTATGAAACGGCAAAAGCCTTTGCGCAGCGTGGGAGCAGCCTAATCCTTATTGCCCGCAGAAAAGACAGACTGAAAACTTTAAGACAGGAAATTTTATCTTTACATCCAATGCTTGATATTGTTGTTAAGGTTATGGACTTATCTGTTCCTCAAAATGTTTTTCAGTTATATGAAAGCATAAAATCATATCCGATACGCACATGGATTAACAATGCCGGGTTTGGGAATTATAGCAGTGTTTGGAATCAGGATTTGGAGAAAATCAGTCGGATGCTGCATTTGAATGTGGAAGCCCTCACTATCTTTTCTTCCCTATTTGTCCGTGATTTTAAAGATATAGAAGGGACACAGCTTATTAATGTTTCTTCCAGCGGCGGCTATACGATGGTTCCCAATGCGGTAACTTATTGTGCGGCAAAGTTTTATGTCAGCGTTTTCACGGAGGGTCTGGCCTGGGAGTTGAAAGCCGCCCATGCAAAAATGCAGGCAAAGGTGTTAGCCCCTGCCGCAACGAAAACGGAGTTTGGAAAAGTTGCAAATGATGTCAATGAATATGATTATGATAAATTATTTGGCACTTACCATACGGGCACACAGATAGCGGCATTTCTGGTTGAATTATACGACAGCAATAAAGCAGTGGGTTTAGTGGACAGGGAAACTTTTTCATTTCATTTGTATGAGCCGCAATTCCAGTATGCAGGCAATTCACGGCATAATCAAAAAATGTAAAAGATGTAAACATCTAACCGGCGACGTAAAGAGGTTTTCAATGGCGGTATGTCTGAGTATATATTTTTCTCCAAACAATTCAATAATTGTAATATCTGGTATTGAGTGATTCTTTCTGTAGTTAAAGCACTCATCAGCAGAGCGCTTATACTACTCCGTATTTTATCGGTGGAATCGTGTGAGGCAATACTTTTATCAATACATAAACTTAGTAAGGTGTGGCTGCATTGTGCTGAAATGCTATGCAGCATATATGAGCAAATAGTAAAAGCTTGATATTTTTCTTACTTACTAAGATTTTCATCTCCCCACTGTTTCATATACTCAAAGACGGGAATGAAACTTTTCCCCAAGTCAGTAAGGTTATATTCCACATGGGGAGGGACTTCTTTGTAATCATAGCGGGTAATGAATCCGTCTGCCTCTAATTCCCGAAGCTGCTTTGTCAGGCTAGATTCTGTAATATCCCCGATATGCCTGCGAAGTTCTCCGAAGCGGTGTATATCCCCAAAGGCAATGTAATAAATGATTTCAATTTTCCATTTACCGCCTAAAATTTTTTGTATGGTAGAAACTGTTTTACAGCGTTCAACAGCCAATGTACTTTTTTTCATTCCTGCTACTCTCCTTTCTGGAACAGTATAACATACATTTCCTTATAAATAAAAGTACCGATTATATATAGGTACTACAAAAAAGTACAGTACTTGTAAAATCATTGTACAAAAGTATAATTAGTGTAGATTACAGGAAACAGTGCAGGAACAAGGAAATACCCTGCGGGTATACCTGTATGGCATAAGAGAACGCCAGCAATAAGGAAAGGAGATGTGTTTATGCACTACACAGGAACAATTTGGCGGCCGCCGTATGAAGCGGCATCACTTTTGTTAGAGGTAACGGCAGGCTGTACGCATCATAAATGCAAGTTTTGTACATTGTATCATGATTTGCCGTTCAAATTCAGAATGTCCCCTCTGGAGGATATTGAGTGTGATTTGCGGGAGGTTAAAAGGGGAGCGAAAGATTGGAACAGCGGGTCTACCCACCGAGTGTTTTTGACAGGAGCTAACCCATTCGTTTTGTCTTATGACAAATTAGCTGCGATTGCAGAGCTAATTCATAAATATCTCCCGTCAGTTAAATCTATCGGCTCATTTGCAAGGATTACAGATGTTACCCGAAAAACTAACGAGGAACTTGCCAAGCTGCGGGCTTTGGGATATGACGGTTTGACGATAGGAATAGAAACAGGCGATGACGAAGCACTGCGTTTTATGAATAAGGGATATACCTCGGCAGACATCATAGAGCAATGCCAGAGATTAGATGCAGCGGATATTCATTACAGTTTCTTTTATTTGGTAAGTATTTCTGGGGCAGGCCGTGGAGAAATTGGAGCAAAATTGACGGCTGATATATGCAATCAGGTACATCCTACGCTCATTGGGGCAAATATGCTTACGATTTATCCCAATTCCCAACTTTATGTTGAAATACAGCGTGGGAATTGGGATGAGGAAAGTGAACTGGAAAAATACAAAGAGGTACGGACACTTATTGAAAATTTGCGGATACCGACTATCTTTGCAGCAATGGGAGCTTCCAATGCGTATCAGTTTCACGGGCAACTGCCAAAAGACAAGAGGAAATTGTTGTCGTTTCTCGATGAAATCATAGGTAATGTCAGTGAAGAAGAATTACAACAGTATAGAAAGAGTGTTCATCATCTGTAAATGAAAGGAAGAGCAATCATGCATTTTACAGGCAGAACTTGGCGACCACCATATGAAGCACATTCAGTCATCATACAGGCTACTTCTGGCTGCACATATAATAAATGCAAATTTTGTAACCTGTATAAAAGCGAGCGCTTTAGAATGTCGCCTATGGAAGAATTTGAGGAAGATTTAGCTGAGATAAAAGGCTGCCAACCACATGCAAGAAGAATATTCTGGACAGGGGCAAATCCTTTTGCGATGAGCTATGACAATCTTAAACTTAGGGCTTTAACTGTAAGGGATTACCTTATTAAATGCCAGACAATGGCTATGTTTGCGAACATCCGCGACATAAAAAACAAAGAGGTATGGCAGCTTAGAAAACTAAAAGCAATGGGCATTAACGGTCTAAGCATTGGTGTGGAAAGTGGTGATGATGAAACGCTTGCCCTTGCAAATAAGGGATATACGACTGCTGATATTCTGGAGCAATGCAGGAAGCTTGATGAAGCAGGTATTGAATACTATTTTGTTTATATGACAGGACTTGCGGGAAAAGGCGGCGGATACCGAAATGCGAGGAATAGTGCAGAGCTTTTCAGTCAGCTCAACCCCTATTTTATTTCCGTAGATTCTCTCACACTTTTTCCGGATACGGAATTATACAAAATGGCACAGCAAGGCTTATTTGTACCTGCCAAGGAAAAGGAGCGTATTCGTGAATTGCAACTGCTAATCAATAACTTAAATATAAGGACACATTTATTTGCAAACACGGTTTCAAATTTTACTCCCGTAACGGCATATTTGCCATATGATCGTGAAAAGGTCACAAAAGAATTGAAATATGTTCTGGATAATGTTGATGAAATAGAAATGCAGGAATATAGAAAAAATCTGAAGTCATTGGGATAAGGCTTGCAATTAAATTTATAGCCCGCCAAATAGAAAAGGTGTTTGGCGGGCCGTATTTTCATGTCCGTAGATTTTGGGTTTTATAGAACACACTCCTTCAATGTGTGAGAAATGAACAGACATAGCATAACTTACCTCATTTCTTTTTTTCCAAACTGTTTCACCGCCACTGTAAGGACCAATACAAAAACTAAAATTGCACATGGTAAAAACGGGAACAGGTTAAAACCAGCACTAACGCCCTTTGTTGTAAAATCATGGAGGGAGCAGGAAACCAAATAACCACTATAGCAATAAGGGTAAAGAACCCAAAGCGGCGTATTTGCTGCTAACACGCCAGGGATAACAAGAAGCAGATTTAAGCCGACGGACAGTAATGGTTTTTCAAATAGTACCGTAATCGCCCACATTGTCGCCACACTGGGGAGCATAGTAAAAAATAATCCTGCACACCATTTCAACAAATACATGATCGGTAGTGCTTCTGTAATTCCTGTACTATTCGTTGCAATCAATCCTGTTATTACAAAGACAACAAGAAAAACAACCATTTCCATAAACAAATAGAAGAGAAGCAAGCAAAATTTTGCTGCTGAAAGGGAATAACGGCTAATAGGTAAGGCTAACATTTTCAAAATTCCGTTGTTCCCCGTTTCGCGTCCCGCAATCATCACGCATACAACTATCATGCTGAGCGGAAGCAGATAATAGGCATAGACTAATGCACTCTGAATGAACATAGCTGCCCATGCGTTTGTATATTCCGGCGAGAAATAATTTTGCAGGTTTGACACGCCGGAAGCTACGACCAACAGAGGAGCTATAAAAATGAGAGGTATCATTTTCCCTCGTTTTACTTTTATAAATTCGATTTTAAGCAGTTCTAAAAAGCTCATATCCTAGACCTCCCTATTCGTAGCGCAGGTATTTAGCAGCCCATAATCCGGAAAAAAGGAAAATAGCTGTTTCAACCAGCGAAAAAATCACAACTATAATATCCGGCTGCGCGCTCATTGCAACAGCGGGTTTTAGCATAATCACAAAAGGATGTACGCAAAGCAAAATATTATTCGACGCAGCCAATGCCATACCACTTAAAAATCCTGCGACACCGATACCGAGAGGTATCCACATATTTTCAAAGCGGGAAGATACGAAAACCATAAAAGATAATACGGGAACTGACGTTATAAATGAATATCCAGCAAAAGATAGCAGCGTTTCAAACTCAAACGCGTTCTGTGGAAAATCCGTCAGACCTATTTTTGTAAGCGCTAAATTCTGAAAAACTATTACAATA
>BLMJ01000118.1 GCA_011960625.1 Lachnospiraceae bacterium | reverse complement strand
GATGGTACTGCATTGGAGACGATGTGGGAGAGCAGGTGGCCGCCAGACTTAAAAAAACAAAATTTAGCATAGATACAGGCAAGGATGAGCAACAACTTATCAACGCCAACCCAATCAGCAGGGCAGTGCTGTTCTGATAGCTGGTTTTACCAGTGATTAGAGATTTGAAATTGAAAGAGGAAGTTCTAAAGTATAGCTTTCGAACAATCTTCACAGTAAGCTCGTGAAAGACCTCGCTAAGTGTTCAGGTTTCTAATGACTGATAAAATAGTCAGTCGACATGTACCTTGAAAACCGCATACAAGAAATATGATAAGATAAATATCTTAATCAAGACATCCGAGGTAATTTAAGTGAACACTTCACGAATGCAATGCAAAAGTGTTAGTGTGAGCTTAGTTCAGCAGTCATGCTGAACTGCATTTAGGTTACATCAAATTCGAGAAAACGAATCAAAAAAACAACCTAGAAACCAACGCCGGTAACGCTATACCGGTGAGGACGAGCGGGACAACCCGTTTCCGCAAGTCAGTTGGTCATGCTGTAAAGAGCGTATGGTGGATGCCTTGGCACTAAGAGCCGATGAAAGACGTGATAAGCTGCGAAAAGCTTCGGGGAGGAGCAAATATCCTACGATCCGGAGATGTCTGAATGGGGAAACCCACTTGAGCAAACCTCAAGTATCCTTAACCCAATCCATAAGTTAAGGAAGGGAACCCGGTGAACTGAAACATCTAAGTAGCCGGAGGAAGAGAAAGAAACATCGATTTCCAAAGTAGCGGCGAGCGAAATGGAAAGAGCCCAAACCAGTGTGCGTGCACGCTGGGGTTCGGACCGCATAATTGATTCATGAGTCTTAGCAGAACGGTTTTGGGAAAGCCGGCCAAAGAGGGTGAAAGCCCCGTAAGCGAAAAGACAAATGACATGGCGGAATCCAGAGTACCACGAGACACGTGGAACCTTGTGGGAATAAGCGGGGACCACCCCGT
Source organism: Lachnospiraceae bacterium (assembly GCA_011960625.1). Lineage (GTDB taxonomy): Bacteria > Bacillota > Clostridia > Lachnospirales > Lachnospiraceae > Sporofaciens. The sequence goes on along the minus strand of BLMJ01000118.1, from coordinate 2,503 downwards.
AAGGCTAAATACTCCTTAGTGACCGATAGCGCATAGTACTGTGAAGGAACGGTGAAAAGAACCCCGGGAGGGGAGTGAAACAGAACCTGAAACCATATGTTTACAAGCTGTGGAACATCCATATGAGATGAACCGCGTACTTTTTGTAGAACGGTCCGGCGAGTTGCGCCGGCTGGCAAGGTTAAGTCCTTAAGGGATGGAGCCGAAGGGAAACCAAGTCTTAATAGGGCCAAAGTCAGTCGGAGCAGACCCGAAACCGGGTGATCTATCCATGTCCAGGATGAAGCTGCCGTAAAAGGCAATGGAGGTCCGAACCCACATCCGTTGAAAAGGGTGGGGATGAGGTGTGGATAGGGGAGAAATTCCAATCGAACCCGGAGATAGCTGGTTCTCCTCGAAATAGCTTTAGGGCTAGCCTCATACAAGTCTTGCGGAGGTAGAGCACTGAATTTCCTAGGGGGCGTCAAAGCTTACCGAAGAATATCAAACTCCGAATGCCGCGTAGATGATGTATGGGAGTCAGACTGCACGAGATAAGTTGGGTAGTCGAAAGGGAAAGAGCCCAGACCTACAGCTAAGGCCCCAAAATGTGTGTTAAGTGGAAAAGGATGTGGGATTTCAAAGACAACTAGGATGTTGGCTTAGAAGCAGCCATACATTCAAAGAGTGCGTAATAGCTCACTAGTCGAGAGGTCCTGCGCCGAAAATGTCCGGGGCTGAAACACACTGCCGAAGCTTAGGAATCAGAAATGATTGGTAGAGGAGCATTGGATACAGGAGGAAGCAGTACCGAAAGGAGCTGTGGACAGTATCGAAGAGAGAATGCCGGAATGAGTAGCGAGAGGAAGGTGAGAATCCTTCCGGCCGAATATCCAAGGTTTCCAGGGTAAAGCTGATCTGCCCTGGGGAAGTCGGGACCTAAGGCGAGGCCGAGAGGCGTAGTCGATGGACAACAGGTTGAGATTCCTGTACCGCAGTATAACAGAAATGTGGGGACACACGTGGAAAGCATGAGCCGGGAATGAAGAGACCGGTGCAAGCGGGGTAGGAGGTATACTGGCAAAACCGTATACCAATCTGAAGACGTGATGCGGACCGAACTAAGAGTAGGGAAGCAGGTGAGCCATGTGTCGAGAAAAGCCGCTATTGTTTATATTGCGCCCGTACCGTAAACCGACACAGGTGGATGAGGAGAGAATCCTAAGGCCGACGGGAGAAGCATTGTCAAGGAACTCGGCAAAATGACTCCGTAACTTCGGGAGAAGGAGTGCCAGGTAAGACTGGCCGCAGAGAATTGGCCCAAGCAACTGTTTAGCAAAAACACAGGTCTGTGCGAAACCGAAAGGTGAAGTATACGGGCTGACGCCTGCCCGGTGCTGGAAGGTTAAGAGGAGAGGTTAGCGAAAGCGAAGCCTTGAATTGAAGCCCCAGTAAACGGCGGCCGTAACTATAACGGTCCTAAGGTAGCGAAATTCCTTGTCGGGTAAGTTCCGACCCGCACGAAAGGCGTAATGATTTGGGCACTGTCTCGACAATGCACCCGGTGAAATTGAAGTACCAGTGAAGATGCTGGTTACCCGCGCCAGGACGGAAAGACCCCATGGAGCTTTACTCCAGCTTGATACTGGGATTCGGTATTGCATGTACAGGATAGGCGGGAGGCTAGGAAGTGGTGACGCCAGTTGCCATGGAGCCGCTGTTGGGATACCACCCTTGCAGTATTGGATTTCTAACCAACAGCCGTGACCCGGCTGGGGGACAATGTCAGGTGGGGAGTTTGACTGGGGCGGTCGCCTCCGAAAGGGTATCGGAGGCGCTCAAAGGTTCCCTCAGAATGGTTGGAAACCATTCGAAGAGCGCAAAGGCAGAAGGGAGCTTGACTGCGACACCGACGGGTGGAGCAGGTACGAAAGTAGGACTTAGTGATCCGGTGGTATAAAGTGGGATTGCCATCGCTCAACGGATAAAAGCTACCCTGGGGATAACAGGCTTATCACTCCCAAGAGTTCACATCGACGGAGTGGTTTGGCACCTCGATGTCGGCTCATCGCATCCTGGGGCTGAAGTAGGTCCCAAGGGTTGGGCTGTTCGCCCATTAAAGCGGTACGCGAGCTGGGTTCAGAACGTCGTGAGACAGTTCGGTCCCTATCCGGCGCGGGCGTAGGATATTTGAGAGGAGCTGTCCTTAGTACGAGAGGACCGGGATGGACTGGCCGCTGGTGAATCTGTTGGTTAATCAAAGCCATGGCAGAGTAGCCAAGCCGGGAGGGGATAAACGCTGAAGGCATCTAAGCGTGAAGCCCCCCTCAAGATGAGATATCCCTACTGACAAGGTAGTAAGACCCCTTGAAGACGACGAGGTAGATAGGGCGGAGGTGGAAGTGCAGTAATGTATGGAGCTGACCGCAACTAATCGGTCGAGGGCATGACCAAAGGTGGATAGGTAAAGATAAGATGGAGGATGAGAGTTATCTTAGAAAGAGTTTCTTGTATGCAGTTTTGA
>BLMJ01000117.1 GCA_011960625.1 Lachnospiraceae bacterium | reverse complement strand
AAAGAAAGAAAGGATGAGAATATATCAAACACTTGCCCTATATCAAAAATATCCGTTCATTTCAGAAATTGCCCAGTGTAGAACGAGGAAATAAATGGGTAAGCGTTATGCGAGGAGATTATTTTTTTAATCCGGCTGTTCCGTATATAAGAAAAGATAATGAGCCGGGCACAACCTTTTCATCTGGTTATCACACCCATGATTATTATGAGCTGATATTTGTATTTAAAGGAAGCTATAGACAGTTTGTGAATGGAACTTGTTATGAACATGAACAAGGACAAGTCTGTTTGCTGATGCCGGAAACCTTACATAGGGAGGAATTACAGAAAAGGGAAGATAGGATCTTGTTTACCGGAATCAGTAAAGCTTTTTTTAAGAATGAGCTATGTTCACGAATAAACAAACAATTTTTAGAGGTTCTACACCCCAAAAAGAACAATCAGTTTTCCCATCAGTTTTTTACTTTTTCTATAGAAGAGAATAAAAAGATACAGTCGCTTTTGTTTCATATTATGGAAGAGGATAAGTCCAAAGAGGCCGGACATCATATGGTAATAAGTGGGTATCTCATTCGTCTGATGAAGGAATTGTGCAGTACAGAATGGAACTGCTTTGACCAATCCAGAAAGGAAACGGAAGACCGGTTAATAAAAGAAATTTTGTTATATATGGAAGAACATTTAGCTACAGTCACGAAAAATGAATTAGGAGAATATTTTCATTTTCATCCCGACTATTTAGGGCGTTTTCTTCTTAGAAAAACGGGTAATACATACAGTGAAAATTTGAATAATATGAGAATGGAGCGTGCAGTTCGATTGTTATATGCAGGCGAAAGCGTTAATTCAGTGATACAGAAGCTTGGATTTTCCAACAAGGGGCATTTTAATAAAATGTTTAAAAAATTTTATGGAATGTTGCCTGGAGAATATAAAAATCAAAAATTGATATAGTGAAAAAGCAACAATTGGTGCCAAAAGTCGGAAATGGTAATCAATTGTTGTTTTTTTATCAAAATTCGTAACTGATAGGAGAGAATAAATTTGCTATACTAACCAAAGAAGTTATGCAAAACAAATAAAAAATGAAAGGAGAATCGCTAAAAAATGGATAAAATAACGTTTTTGGGCGCAGGAAGTACAGTTTTTGCAAAAAATGTTTTGGGAGACTGTATGCAGACAGATGCTTTAAGAGAATTTGAATATGCACTGTATGATATTGATGAAGTACGTTTGGAAGAATCATACAGTATGCTGTCGATTCTGAATAAGAACACAAATTCCGGAAAAGCAAAGATTAAAAAATATACAGATCGGGTAGAGGCATTGCGTGATGCGAAGTATGTCATTAATGCAATTCAGGTAGGGGGTTATGACCCATGTACAATTACAGATTTTGAAATACCTGAGAAGTATGGGCTGCGTCAGACAATTGGAGATACCGTAGGAATCGGCGGAATTTTCCGGGCATTAAGGACAATTCCTGTTATGCAAGAGTTTGTACGGGATATGGAAAAAGTTTGTCCGGATGCAATTTTCCTGAATTACACCAATCCTATGGCAATGCTGACAATGGCAATGCTGAAATCATCACCTATTCAGACGATCGGAATTTGTCATTCTGTGCAGGTGTGTGTTCCCCAGTTACTTTATCGTTTAGGACTTCCACAGGACGGTGTACGTTATAAGATTGCCGGAATCAATCATATGGCATGGCTCCTTGAGATTACGAGACACGGAAAAGATTACTATCCGGAAATTAAGGAGCGTGCGGTAACAGGACCTATTATTAAACCTTACACAAGAGAAATGTTAAAAGATTATCCGCAGTTACTCTACCCTGAATATGATTTTACGCCAGAAAAGCATGACGATTTGGTTCGTTTTGAAATCATGAAGCAGTTTGGCTACTATGTGACCGAGTCCAGTGAGCATAATGCTGAATTTATGCCATATTTTATTAAGAAAAATCATCCTGAATTGCTGGAAAAATATCAGATTCCATTAAATGAGTATATCCGTCGGTGTAAAGTACAGATTGATCACTGGAAGTCATTAAGAGACGAGCTGGTGTGTGATGAGAATCTGACACATAATCGTACACATGAGTATCCCTCCTATATCCTGGAAGCTTTAGAAACCGGCAAAACCTTTACCTTTGCAGGAAATGTGATGAACCAGGGCTTAATAGAAAATCTTCCAAAAGACTGCTGCGTTGAAGTTACCTGTGTCGTAGACCAAGGTAAAATCCAGCCTTGTGTGGTAGGAAGTCTTCCACATCAGTTGGCGGCGCTGAATATGGGAAATATCGGAATGCAGCAATTGACGGTAGATGCGGCGTTGACAGGAAAGAAGGAGTGCATCTATCAGGCTGCAATGCTGGACCCTCATACAGCTTCGGAATTAACTATTGATGAAATCCGCAGTATGGTAGATGATTTAATAGAAGCACATGGCACATGGCTGCCCAAATATTGTTAAGACTCAGATATAAATTTGTGGCAGAAGGTTTATTTGTGATTCAGGAGGAATGGACAAATGGAAGAAAAAAGTAATACACAGTCTCACTCAGTGCGTGGGATCGAAATTTTTGGACACGCAATCGGCGGTGTGGGCCAAAATATGGTATATGCCCTTTGGAGCGGATTTATTACCGCGTTCTATACAGATATTTTTGGAATGAACCCAGCTGTTATGGCAACTATTTTTGTAGTTGCACGTGTGTGGGATGCATTTAATGATCCGATGATGGGAATTTTGGCAGACAGGACCAGAAGTAAATACGGAAGATACCGTTGCTGGTTATTGAGAATGCCCATAGTTGTAGCAACATGTCTTGTATTAAATTTTACAGTTCCGAATTTCGGAAATGTAGGTAATATCGTTTATGCAGTAGTGACTTACATATTAATGGGAATGGCGTTTACGAGTGTCGATATCCCATATTGGAGTATGCCGGCTGCAATGACAAGCGACCCAAACGAGCGTACAAAAATATTTACGACAGCTAATCTTGGTACGAATATTGCAAGTACAGTTGGAAATATGCTGATTCCTATTTTACTTGTAAGCTTTGGAGGAACAAACAGTGCACATGCATATTTTATGACAGCAGTCATATTTGCAGTCATCGGTGCAGCCTTATATCTCACCTGTTTTGCATTGACAAGGGAGCATGTACAGCCATCCACTCAAAAATTCAGCTTCCGTCTGGCAATGAAGTCATTGGCAGTAAATAAACCCTTGTTCTGCATTATGATTACAAACCTGGTAATCAATCTAGCATTTATTATGAAAATGACTTTAAACTATTATTATACGACTTATACATTGGGAAATGTAAAGTTGATGTCAGTTATGAGTCTGGTCACATTGCCAAGTATTATAATTGGTACTTGTATAGCGCCTTTATTAGCAAAAAAGTTAGGAAAGAAGAGAACCGTTCTAGTATTGATGGTTGTGAACTTGATTGTCAGCGGAATCTTCTTTGTCGGCGGATATTTTTGATATAGGGCAAGTGTTTGATATATTCTCTTATACTTTCTTTCTTTTCTTCGTCCTCTACCAGAGACAGCTCCCAGTAAGCATCTCCCAACTCTAATGCATCTGCAAAATAACTCTCAACATCCATCTCTCGTTCCACCTCCCTCCAATCAGCCATCAAATAACAATCTATAAATTCAAAGAAAGACAACACCCAATAGTGTTGCCTTTCTTCATTCCCTATATATACCTTCAAAACTGCATACAAGAAACTCTTTCTAAGATAACTCTCATCCTCCATCTTATC
>BLMJ01000116.1 GCA_011960625.1 Lachnospiraceae bacterium | reverse complement strand
TATATAGAGATAAGAAAACTCCCAACAAAAAAGTGGGAGTTTTTCAGTGCCCTCGATTTTAAGAAGTTTTCGGGTATTTTTATTTTTTCAGATTTCGGTGGCTGGAAACACTTAATTTAGCTTTGCTCTTAGAAGTATTTGCAGCATTGACATACTTAGATAATTATAACAACCGTAAATAGACAAAATAGCTATCCTCTACCACAAATAGAGGATAGCTTGTGTAAGCTTATAGACTATTATTCTTTACTCCTGAATTACAGCCGACAACATCTGTGTCAGACTTTCCGCTGCAAGCGGTTCCAGACCACTGCCTATATTCTCCACTGCACAGGAAAGAATGCACCCATTGGAAAGAGCTGTCCACAGCCTGTACCCTTCTTCACCTGCCAAATTATAGGAAAAGAATGACCACTGTCGTTCCCCTGCTGCTAAGGTCTGAATCTCCCCTATCATAGCTCCCTGATCATCCGTATTCGCACTCATAAGATATTCTACTTCCTGTTTTGCCGTTGTAATTACAGCATTCTCGTCCTCTGCCATCAAGCGAAGATTAATCTGGGTACTGCTTATACCATCCGCCCCCATACGCTGAAAGGCCACCTGTTGTTCTGAGCTAAATTCCACATCCTCAAACCCTTCCGGTCTGGAAATGGAAATTTTGACGCTTCCATCCTCCGTACAAAGAGTTGAAACCCCATCGACTGCATTCTCGTCTGCCTCTTTGGGCTGATCCACTCCTGCTGTCACATCCGCCCCTTTTACCTCAGTTGTAGTTTCCTGTTTTGCTGTATCCGCCGGCTCTTTTTTCTCTTCCTTGTCTCCACACCCAGTAAATAATATACTTGATGTAACAAGTAATGCAATAATCACTCTTTTCATACACATAACCTCATCCTATGTTTTTCTAGATAACTTCATTCTACTGTAAAATGAAATTCGTCAAAGCATTTTATATTTTATCACGTATCTTCCCTAAAGTCTATTTTATTCTTTAAAAATGTGAGTGCTTCTTGCAACATTTTACTAAACAGGATATAGTAGTATTATCATATTACTAAATTAATGAGAAAGGAACTTTTATGAATCTGAATAATAAAACTATACTTCTTGGAGTTACCGGAGGAATTGCCGCATATAAAAGCGCTTCTCTAGCAAGTCTTCTGGTAAAATCTGGTGCAGAAGTCCGTGTAGTCATGACGGAGCACGCAGCTAATTTTATCAATCCCATCACCTTTGAAGCCCTGACAGGACACAAATGCATCACAGATACCTTTGACCGCAATTTCGAATTTAAGGTAGAGCATGTTGCTCTTGCTAAGAAAGCTGACCTAATTATTGTCGCACCGGCAACTGCCAATGTAATTGCGAAATTGGCACATGGACTTGCCGACGATATGCTTACCACCACCATACTGGCAAGCGCAGCTCCTAAGCTGATTGCACCCGCTATGAACACTGGAATGTATGAGAACCCAGTCACTCAGGATAACCTTACCCTTCTTAAACAATATGGTATGAAAATAATTTCTCCGGAAAGCGGGCGTCTTGCCTGCGGCGATGTAGGATCCGGAAAGATGGCGGAACCGGAGATCTTATTTGAACACATTCTTCACGCATGCTCCTGTCAAAAAGACATGTCCGGTATGAAGGTTCTTGTAACTGCAGGTCCAACACAGGAAGCCCTAGATCCTGTGCGATACATTACCAATCATTCCTCCGGAAAAATGGGTTACAGCATCGCCAAAGCATGTATGTTACGCGGAGCAGATGTCACGCTGGTAACTGGCAAGACAGCCCTAACCCCTCCGTTATTCGTAGATGTTGTTCCCGTTATTTCAGCCGCAGATATGTACGAAGCAGTTATCTCGCGAAGCAACTCTATGGATCTGATTATTAAAGCTGCAGCTGTGGCCGATTATCGTCCAAGCCAGGTAGCTAATGAAAAAGTAAAGAAGAAAGATGCTGAGCTTTGTATTTCTCTGGAACGAACCCGCGATATTCTGAAATACTTAGGAGAACACAAAAAACCTGGGCAGTTCCTATGTGGGTTCTCTATGGAAACAGAAAATATGCTTGAAAATTCAAGAAAGAAATTGGAGAATAAAAACCTGGATATGATTGTTGCAAACAACTTGAAGGTTAAGGGAGCTGGTTTTGAAACAGATACAAATATCGTTACCATGATTACGCCAAAAGAAGTTGTGGATATCCCTATTATGAATAAAGAAGATGTTTCTTTCCATATTTTGGATAAAATTCTATCTATCGTAAAGAAAAATGAATCGTAAAATGTACATAAAAAGTGATTGACTTTCGTCAATCACTTTTTATGTACATTTATATAATATACCCTCAAAACTGCATACAAGAAACTCTTTCTAAGATAACTCTCATCCTCCATCTTATC
>BLMJ01000115.1 GCA_011960625.1 Lachnospiraceae bacterium | reverse complement strand
GCTGGAAGATAAACGGCCGGAGTGGGAAAAAGACGTGTGGAATCTGGAAAATCTGGGATTTGAGGTTAGGCAGGCTCCGGTACAGATGATAAGGACGATAAAATTTACAGGAATCCGGCAGGAGACAATCAGGGATGAGGTAAAACGGGCGTCTTATATCAGGATTAAATATTTATCCGTAGGTTCGCTCCAGGGGGGAGATACGTGCGGTAATACGGTTTTCAGAATTCCTTGCAGAGAGAAATCCGGAAATCACAAGCTTGGGAGAGGTGGGGCGGTTAAATATCGAGGAATATTTGACCTACATCAATCTGGAAAGGGGGCAGGAAAGAAATTTAAAAACCGAGATGGCAAATTTAAAGGATATGCTGCAGCAGGTTGGGAAAGTGATTGACAAGCCCAAGTTAGGGAAATTGTTTATCAAGCAGGATATGCCGAAAGCGCCTGAAGTCGTATTCAAAACCTATTCCGATGAAGAAATAAAGCGGTTAAATTATTACATCATCAATATGGAAGAACAGGTGGCGCGTGCATTGATCCTGCATCAGATGCTTGGCGGAAGGATTTCCGATACCCTTACCTTGCGCACAGACTGCTTATATGAGGAAAACGACCACTATATCGTCAGGATGTATCAGGTAAAGACCTCTTATTATGAAAAACCTGTTCCAGATGATGTGGCTAAGTTAATCCAGAAATCAATGGAATATACCTATGAAAGGTATGGGGAAACCGAATATATTTTTGTAAATGAATCAAATCCTTCCCTGCCGTTTCAATATTCCATGCTGAAAAGCCGCGTGTATGCGTTGATTTATGAAAGTGACATCTGCAAGGATAACGGAGAACGGATGGGCTTTGCCACACATTTATTCCGGCACTGCTATGGTATGAAGCTTGTAGAACTGCATTTGGACGATGCGGCCATTGCCCACTTATAGGGGCACAGGGGAGTGTATACCGTTTATCGGTATCGGCGGGCAAGCGGAAAGATGATGGTTAAGGAGACCGAAGAACTAAGGAAAACAATGGATGAGATATTGAGTGAAATTATCAAGGAGTGGAATGGATATGAGCAAGTATTCCAAAATGGTTGAATCGAACCAGAAAGCAAGTAAGGAAAAAATTGATTGTGCGATCCGGACGATCAAAGAAATGTTGGAGAAAGAAGAACAGCTCTTGGTTTGTGATCTGGTTCGGAAAACGGGACTGTCGAGGGCATTCTTTTATAAGAATCCGACGGTAAGTAAGTTCTTGAATGAGGCGAGGCAGCAGCAGGAAGGCAAGGTGTTGCACCAGAAGAAGAAAGTAATTTTGGATTATGCACTGGAACGGCAGAATGAACTGATAAAAATAGAGTATGAAAAATCACAAAAGGAGAACAAGGATTTGAAGGCAGAAAATGAAAAGTTGAAGAAAGCGCTTAAGAAGAAGGAGGTGGCGTTTATTAAGGGATTGTAGAAAATAAAAGACAGATAGGATTTTTCAAAATATAAGAGAATCCTATCTGTTAGATTGTGTAAACCTTCAAACTAATGTAAAATAAAATTAGTCAGTTTGGAGGTTTATTTTATGGTAAGGAAAAAGATTCTCCACAAAAGGCGGCCCTCCGGAAAATGATGGGCTGCTATCTGAAAGAAAACAATGTAAA
>BLMJ01000114.1 GCA_011960625.1 Lachnospiraceae bacterium | reverse complement strand
CTTTAAAATTCTCTTGGAGCGGACAAGATTGGATTTGCTAAGGCGCCGGTTTACGGCAAGGGAGAGTTTGCGGATTCCATTGCTTCTCCAAGCCAGGTATACGTGATTCCAAAGAGTGCGAAACACAAAGAAGGCGCGGCAAAGTTTTTGATGTTTTTGCAGGAGGAAGAGAATGTCAAGTGTCTGTATGAGACGGCGAATGTTATGATGCCCAATGTGAATTTTAAAGATGAATGGCTTACCAGCGAGATCGACAAACAGGTGATGGAGTGGAAGGAAGAGAGCGGGAATTTCTGTTATCAGCTATATTTTGCACCTATGTTTGAGTCAGACGGACTGATTCCTACGGTTCAGAAGATGTTTTCAGAGGATTTGTCACCGAAGGATGCGGCGGCAGAGTTAGAGGAAGCATTGGAAAAATGCAGGGAACAGAATCCGGAGGTTCATGAAGCGTTTGTCGGCTGGAGTATTGCAGAATAGGAAGATGTCTATGAAGAAAAGAAAGATAGGTCCCTACCTTTTTATTGCACCAGCGTTTTTTATCTTAATAGCGGTTATTATTTATCCGATTATTAATATGATCTATCAGAGTTTTTATACATCAATTGCGGACCAGAGCAAATTTGTGGGACTTAGGAATTACAGACTGGCATTAGGGGATGATTTGTTCTTTATTGCCCTTAAGAATAATCTGAAGTTATTCTTGTGCGTCCCGGTACTTACCATGCTCTCATTGGTTATCGCAGCAATCTTGTATCACAGAATTTGGGGATGGCGGATATATAGGAGTTTTATCTTTGTACCATATATTCTGGCAATTCCGGTTGTAGGTATCGTATTTTCATATTTATTGCAGTATAATGGAGTGATTAACACGTTATTGAATAAAATGGGACTGGCCAGTCTGACTGCAGACTGGCTGGGGGATCCCAATCTGGCATTCCCAAGTGTTGCGGCTGTGATTGTGTGGAAACAGTTTGGATTTGGAGTGGTGCTGTTCCTGGCGCGTATGATGTCCATTGATCAGTCCCTCTATGAATCAGCGGATGTGGACGGAGCAACCTGGATGCAGAAGTTCTTTCGTATTACGATTCCCCAGACCAAGTCTATTATAGAATTTTATGTGATCATTACGCTGATAGAGATGCTGAGCTGGGTATTTAATTTTGTGTATGTAATGACTTCAGGAGGACCGGGGAATAAGACGACGGTGCTTGAGTATCTGATTTATAAGAAATCATTTGGAGGCGGTGATTTTAACATTGCCATGGCAATCAGCGTTATGCTGCTTGGGCTTGCGGGTATACTGGTGATCATTCATCAGATTGTCCTTAACAAGGAGGATTAGCTTATGAGACGGAAGAAGAATAAGAATATTGCGGCAGAGCTACTGATGATTCTGTTAATGCTAATTATCATATTTCCACTCTATTTTATGGTGGTGAACTCACTGAAGACACATGAGGATTATGTGACGAATATGACGGGCTTTCCGGTACAGGTTACGTTTCAGAATTATGTGGAGGCTTTCAGGGGAAAGCCTTTTGGTCAATGGATATGGAACAGCCTTTTCTTGACGGTTGCTGCAACGCTTCTGACGGCTGCTGCAGCATTGCTTGCGGGCTATGCGTTTGCCAAGATGGAGTTTAAGGGAAAGAAGCTGTTGTTCCAGTGTGTGATTCCGCTGATGTCCGTTCCGCCAGTTGCTATGATTATTCCGCAGTTTCGAATGATTAAGGTGATGGGGCTTGTGAATACCCGAGCGTCGGTTATCCTTATCTATGTGGGAATTATGCTGCCTATGACCATATATCTTATGCGAAATTTCATGAAGACGGTGCCGGATTCCTTAATCGACGCCGCTAGGATAGACGGCTGCAGCAGCCTGAAGGCATTGTACAAGATTATGATTCCACTGTGTATCCCTGCTCTGATTACCTCGTCCCTTGTAAATATTGTCTGGGTGTGGAATGAGCTGTTGATTTCTCTGGTTTTTCTCCAAAAGGAGAGTCTGCGTACTCTGATGGTTGGCATTACACTTTTTAAGGGGAGATTTACTTTGAATATACCTGTCATTATGGCAGGGCTGGTGATTGCGACAATACCGGTTGTTTTAGTATATATATTTGCACAGAAGCATCTGGTGGAAGGGATGCTGGCTGGTTCTGTAAAGGAATAAGAGAATGAGCAGACAGGAGGTACATTTTGAAAGTATTGAATCCAACGGATATAGGAGATCAGAACAAGCTCTCTATATTACAAATTATCAAGGAAAATGACGGGATTTCCAGGCAGGAGATTTCGAAACGGCTTAAGCTGAGTGCACCGGCAGTCAGTAAGAATATTGCGGCTCTTTTGGAGACTGGGATTATCCGAGAAGCAGGGATTGATTCCACGAGTATGGGGCGCAAGCCAATCCAATTAAAATATAATGCCTCGATTATGTATGTAATCGGTATTGAGATGATGCCCCAAGAGATTAGAGGCGGGATAGCGGACCTCTATGGCAATATAGTTACGCGCGAGAATAAGCCTCTTATTCTGGAAAAGGGTGTGAAGGCGGTATTAGAGCAGCTTGAGGAAGTGCTGAACAAGTTGATTGAGAAAAAAGCGGAAGGCTCTAGGCTGGCG
>BLMJ01000113.1 GCA_011960625.1 Lachnospiraceae bacterium | reverse complement strand
GTCCGCTCCAAGAGAATTTTCTAATGAAACGGCATAAGCCTGTGTATGCAGCGTCATGGCAGCCTTTCCGTTCTCAATCGTCTGCTGCCCCTGATACAGGTCTAATGACAAAATATCATCATTGATATACCCTGCGTCCATCAGCTCCTCTATTTTGTATAACCATTCTGAATACTTTTCATCCGTAAAACTTTCTTTTCCACTCATCAGATCGATCATCTCATTCACGTTGTTCAAATTCTGCTGTCCGAGAAAGATACCGATCCAAGCGGGAAGAAACCCATCCTTCAATCCCATCCCCAATGGAGTAATCCCTGCTTCTTTTAGTTTCCTGCAGCAATCCATAAATTCTTCCCATGTTACAAATGGCTGTTCGGGGTCCACGCCCGCCGTACGCATCGCCTCTTTATCATAGGCAATCCCATAAGTAAACCCATAGGCTGGAATCCCCCACTGCTTGTCATCCCAGTTCGTCTCCATCAGAGACGCCTTCTCTATGACTGACAAATCCTCATCTGTGAGATAGTCGCTGATAGGAGAGACATTCCCCTTCCAAACATCCTCCATGGCCTGTGTGCCGCCCCACATATACTGGATATCAGGTCCTTCCTCCGCAGCTTCCGCAGTCCGAAATGCGGAATACAGGTTATCACTCTCTTGCAGTACCGCTTCCACAGTAATACCCGGGTTCTCCTTCTCATACCGCTTCACCATCTCTTCCATATATGCCTTATACCCCGGCGCTTCCTGCTCACCCCAATACCATACCGTCAACGTATACTCCTTATCCTCGGCGCCTCCCGAATCACCGCCTCCTCCGCATCCTGCGAGGGATAACACCATTAAAATTACCAATAACATAGAAACCGCTTTTTTCATTCTTACCATCCTCTCTACTTATTTAATAACATTTATTAACTTTATTAAATAATAATACAAATATCATAATCTGTCAATATTATTCGACTATTTAATTAGATTTTATCCACTTTTCTACCAAAAGGGACACCCTTCTATCTATAGGGTGCCCCAAATTTTGCTTTTGTCCTTTTCCTTAACACTTTTTCTGTTTTGTGCCTCTTGTTCTCATTACAACTTGTATATAAACCAATCCTGCCGTACTTCTAATCGCCGCCCAAGCGGTCTGATGCCGCTGCATTGACGACTGTTATCTATGTACCTAACACTGCCTAAAATTTCTTCCGGCTCTCCATCCTCCTTCGTGTACCAAGGAAATATACGCTTATATTTCCTAAAAACAGAATATCAGAAAACAAAGTCTTTTGCATCCAGTTACAAACTGCTTGACACATTCCCCTAATTATGCTGCCAGCTTCATTCGCTTCCAGTACTGCTGCACAAGCTTTTGATTATACCAGCGCGGCAAAACCAAAAGCTCACACCTTAAGCCTGCTTCCACTCGGTCAGAAGCCACCACTAATGTCTCCATAGAAACCCTTAAAAGCCGCGAAAGTGCATACAGATTATCTACTGTAGGCAAATTCTTTCCTCGAAACCAATCATACACCGACTGTACGGCTGAAAAACCCATATATTCTTTTATCTCTTTGGCAAGGATTCCCTGCTTTTCACATACTTCCCGAATTTTCTTTCCTGTCTTTTCCATATCAATTACCGGATACTCCATGTATTTATCTTCCCCTCCCTATATGTTTTCTTCAAAAATCTATGTTCCTCTCCCCAACCGTGTCCCCAGCAATACATAAGATACCAGTCAGATGGATATACTTTATTAAGGCAGCATAATAATACTTCCAACTTCAACGAAAAGGTTATGATATTGATTAAAATGTGATAATACGAATCGAAACAATCCAAAGATATGTAACAGACATGGAGATAAAAGCTTTTTTGTATCAGACTCTATGCCTGCGAAAAAAACACCGACTATGCTTATATTTCACAGGCATATACTTGTTCCAAAACTGATCTTATAACTTAACCTTCACCACATCTACGTCCAGCTCCCACAGAAATTTATCCAGATCTTTAAAAGAAAGAAAAACGGTCGCTGTATTCTCAAGCGGATGGATACCAAGACTCTTACATCTGCTTAAATCCTTGTCAATAAAAAACTCCACAGCATGGTCTGTATCATTCATAAGCC
>BLMJ01000112.1 GCA_011960625.1 Lachnospiraceae bacterium | reverse complement strand
CACGCACTGACAATTGCAACGGAAGAGTTTAAAGAGATGGTGGAGGAAAGAAGCGGCGGAAGAGTTACGGTCAATCTTTATCCGGCAAGCCAGTTAGGGTCCGCTAGAGAGATGATGGAGCAGATTTCCATGGGGACGCTGGACATTACGTTTGCAGATGCGGCAGACTGGGCGACTACATTTGAGATTCCAAAGCTAGGAGTGTTCAACCTGCCCTTCTTATGTAAGAATCTGGAGGAGCAGACCGGGATATTGAGCGAGATTGTTCCCGAAGAGGTACCGGATATGCTGGAAGGCTCGGGGCTTCATCTTCTTATGACCTATTCCAACGGTATCCGCAACCCGCTTTTAAAAAATGCGCCCATTAATGGGCTGGAAGATATCAAGGGAATCAAGATGCGTACTGCAGAGACAGAGCTTTACGTTCAGATTTGGAATTCACTGGGAGCAAGTACCGTAACCTCTGCATGGAGCGAGGCATACACCGTTTTCCAGCAGGGGGTTGCAGATGCAGTAGAGGCGGATGATGTGGGACTGGTCAGCCAAAACCTTCAGGAGGTGGGAAAATACTATTCTAAAATCGGACATCTGGGACAGACCTATCTTGTACTCATTAACGAAGACAAATGGAATACCATACCGGACGACCTGAAGAAGATTATCTCAGAATGTGCGAAGGAGAATCAGGAGAATCAGTGGAAGGCACGCGCGCAGTTAGGAGAAAAAGCAGAAAAGACGATGGCTGACGCAGGCGTTCAGATTAATGAGGTCACCGAGGAGGAGCGGGAAAAAATGAAGGAAGCATGCGCAGGCATTTACCAGAAGTATGCCGAAGATTATGGTTTGGAGGAATTAATTGAACGGATGGAAGCCATTGCAATAGAAGAGTAGGCTGGGAGGTTTTTCATGACTATTGAGAGATTACTTAAAATAGATAAGGGGATAGAATGGGTACAGACGGCGCTTAGTATCTTGCTATTCACGGCAATTCTGGTTCTTGGCAGTATTCAGGTGGTGGGGCGGTATGTACTGGCGTCCGCCCCTCCTTGGACAGAAGAGGCTATGCGGTTCTGCGGCATTTATCTCACTTTCGTCGGTTCTTCGCTGACCGTCAGGGCGGATGCCCATGTGTCTGTGGACCTGCTGATTGGATTTATTAAGAACAATAGAATAAGGGCAATGCTCTTTGTTGTTGCAAGAATGATTTGTGTGGTCTTTTTAATTCTGTTTTTGCCGGCATCGGTGGACTTGGTTAGAAGAAGTACCAGTTTTTTAAGCGCATCCATGCAGATTCCATATTCATATGTTTATCTGGCGGCGCCCCTTGGTATTATCATGATGCTGTGTTCATATGCCAGCGCTATTCCAAGATTGTCGAAAAAGTATAGGGAGGGGGAACTTTAGATGGTAGGTATTGCGGTTATTTCACTTGTTATTATGCTCGTCATTGGGGTGCCGGTGTGTTTCGCAATTGGTTTGTTTACGACCGGGTAATGATGGAATTTGCTATTGCCAGCGGTCTTGAGAATGTGGATATTTTAGAGGAAAACCTGGGAGAAAGTATGGATGTGGCTGTGGGGATTTCACCCAAAAG
>BLMJ01000111.1 GCA_011960625.1 Lachnospiraceae bacterium | reverse complement strand
ATCCAATCACCGCCGGTATCATATAGCCAATGCCCGTACCAAATGCCGCCCCCTTAATGCCCATGTGAAACGGCACCATAAAAATATAGTCCAGTAAAATATTTACGATTCCTGCGCTCACGCCAAGCACCATACCCATTCCGGGGCGTCCCGCCGTTACAATCAGATTTTGAAAAAGCACTTGCGGGATACTTGCGGGCGTGAATAACAGCAGGATAAAAAGGTATTCTTTACAGTATGGAAATAGAATACTGTTCGCTCCAAGTCCCCAGACAATTCTGTCAATAAAAACCGTCCCAAAGACTGCAATCAATACACCAAACAAAATACCCACTGAGATAATCAGCGTAAAATCCTGTTCCGCTCTTTTTTGTTCTCCTGCTCCCATTTTGCGCGCTACAATCGCACTTCCTCCGGTTGCAATCATGGTTCCAAGACCGACAATCAGATTGATAACAGGGCAGACGATATTTAATGCTGAAAGTGCATTTATATCTACAAATCGTGCTACAAAAAATTGTGTCAACGACTGTATACAGCCCCATAAATATCATCATCAAAATTGTCGGAAATGCAAATTTGAGCAGTGATTTTATTGTAAAGTTCTTTGATAATGGATTTAGGTCACTCATTGTCCTCGCCCTCCGATTTTTCTCTGTGAAGTATAAACCGCTGTGTCGGATAGCCAAACTCAATTAACAATTCCGCTTCGGCAAAGCCAAGGCTTCCCCATATCTCCCGATAGCCTGTGTCTGCCTTGTCACCCTCCCGAAAAGTCGTCACACTAATCTGTGCGGAACGTGCAAGTTCATACAATGCTTTTTCACAAAATGCTTTCGCTATCCCTCTTTTCCGATACTGTGGGTGTACCCCAAAGAAATCAATGCTCCCTGTCACCTCATTAAATGCCATAATCCCGATTGCCGTATCAGTGTCTTTCAAAATCAATGCACGCTTATTTTTGATACACTCCTGCAACTGTTCAAGGTACTGATTCTCGTCCAGATGCGGGAACCCGTCTATGACAAGGTGAACCAGTTCTATCCATTTAGGTATGTCCTCCTGTGTTGCAAAGACGATTTTATCCTGCC
>BLMJ01000110.1 GCA_011960625.1 Lachnospiraceae bacterium | reverse complement strand
GTGAACGGATCAACCCCACAGGAAAAAAGAAGTTTAAACAGGCGCTAAAAGACCATGATATGGACTATATTTTAAGGGAGGGGGTCACACAGCAGGACAAGGGCGCACATATTCTGGATGTCAATGTGGGGCTTCCGGATATTGACGAGGTGGCCATGATGCGGGAAGCCGTGACAGAGTTACAGAGCGTCACAAGCCTTCCGCTGCAGATTGACACTGTAAATATCCGCGCCATGGAAAGTGCAATGCGAATCTATAACGGCAAGCCCATGATCAATTCCGTGAACGGCAAGCAGGAATCTATGGATGCTGTTTTTCCTCTGGTACAGAAATATGGCGGTGTGGTTGTAGCTCTTACCATCGACGAGGACGGAATCCCCAAAACCTCACAGGGACGGTGCAAGATTGCAGGAAATATTATCAATGAGGCGGCGAAATACGGCATTGAGAAGAAGGATATCGTGGTAGATGTGCTTGCAATGACCATTAGCTCAGAACCCGAGGGGGCGAGGGTTACGCTGGAGGCTTTACGAAAAGTCCGAGAGGCTTATGATGTGTGTACTGTGCTGGGGGTTTCCAATATTTCCTTTGGTCTCCCATGCCGGCCGGTGATTAACGCCAATTTCTATACCATGGCATTACATAACGGATTGAGCGCTGGGATTGTCAACCCTTCCTCCGAGGACATGATGCGTTCCTATGATTCTTTCTGTGCCTTGATGAATTACGACCAAAATTGCGAAAATTATATCCGAAAATATGGCGAGTGTGCAGCAGAAAATGTACAGAAGACTTCTGGAACCGTAAATCTTACCTTAAAGGAGGCCATCGAAAAAGGGTTAAAAGAAGAGGCGCACCATGTGGCGGCAGAGCTTTTAAAGACCTTAGAGCCCCTTGAGATTATCAATCAATATCTGATTCCCGCATTGGATGAGGTGGGGAAGGGATTCGAGAAAGGAACGGTGTTCCTGCCCCAACTGCTTATGAGCGCTGACGCCGCTAAGATTGCGTTTGCTGTGCTGAAGGATTCTCTGGCAAAAAACGGCGGAGGTGTGCAAAAGAAGCACAAGATCATCCTTGCAACAGTGAAAGGAGATATTCATGA
>BLMJ01000109.1 GCA_011960625.1 Lachnospiraceae bacterium | reverse complement strand
AACTTGCGGAGACCATCCGAAAGAAGATGTTTGTATTCGAGGACATTGTGTCTATGGACAACAGATCGATTCAGAGATTTATTCGCGAGTGCGATGTCAAGGATATCGTGTACGCGCTCAAGGGTTCCGACGAGAAAATCAAGGAACTTGTATTTTCCAATGTATCTTCACGTATGGCTGAGAGTATCCAGTCTGACCTTGAGATTACAGTTAATGTACGTCTAAGGGATGTAGAAGAGGCGCAGCAGAGAATCGTCGGCGTAATCAGAAGATTAGAGGAAGCCGGAGAGTTGATTATTGTTAAGAGCGGAAAGGATGAAATCATTGCCTAGGATTGTAAAAGAACCGGAGAAAAAGCAGGATGTTAAGCCGTTTGACTTTTTTGCTGGGTTCAAGATTATCGAAGAGCCGAAAGAGGATGAAGAAGACTCAGAGGGCGATGCCGAAGAAGAGGAAGAAGAGTCGGCTTCGGTAGAAGAGATCCTGGAAGAAGCGAGGACGCAGGCGCGGCAAATCATAAATGACGCCCGGTCCCAGGCGGAGTATCTGCGGGACCAGGGCTATCGGGAAGGTTTGGAGACGGGGCGCCAGGATGGGACACGGGAAGCATATGATGAGCAGCGAAGGCTTTTGGATGCTGAGATACAGGAGCTTCAGAATAATATATCGGAGGTGCTTCGAAGTGTCACGGCGGAGAAGGAGAAACTGTTAGAGCAATATGTGGATGATCTGAAACGGATTTCTCTTACCGTGGCTGAGAAGGTTATCCAGACTAGCCTGCAGTCTAGCGGCGACGTTGTGAAGCGCATGATTCTGGCGGCGACTGACAAGATAACAAAAAAGCAGTGGGCCAAGATCTACATTACAAAATGTGACGTGGCCGTTTCTATGGATGTAGATACGGAATTTTTGGATAAATTATCCAAACTTTCTGAGAATATTAAGATTGTCACTATGGATAATGGGGAAGAGGGAACTTGTATTATAGAGCTCCCAGACGAGATTATTGACGCCAGCGTTGGTACGCAGTTAGAGAATATCAAAGACATTCTGAATAATGTTAGAGTGTAACCAAGGAGAGAGAGCATGTTTTCAAAATTGCCGGAACTGATACAGAAAACAGAGACCATCAGTTACATAGGAAAGATAGAGAATGTCATTGGAATGGCGATGGAATCTTCGGGCAACCGAGCCAGTATCGGAGATATTGCCATGATTTACAATGAAGAGAAGCATCGGCAGATTCCCGTAGAGGTTGTGGGTTTTCGAGGAGACAAAATGCAGCTTATGGCATACGAGAATCTGAATGGTGTGGCTGCCGGCAGTTTTGTAAGGAATACTAGGAAGCGTTTGAAGATTCCGGTGGGGGAATTTTTAAGAGGAAGAATCATAGACGCCACAGGAAATCCGATGGATGATTTAGGACCGCTTCCTTCTTCTCGTTATTATTATGTAGAGAATACGTATATTAATCCTTTGACAAGACCTCCTATTACAGATCCGTTAGAATTTGGCGTGAAGGCAATCGACGGTCTGAACACGGTAGGCAAAGGGCAGCGTATCGGCATTTTTGCCGGCAGCGGCGTCGGCAAGAGTACCTTGCTTGGGATGATTGCAAGGAATGTTAAGGCTGACATCAATGTGATCGCTCTTGTAGGAGAGCGAGGCCGTGAGGTACGGGAGTTTATAGAGAAGGATCTGGGACCGGAGGGCATGAAACGAAGCGTACTTGTAGTTGCGACCTCTGACCAGCCCGCCATGCTGCGTATGAAGTGTCCCCTTGTTGCGACAACCATCGCTGAGTATTTTAAAGATCAGGGGAAGGACGTCTTGCTGATGATGGATTCCCTGACTCGTTTTGCGATGGCTCAGCGTGAGATTGGGCTTGCAACCGGAGAGCCGCCGGTTGCAAGAGGCTATACCCCTTCTATATATGCGGAATTTCCGAAACTTCTAGAACGAAGCGGGAAGTTCGAGAAGGGTTCGATTACCGGCATCTACACAGTGCTGGTAGAAGGTGACGACACCAATGAACCGATTGCAGACACCGTTCGAGGTATTTTGGACGGTCATATCGTACTTACCAGAAAGCTGGCGAATGAAAATCACTTTCCTGCAATTGACGTGAATGCCAGCATTTCCCGTCTAATGACGAATATCGTACCAGAGGAGCATCGCGAGGCGGCGGCCAAGATGCGGGATATCTTAAGCGTATATGCAAAGAATGAAGACTTGATTTCAATCGGAGCTTATAAGTCGGGAACGAATCCCAGACTTGACGGCGCTATTTCTAAGATTGACCGAGTCAATGCATTTCTGATGCAGAAGATTGACGAAAGTTTTGCAGGAGAAAAGTCCTTAGAGATGATGAAGGAGATATTGCGATGAAGAAGTTCTTTTTTTCATTGGATACGGTACTTAATTATAAGGAGCAGGTGCTTGACGGTCTGAAAGCGGAGCATGCCAGGATTCTTATGAAGGTTCGGGAATGTGAACGCACCATCGAGACGATGGAGGAGGAGCACCGTCGTTGTGCGATAGAATTTCGGGATAATCGGATGAGCGGAATGAAGATTTGCGACATCCATACCTATGAGAATTACTTAGAGGCGCTGGGAATTAAGATTAAGAAAAAGTATGAGGAGCTGGCAAAACTTCAGGAGAAAGAGGAGGCCAAGCGTAACGAAGTGGTGGAAGCTAAGAAGGAAACCTCTTCTATCGATAAATTAAAAGAGAAAAAGTTTAAGGAATACGAAAAGGAAGTTCAAAAGGAAGAAGAACAGTTTATCGAAGAGTTTGTAACTACGAAGAGAGCGATGGCAAGAATTGTGGGGTAATCCTGCATTTGGGAGCAAAGCGTTCCCGGCAGATTACTATAGATGCAGCAGAGACACAAAGAAATAAATATTGTGTCAAGAGCCGCAGCAAGATTATATAATAGGAAAGGAGGAGGAAACCCATGGAGAAGATGAGTATGAAAATGATGGATATCGGATTTCAGACAGTAGGCAAGACGAAGACGCCTAATCAGACAGCCGATGTGTCAGGGGACAATGACTTCAGGAAGCTGCTTCAAAGTAAGAATGAAGATACCCAAGGAAAGTCAGACAGCAAAGAAGTATCCAAGGATGCAGATAAGGATACGACGACAGATAAGACCGAAGCAGCAGGCGAGAAAAAACCGGAAAGCGTATCTAAGGACAAGGATAAGACGGATAAGACCGACAGCAATGAGACAGATACCACTCTGGCAGAAGCACTGATTGTAGTAGGGATGCGAGAGAGACTTTCTTGTGGGTTTGCGGCAGCTGACCAGGAGGTTGCAGACCAGGTGGAGAACGGTGTATCTG
>BLMJ01000108.1 GCA_011960625.1 Lachnospiraceae bacterium | reverse complement strand
GAAAGCAGCAATCCAGGCGGAGAAGAAAGCGTAATCTTGGACTTAAGATAGCAGCTTTGGTGATATTTGTAGTCGCAATCGTTGTAGCAGCATTTTTATGGAAAAAATATAGTCCTTCAAAGAAAGAATATGATTTGAACGAATATTATGGGATTGAAAACGAAGGGCAGTTAGCGATTACAGTAGATAATCAGGTTGTAGAACCCCATGGCATGATTGCAGAAGGAAAGGCTTATGTCCAGTATGAGATTGTAAGAGATTATATCAACAGCCGATTTTACTGGGATCCCAACGAGAATGTTCTTTTATATACCCTTCCGAAGGATATGGTCTCTGTGGAGGTAGGAAGCAAGGACTATAATGTATCTAAGGAAAAAAAGAGCGAAGATTATGTCATTCTGAAAACAGAGGGAAGCACAGCTTATATTGCGTTGGATTTCATCCAGCAGTATACGAATATCGAATATGAATTGTATAATGACCCGAACCGCTTAATGATTGTCAGCCAGTGGGGTGAGATGACTGTTGCAACAGTGAAGAAGAATACCCAGGTGCGTTATCAGGGCGGAGTGAAGAGTCCGATTTTGACACAGATTAAGAAGAAAGACGAAGTTACTATACTTGAGAATGAGGATGACTGGAAGAAGGTTCGTACAAAGGATGGATTTATCGGCTACATGAAGAGCAGCACGCTCAAAAAGGAAGAAAAAAAGACAGTTTCCAGAGCTTTTGAGGAACAGGAGTTCACGAGTATCAAGAAAGACTATACCATAAATATGGCGTGGCATAATGTGACTAACGACGAGGCGAACAGCGTAGTACTTCAGAGGATTGCAGACAGTAAAGGGCTGACCACCATTGCACCCACATGGTTCCATGTGGAGAATACAGATGGAAATATGAAATCCATTGCGTCGGCTGATTATGTGAATTATGCACATCAGTCGAACATAGAAGTGTGGGCGACAATACGTGATTTTGATGGAGGAATTAGCTCCTACGATGAATCTTATGAATTACTCCAATATACTTCTAAGAGGGAGAATCTGATTAATCAGTTGATGTCAGAGGCATTGAGAGTTGGGATTGACGGAATCAATGTAGACTTTGAGAAGATTTCTGAAGAATGTGGGGAGCATTATATCCAGTTTATCAGAGAATTGTCTGTAAGATGCAGGCAGAACGGTATTGTGCTGTCGATTGATAATTATGTGCCGAAGGGCTATAATATGCAGTATAACCGCAAAGAACAGGGAATCGTTGCAGATTATGTCATTATTATGGGATATGACGAGCATTATGGTGGTTCGCCTGTGGCGGGGCCTGTGGCGTCCTATAATTTTGTGAAGGAAGGAATCGAAGAGACATTGAAGGAAGTTCCAGCCGAGAAGGTGATTAATGGGATTCCATTTTTCTCCAGATTGTGGGAGGAGACTCCAAAGACAGCGGAGGAAATATCTGAGCAGCAGGGGACAGAAGCGGCAGAGTATGAGATGAAAGTAGAGAGCCAGGCGTTTGGAATGGCGGCTGCCAGGGCGAAGGTTGATGAAGCTGGCGCGGAATTAACCTGGAATGATGAGCTGAAACAGAATTATGCAACTTGGACGGTCGAGAATACGACCTATGAGATCTGGCTGGAGGACGAAAAGTCTATTGAAGAGAAGTTAAAACTCATGAAAGATCATAAGCTGGCGGGAACCTCTGCATGGGCATTGGGACAGGAGAGTCCGGAAATCTGGAATCTGATCCAAAAATATGTGAATTAAAAGTTTATTAACGTATACACAGACAAGATACCTCTTGGGGCTGCGATTAGAGAAAATCAAGGCTGCGGGAGGTATTTTGTATTATATGCCGACCGATAAAGGTAAAAAAAGTTGAAAAACAGAGGGCTATGATGATTTGGTTAGAATTTACAATATTGATAAGTTAATATGACTATGTTATTTTTAACAGAAATCTGCAATTTGATATTTGGGCAGCCATTGAAGGCATGGTACGAAAAGTATGCAGATAAAAATTGAGGTGGGGAAACAAAAGATGGATGCAAGAAGGCTGACAGACGAGAGGATACTGGATATATTAGAGAGTGATTCACAGAAGGGGATTGTGCTTTTGATGGAGAAATATACGGCGCTGCTCTGGCATGTAAGTTCACTCTATGTACGGAATCCAGAGGATATCAAGGAATGTGTTAACGATTCGTTTTCGGAGTTTTATTTTCACAGGAAGAGATTTAACCCGAAGAAATCTTCATTATCGGCATATCTGACGGCGATTGCACGAAACAAGGCTGTGTCTTGCTACCGTAAGGAGCAAAGAGAGAACAGCAGGCGTGCTGATATTTTGGCGGAGGAATTGGAAGGAGATGATTCTCAGATTGCAAAGGCGGAATTGAGGACAGATATAGAACGGGCAATGAAATTCCTTAAGCCAAATGAACTTCAGGTTATCAGGATGAAGTATTACGACGGGATGTCAGTGAGGGAGATAGCAGAGTCTTTAAACCTGCCTTATGAGACTGTGAAGAAACGCCATCAGAGAAGCATATTGAAACTGGGGAAGAGTCTAATGATTACTCTCGTATTGATATTCATACTTACGGCTTGTGTATATGGAGTTCTGCGCTATTTTGATGTGATTCCTCCTATTAATTTATGGACGTTGCCATGGAAAGGAGTAGAAATGGAGGAACCTGAAAAAAAACCGGACGATGACAGAGAGAGCGGGGGGAGGGTTCAAAAGAATCCACTAAACGATATGACCGGAGAGGAGGGTAAGCCGGAGGTTGATTTGCCGGAAGAAGGGCCAATTGGAGAAATTTCGGCTGAGACACCGCTGTTAAGATTATCTCCGGAAGCACAGGCAGAAACTATAGACAGAACGCCTGGGGCCATGGAAGATTACACAGTAGTTCCCGGATACGGTGTTAATGAGAATCCGAAAGAAGCTGTGTATACATTGGCCAAAAAAGAATCGCTGGAGAAAGAAGAGTATAGCTTGACATTGGAAGAGGTTCTTTATACTAACCATAAGATAATCGTAAAAGCCAGTATTTTATTGAAAAAGAATATGAAAGATAATATGGATTATATGGAAGAGAAAATGAACGTGGATTCTCTTACATTTCAGGGAAATATATTTAAAAAATCTTTTCAAGCAGACACTCTTATAGATTCGCATACATACTCGGCGATTTATAGATTTGAAAATGTATCGCTTCCTAACATGGAGAAGGGAATTGAGAATATGTGTATCCAGTTTACAGATGGTGACAGCATCTTATTTAATATGGTATCTGCGGAACAGAAAAAGGTGACGGGGTATCCTTATCAGATAGGAGATTTGGGCGGTATACTGGCAATCCCACGGCTAGAAGACGAGTCATTGATCATTGCTATCCATCCATTAGATGATAGAGATGAATTACGTATTATTCCGGCAATTGTTGTGGAAGAGATGAGCTCCGGTCCGAAAGATATCATAACCGTTACGGGAGAAGACGGAACGGTATATCCGGGAGAATGTATCCGGTATCACCCAAGGGGCGAAGAAACATATTTCGAGTGGGATTTTGGTAAAGTAAAACCGGGCAGTTATACATTGAATGTTCCATGGGTATATTTGAAAACAGAGATAGATGAGGATATCGATATCGCTTTAAACCCGGTGAAACCTTCATGGGAGGATAAGAAATATCAATTAGCAAAAGGAAGTATCTGGCTTCAGGAATGTGTACCGATAGATGAAAAACCGGAGGATTTGCCTGACTATTATTGGACGGATTCTTCCCCGACAATAAGAAACTGGAGCCTTCGTTTCGGAGCTTCTTCAGTCTATGCAGCTTGCCCTGTTACATGTATCTATTCTCTGCAATGTATGATAGAGTGCTATAATCCAGATCTTTATGATAAGCCGGGAATGAGTAGAACACACCGTCTGTCCATCATTCCAACGGATGGACAGACGGGGATACTTGAATATGTTTTAATGATTAATACAGAACTGGCGAATCCAGAGAACATGCGCTTACATATTGATAAAGGAAGTTCAATCAATTTCCGATGGAACCAGAGTTTTGAGATTCCATTTACTGTTGAGAAAAATAATTAAAAAAATATAGACTATTTTGTCCCATCTTGTCTCCGACAAGCGAATATACAAAGTAAGAGGATATTTGCTTGAGCGGGAGGATATGAGATGGACGACGGATATAGTATGGATGAGGTGGAGAACCTCGCCAAACGATGTATTTTGCTTGGGAATGAGAAGCGGCCTGAACTTGAGTGGGTGAAGAAGAAATATGAGCATATACAAGAAAAATATAGTCTGAAAAATAAGACGGAAACAGATAGGTTCCTGTATGAGAGTATGCATGGTCATGCTCCCGAAAAAGCTACAGAATTTTTGAAGATTCGATACTGGAGGACTGGAAAGTATGTGCCAGGGAGCCGAAAACAATGTCTGCTATTTGGAAAAGCGTTAGAGCTTTCTGAGGAGGAGCTGAGGTTCCTGATGAAAGGGTATTGTGACAGGTGCGAAGACGTATATATTACAACACAAAGCCAGCATAATAAAAAATACGGTGAAAGAAGGGCATATCTGAAAAAGATTATTGATGAATATGTCAGTAATGTTTCCAGAGAAAGACTGGAAAGACTTCACATCCCGAAAGAAAGAGTGGAGATGTACTTCAGGCATCTATATTTTACAGATGCGTTTCAATATGTTGAGCCTTTGTATAAGATTGAAGCAGACATTATGACGAAACATATTACGAGTTACAGATACCAGTCAGAATTTGGCCGGCAGATGCAATTACGCGGTGAGATTCCTCGTAAGGTGTTTATTAGGCATCTGTTAATTCTAGGGTTGCCAAAGCTTACACTAGAAAAGCTGAACAAGCAGCTGGATTTTTTTGGATATTATGGACTTGATGAAAAACATACGATGGTCAGAGGAGAAAGATTAGATTGGCTGTTAATCAGGATTTTTGAGAGGTATGAGAAGCTGCTTTGCAGCAAAGACAGGGAGGACTGTCTTAGATGGTTTCAGGAGGCTTGTCGCAGGATGGACAGAGTGTTCTGTGAGGAAGGGTATCCAAGGCTTAGGTTTATGCATTTTAAAGCGTTGAACATATAGACGCCGGCTTTTTCTAAAGTTTAAAAGGAGGCTGCAAAGTTCAAAAAAGTTAGAATTTACAATGTTGATAAGGGTATTGTAAAATGTTAAATTTTAGTATGTCATAATAGACATTAAATTCAAAAATGAAGGAGGAAAACTAAGATGAGAACACGTAAACTGTTGGCATTACTGCTTGTATTGGTAATGTCACTGACAATGGGAGGGCTTACGGTCTTTGCTCAGGAGGTAAAAGACGCTGGTACGGAGGAATTTCCGCCGACAACTGCAGAGCCGGCAGATCCGATGGAGCCATCCGATGATTTTGACAAGGAGCTATTTCCAGAACCAGATGAAAAACCAAGCCTTAAGATAAAAGGGGTTCCGACAGAACCTGTAAAAGCAGGAGACACTGTTAGCTTTACTGTAGAAATGGGCCCGGGAGATGTTGATGGGTGGTATTTGGAAGTTTCTGACTCGCTTTGGGACGAGATAGAAGATTTAAATGCCCCTGGTACAAGAAGAGTAGATTTGGTAGATGGAAAAGCGACCGTTACTTACAAAATTCCAGACAATCATTTTTTTTATGATAAATTATATTTTGGTCGTATAAGTGCAATATATGAAAAAGGTGATACATGGATAACCGTACCGGAAATTAGTTACACCTTACCGTCTGATCGTATAGCATTGACTGGAGAAGTAGAATTTCAGACAACAGGTTTAGTCACTGGAAAGGAATATCCATTTACGGTGACTTGGAAGAATGAGTCAGAGATTGCAATCAATGATTTTGTGACGGATATTAATGTTGGAGGAATGTATGGGCCTATAGAAAGTGGAAAAAAAGCAACCTTTAAAGTGACAAGTATACCGGAAGGAGCAGTCACAAAGCAAGGATTCCGCTCTCTTTCTATTAGTAATTTATCTATTCCGGCAGGTAAAACACTCAAAATATCAGGGACAGTTCTGTTTGCACACGCAAGCGAAGAAGGAGCTCTTTATTTTGAAGAAAAGATAAATGGAAAATGGTTTGACAGAGTAGGTAAATCAGGTTTTACTGTTACTGCATCCACAGGCGATAACGGAAATGGCAATGGCAATGGTAATGCCAGCCAAAAACCAGATACAGAGACCGGCGGAAATACTGCAAAGGATAATACTACCGGCATTATGGTAAGCGGAGTGGAACAAGGAGTTACATTAAGCGTAAAATCTGTAAATAAAGAGCAGCAGACAGCCATAGAAGAGCAGGTTAAAAAGCTCCTGGGAAATACGAAGGGAATTAAGATTTTCGATATTTCACTCTTAAAAGACGGCGAAGAGGTACAGCCGGGAACTCCAGTCAAGGTAACGATGCCGGTTCCGGATGGATTCAGTACGAACCTGAAACTTTATCACCAAAATGAGAAAGGTGTGCTGGAGACGGTAAATATTTCCGTAAAAGCTTCAACCATTAGTTTTGAGGCAAAAAGTTTCAGCCCGTATGTTCTTGTGGATATGGGAGCGAAAGCTGCGAATACGACGAAATCAAACGCTACATCCCCAAAGACAGGAGATGCTTCTGCTATGATGCTTTATCTTGTGCTTGCATTAGCGGCTATGGGAAGTGTTGGAGTTGTAACGAGAAGAAAAATGAATGGGTAATTAGTCTTATTAATAGAGCTGTGGTACGCCACAGCTCTATCGACGTATATAGTCTTGTATTTTTACACATGAATCAAGTGTTGACCGGCTGCTTTTAATAGACGGTTCATTACAGCATTGCCAATCCCACCTGTGGAAAATGATTCACTAAAGATATAATCTGTCCCCTCACTGTCAAAATCCCGCAAGATTCCATACAGATTACCGGCTACCGTCATTTCATCCTGTCTTGTGCCGATACACTTAACATTCCCCGTAGAATATCTCCCTACAGTTTCTATAGTGCCGATAATTCCAACTTTAAACCCTTCGGCAGCCTTTTCTTCTGCCCTTCGGTTAATCTCCTTAATTACCTGCAAAAGGTCTCCTTCCAGGACGGTCAGCTCTGCTTTCGGCGCATAGTGGCGGTATTTCATGCCAGGCGCTTTTGGCGCTTTTGAACTGTCAGGTTCAATCAGGGTTCTGTCAACAGAGATCTTTCCTATCAGATCCTCCAACATCTCTTTTGTCACTGCTCCCGGTCTTAATATCATAGGGGGGTTTACTGTCATGTCAAGAATTGTGGATTCCACACCGATTTCCACTGGGCCTCCATCCACAATCATATCGATCTTACCATCCAGATCTTCTTCTACATGCTGTGCCGTGGTTGGACTTGGACGGCCGGAAGTATTCGCGCTTGGCGCCGCAATATAACCTCCGCCGGCCCGAATAATCTCTTTCGCCGCCGGATGTTTTGGCATCCGGACGGCTACGGTATCAAGCCCCCCTGTAGTTCCCAGCGGAACGGCCCCTGTCTTACGAAATATCATAGTGAGAGGTCCAGGCCAGAATTTTCTTGCGACGCTTGAGGCCGTCTCTGGTATGATTTCCGTAATATTATCAAGGGCTTCCATATCTGCAATATGTACAATTAACGGGTTATCAGAGGGCCTGCCCTTGGCCTCATAGATCTTCTTTGCGGCATCTTCATTCAGTGCGTCTGCTCCAAGCCCGTAGACAGTCTCGGTAGGGAAGGCAACCAGTCCGCCGCTTTTTAGGATATCGCCAGCCTTTTTAATCGTTTCTTTATCCATTTGTCTTAAATCAATTTGTTCAATTATTGTTTTCATGGGAAATATTATACTACACTCTACTTCTTCATACAAGCTTCAATTCCCTTAACAATTGCCTCAGCGACCTGTTGTTGATATTTATCCGTAACTAATTTTTCTGCTTCTTCGTGGTTGCTTAAAAATCCACATTCTACAATAATTGTTGGGACTTCCGTTCTTTTGAGAAGGTAGTAGGTGTCGTCTGCCTTCGCCTGCCGCCGGTTTTCTTTATCAACAGACAACAATGCTTTCTGCATGACGGCGGCAAGCTGCTCGCCTTCTGACGAGTGCTTATAGTAAAATACCTGTGCTCCATGGATAGCTTCATCATGATAGCTGTTCTGATGGATACTGACGGCAAATTCCGGAACAGTGTTGTTGATTAGTTTCACTCTTTCTTTCATATCCTGTACTTTCTGGTTTCCGCTGCTGTTTTTGGAAAGCATGGTATCTTCTTCTCGGGTCATGACGACTTTTATCCCTTTCTTTTCCAGAATTTTTTTAACTTTTTTTGCAATTTTTAAGTTAATATCCTTTTCCTCTGCTTTATTGATACCAACTTTTCCGGGGTCAGGACCGCCGTGACCAGGGTCCAGAACTATCGTATTTTCGGCTCCTTTTATCTTGCCGCTGGACACATAATTTCCAAGGTTCTTGCTGACAACGATCAATCCTGCCAGCAGCAGGATTAATAGGACAAACTCTACTTTTCTACGCAAAAAAAATACCTCCTGACAGTTTCTATATATTTATCTATATGACCGTAGAAGGTATTTTATTTTTTTTATTGCAGTCAGCACACAGTAGTGTACTGACACATTTACATTTCGCCAAATGACACGGTCAGTACACTAGAGGCCAGAATTTTAATAGTAAATGTTGTATAGGTTGAGAAGTTAAATAATTTTTGCCTGACGTAGCAGGAAACGGTAGCGCAGCCATGCCGCGTTCCCTCTGTAGATATAGGAGTCTATCAGATCGGGATCCGAAGCATATTGAAAATTAAGATAAGCTTCCTCTATTTCCTGGCGTGCATTGGCGATTTCATCCATCAGTGTATCCGCCTGTGGATCGTAGGACAGGCGTTTGTATACATCTTCTTCTGCTGCATTTCCACGTTCAAATAATCTCATAATCCACCTCTTTAGAAAGTAATTTCCAAACAATCCTAGTATAAGCAGATTTTGAGAATAAAATACGCTTGCAGTGGATATATATGGTATCAGGAAATGAAGCTGAGGAGGAAGAGAAGTATGTCAGAGCAAAGGCCGCATCCCTTTACAAACTTTATAGTTCGGGCAATCATAGGATGTGCCATGATATTTTTTGTGAATGAATTTCTGAGTGCACAGGGTATTACTGCGCAGGTAGGCTTGAATCCGTGGACTGTTTTGACATCCGGACTCCTTGGAACTCCTGGGGTTGCGCTTCTTTATGGGATTTCTTTTTATGGAATTATGTGAAGGTTGCACAAAGTTTAAGTTTTTATGAAAATAGGATAGACAAATCGTGCAAAAGGGGTTTATAATCATTCTACAAGTTGCAGCATATGCAATTTGTATCTGATAGATTCAATAGTTGTTCAAAGTGTTCAATGCCGTTTCGGTAGAATTTCACGAAGTAATTGATGAAAAAGCAGAGCAGGAGGGATATTATGTGAGCAGTAAAAGCTTAGTAATTTGTGACCAGGAGGAAGGATACGCCGCAGCGTTTGCCGTATTTTTGATGAGAAAGAAGGAGCTTGCTTTTCAAGTGCAGGTATGTAACAGTCTTTCACAGGTACAGACCATTCTGTGCGAGCATTCCATTGATGTACTGGTTGTAGGAGGTAACTATCCTGTAAGTGAGCGTAAAGGGCTTCGGGCAGGGAATGTTTTTGTTCTTTCGGAATCTGGGAAGACAGAGACAAATTCTGACGAGACGCTGATATATAAGTATCAATCAGGAGAGATACTCCTAGCGGAAATTATCCGTAAATGCAGTGAGGAAAATAGGACAGAGGATCTGTATTTTCGTAAAGCTAAGACAAAAAATTCAAGGATTATCGGTATCTTTTCACCGGTACATAGAAGTGGAAAAACAGGTTATGGATTGAAGCTGGGACAGGAATTGGCAGTTTCGAAAAATGTATTGTACCTCAATTTGGAGATTTATGGAGGAATCGGAGGTTATTTTCCAGAAGAAGGGCATACTCTGGCAGACGTACTCTACTATTCGAGACAGGAGAAGCAAAACTTGGGAGTGATACTTACTACCTTGGTGGAGCATATGGGTCCGTTGGATTATCTGCTGCCTGTGAGAGTGTCGGAGGATATCAGGACGGTTACTCTGGAGGAATGGGTAAGCCTCCTTGGGCAGATTGAGGAGCAGAGTATCTATGATGTGTTAATTTTGGATTTGGATGAGGGGCTCAAGGATGTATATGAACTGCTTCGAAACTGTACGGAGATTATTGTGCCGACAGTAAAGGATGTTTTGGCAAAGGCGAAGCTTTTGCAGATGGAAGAGGAGCTGCATTTTCTGGGATTTGATGATGTGAAGAAGAAGATGGTGAAGAAGGAGTTGATCTCATGATACATTCAGAACAGCTTCACGCCAGGATTCTTGAAGAACTAGACATGACCCGGGAGATTGAGGATGAGGAATTAACCCGTCTAATCTATCGTGTGCTTCAGGAGGTTTCAAGGGAGGAGTATCTTCCTTTAGCTGAGAAGACGGCTTTAGGCAGAGAATTGTTCAATGCGTTTCGGAAATTGGATCTTCTTCAGGATTTTTTGGAGGATGATACCATCACAGAGATTATGATTAACGGGACACAGAATATATTCTACGAGAGGGACGGAAAACTGTTCCAGTCGGACAGGCGTTTCATCTCTCGGGATAAATTAGAGGATGTTGTCCAACAGATTGCAGCAGGTTCCAACCGTCTTGTTAACGAGGCGTCTCCAATTGTGGATGCAAGACTTTCAGATGGCTCTAGAGTGAATATTGTATTAGAGCCGATTGCACTGGATGGTCCAATCGTGACAATCCGTAAATTTTCAAAAGAGGCGATTACCATGGGACAATTGATTTCATGGAATGCCATCAGCGGTGAAGTATCCGGGTTTCTAGCCAGGCTTGTGGCAGCCGGTTATAACATATTCATAAGTGGTGGGACAGGGTCCGGAAAGACCACTTTCTTAAATGCATTATCGCAGTATATTCCCAAGACAGAAAGAATTATTACGATTGAAGACAATGCAGAATTAAGGATTCAGAACGTTCCGAATCTGGTGAGGCTAGAGGCTAGGAATGCAAATGTGGAAGGAGCCGGGGCTGTGACGATTCGAGATCTGATTAAGTCAGCCCTGCGTATGCGGCCGGATCGTATTATCGTTGGCGAGGTGCGTTCGGCGGAAGCCATAGATATGCTGCAGGCGTTTAATACGGGACATGACGGAAGTCTTAGTACAGGACATGCCAACAGCCCCAAAGATATGTTAGGCAGGCTGGAGACGATGGTTTTGATGGGAATGGAGCTGCCTCTACCGGCCATCCAGAGACAGATTGCATCTGGAATTGATGTTATCGTCCATCTGGGAAGGATGAGGGATAAGAGCAGAAAGGTCTTAGAAGTAACAGAGGTATTAGGGTATTGGGATGGTGAGATTCGATTGCAGACATTGTATCAGTATACAGAACTTCAGGAGGAAAAAGGAAAGCTCAAGGGGGAATGGAAAAAAATTAAGGAAATTACACATAAAGAAAAATTACTGGCAGCAGGATATCACACATAAGGAATATCTGTGGAGTGCGGTAAAAGCTATGGGGATAACAGCGGCTACTGCATGGTTATATTATCATTCGTTTTGGATGACATTTTTGTTGTTTCCTCTTTTTCTATGGCATTTTCGTATGATGGAAGAAGAGTGCGCCATAAAGAAAGAGTTGGAATTTCAGGTACAGTTTAAGGAAGCAATACAGTCAGTGTCTTCGGCGCTGAACACAGGATATTCCGTGGAGAACGCATTTCGGGAGGCTCAGAAGGAACTAAAATTGATTTATCCGGAGACGGCAAGAATTTCAAAGGAATTGCTGATTATTGTCAGGCAGCTGCGGATTCATGTGGCAATGGAACAGATTTTGGAAGAATTTGGGACGCGTGTCCAGACGGAGGATGTAAGAAATTTTATTACAGTATTTGCAGCAGCGAAAAAGAGCGGGGGGAACATGATTGCCATTATACAGGATACGGTTAGGCAGATTGGAGATAAGATTGATGTAAAACGGGAGATTGAAACGATACTTGCAGCAAAAAAATATGAATTTCGTGTAATGTCCACTATCCCGTACGCGATTATTGGTTATATGTCCTTAAGTTTTCCGGAATTTATGGACAGCTTGTATGGGAATGTGTTTGGAATCGGGGTGATGACAGTATGCTTGGGAATCTATATGGGAGCTTATTATCTTGGCGTAAGGCTGATAAGAATCGAGATCTGATGCTAAAATATGCGGCGGTAGGCGGTATGATGGTATTGGGAATGTTTCTTCTGGTATCTGATTTCCTGAGAGCTACAGCAAAGATGGAAGGTGTTATTGAGAGAAACGACTATGGCAAGGGGAGCAGGAAGGAAGAATTAAATGTAGCAATCCAGGGGAAGGAAGATAAGATTCCGATAGAGATTGAGATTGCTGAGCAGCAGTATTCATCAGAAGAGGTACAGCAATTATTTGACAGGATTATTCTAAGGATGGAGAAATTAATCCTCGGGGAGAATGAGAGTCTTGATAGAATTGAAGGTGATATGAACCTTCTGACAAAGATTCCAGAGGAGCCTGTAGATGTATCCTGGGAACTGGACCATTATGACGTGATGAATGTCAGGGGAGAGTTACAGCCAGATTTTTTGAAAGAAGAAGGGACGCTGGTTACATTAAGGGCAGTTCTTACCTATTGCGAAAATGAAGAAAAGCAAGCTTTGTACCAATGTACGGCACATGTATTTCCCAAAAAGCTAGATAAAAAGACGAAGGGAAGGAAACATATTGAGGAAGAAATCCAAAAACAGGAGGAAGAAAGCCGTACCAGTAAGAAGTTAAAACTTCCTGAACAACTTTTAAACAAAGATGCTGTTTATTATCGGAAAATGGATAGCCGTGGACTGGTGTTGATTTTCATGGCTCTCATTACGGGGATACTGCTATATGCATTAGAGTTCCAGAAAAGGGGAAAAGAGCAGGAAAAGAGGAAGCGGCAGATGCTCCTGGATTATCCTGAGATTGTCAATAAGATGGCGCTTTTTCTTGGGGCAGGGATGACGGCGAAGCGTGCTTGGAGAAAAGTAGTAGAAGATTATGAACGTCAGAAAGCAGTGTGGGGTGAACGGTATGCTTATGAGGAAATGAAGCGAACTTGTCATGAGATGGATAGCAAAGCCACAGAAGCAGAGAGTTATGAGAATTTTGGAAGGCGCTGCGATGTTCAGGTGTATGTAAGGTTTGGGGCCTTATTGTCACAAAATTTGAGAAAAGGAACAAAAGGGCTGACGCAGTTATTAAAGCTTGAAGCTATCCAAGCTTTTGAGGAGCGGAAAGCATTGGCGAAGCGGCTTGGAGAAGAAGCTGGGACGAAATTGTTGCTGCCAATGTTCTTGATGCTGGCAATCGTACTGATCATAGTGATTATTCCGGCATTTCTGTCAGTTCAGATTTGAGGCAGAGAAGCGGATCTAAAGCCGCCCAGACGAATATGTATAGGCGATATAAAAAGAGAGAGGAGAAAAAATATGTGGAGAACAAGGTGTATTTTATCAAAAGTGAAAGAAAAATTAAAAGGAGAGGATGGAATTGGGGTAGTAGAGGTAATTTTGATTTTGGTGGTATTGATAGGTCTGGTGATTATATTCAAATCACAGCTTACTAGTCTGGTGCAGAACATTTTCCAAAAAATTGTAAGCGAGAGTTCTGGAATCTGATGTTAGGATGTTTTAGTTTGAGTGGCAGGCAAAGAGTATGTCGGGGAGAAGTGACGGCATACCTGAGTTTAGTCTTTATCCTCTTGATGGCTTTCATCGGTGGGATCATGGAGAGCGCGTCCATACAGCTTGCGAAGAATTACCGAAGAGCGGATACGAATCGGGCGTTAGAGTGTGTGTTTGCAGAATATCAGAAGGAACTATTGGAAGAATATGATATCTTTGCGTTGGAGGGCAGTTATGAGACGGGAGAGTATACAAAGAAAAATGTTACAGACCGTTTGGACTATTATGACGCAGGAAGAGTAAAGCATGAAGTAGAACAAATCCAATTTTTAACGGACAATGGCTGCAGCGATTATTTTAATCAGATTAAGGCATATATGGAACATAAGTATGGATTGGATGCTGTGAAAGATATGTTAGGCATGACCGATATGTGGGGGCAGCAGCAGGAGAGAGCGGAAGATTATGCAGTTGAGGAGGAAGCTTGGCAAAAACATATGGATGGATTATTGGAGGAGAGCGAAAGTGAACTTCCACAGGAGAATAATCCCATTGCCTATGCGGCAAAGTTGAAGAAATCACCTATATTGACTCTGGTAATGCCCAAAGAGAAGGCTGTGTCAGAAAAAGTTGTAGAAAATGAAAACATGCTGATCTCTAGGCAGCGGAACCAGGGATATGGAATGTTTACAGAGGCTGCGGCAAATGAGAAAATATCGTCGCTGTTGTATGGGGATTATTTGCTAGAGCATTTTTCAAAGTTTACGGATAAGGATTGTTTAGGGGTATTGGACTATGAATTAGAATATATCTTGGCAGGAAAAGAAAGTGATAGAGAAAACCTGGAATATGTAGTTAGAAGGCTATTACTTTTAAGATTTGTTCCTAATTATGCATATATTCAGACGGATAGTGAGATGAAGGCAGAAGCCCAGACAGCAGCCATGGCTTTATGTACGATTCTTGCCGTTCCTGCGATAACAGAGGCAGCAGAAGCGGGGATTCTTCTGGCGTGGGCATATGGAGAAGCAATCATGGATGTTCGAGCTTTATTAAAGGGAAGCAAGGTTCCATTAGCAAAGTCAAAGGAAAGTTGGCAATTACAGTTATCCAAATTATTTATTCTTGGTACAGAAGAAGACCAAAACGAGGGAAGGGATGATGAACATGGTCTTGGATACTCAGATTATCTCCGAATGCTGCTTTTTCTGGCAAAGAAAGATATAACAGCTCTTAGGTCTCTTGGAGTAATAGAACAGAATATGAGAAAAATACACGGCCAGACATATTTCCGTGCAGATTATTGTATCAGCAGAATTGAAATTTCCTCAGTATGTGACTTGAGGAGAGGGATTCAATACAAGTTTAGGACCTGCTATAACTATAATTGAATAAGTTCCTATGAAAAAAAGAGGCGGATACAGATACCCTTTTGGATGTCAGAATTAATCCAGAATAACAGACAAGTAAAAACATATAGAAAGGAGAAGGATTCGTGCGATGAAAAGTAAAACACTCCCCTCACATTCAAAAAATTCTTATCTGTCCAAAAGGGTATCTGTATCCGCCTCTAAACAAGCTAGTATTACAGTGGAGGCGTCTATGACGGTTCCGATTTTTTTTCTGGCAGTGATTACTCTTCTATATCTGATGGAAATTATGGCTATTCAGACAGCCATGCGCTCCGGTCTGCAGTACGCTGGTAAAAAAGCAGCAGAAGAAGCATATGTTCTTACAATGGTTATTCCTTCGCGTCTCGAGCAGGATATAGTGGAAGCGATAGGGGCAAAACGTCTGGAGAGAAGTATCGTGGTTGGTGGGAGAGGGGGAGTCAGATGTGACGGCTCAAGAATCTCTCCGCGAACAGGAATCGGAGAATTGCAGGTTATATACGAAGTGCGTCTGCCTATCCCAATGTTTGGATTACAGCCTATCAAGTACAAGGAAAAAATGCGAATCAAGGGATGGAACGGGTACGAGAAGGCCGGATTAATCTTAGATAATGAAGAGACGGTTTATATTACAGAAACGGGAATCGTATACCATAAGAATTATCACTGTACATATTTAGAATTATCCATTCATATGGTTCCGTCCGGGGAAATTGGGAATCTGCGAAATGAGGGCGGGGGAAAATACTATCCATGTGAGCATTGTATGAGAAATGGAGGAAATGGGGTGTACATTACTGATACAGGAAACCGATATCATAGTTCACTATCCTGCAGTGGTTTAAAACGTACAATTTATGCTGTTCCATTGTCAGAAGTTGTTGGGAAGGGGGCGTGTTCTCGATGTGGTCGATAAGTCAGGTTGTGACTATAGGGATGTTGTCAGCGCTGTCTATTGGGGATATTTATTCCCGAAGAATACCAGTTTATATTTTGGTATTTTGTAATTTGGCAGCTATGGGATATCAGATTTTTATAGGAAAAGAGGATATCTGGCTGATATTAGGTGGAATCGGGATTGGAATACTATTTTTTTTAGTCAGCAGGGTTACTAATGAGGAAATAGGATATGGAGATAGCTGGATGATTCTTATTTTAGGAATTTATCTTGGTATATGGAGGTTATTAGAGGTGCTTTCGGCAGCATTTTTATTTCTTGTGTTGGCAGCGGTGGGCTGTATGACAATGAAAAAGATGTCTGGAAAATATAAGCTTCCATTTATTCCATTTCTTACAGGAGGATATCTCTGCTGTGTTTTTATGGAAGGAATACTATGGAAATGAAGAAATATAAAGGGATAAAAAAATATAAGTTGCAGGGTAGTATGACTGTGGAAATGTCGTTTCTTATGCCTATGATTATGTTTTTAATTATGGGATGTATTCTAGCAGTATTCTATTATCATGATAAAAATATATTGTCTGGCGCAGCGTATGAAACGGCAGTG
This sequence comes from Lachnospiraceae bacterium, assembly GCA_011960625.1. Taxonomy (GTDB): domain Bacteria; phylum Bacillota; class Clostridia; order Lachnospirales; family Lachnospiraceae; genus Sporofaciens. The sequence continues at coordinate 5,817 of BLMJ01000108.1, read as the reverse complement.
GTGGGAAGTACAAAGGCAAGAGCAAAAGATGGTATAAAAGAGGGAGAATTAGAGATGCTTTTTTACCAGAGAGCGAAAGATAAATGTATTATTTTTTCGCACCCTCAAGTATTGGTCAAGACAGAGAAAGAAAAGATTGAAGTCACTGTAAATGCTACAAAAAAATATATGAAAGTTTCGATTATTAAAAGAGCTGCAATTACAGATCCAGAGAAAAAGATTAGAGATTTCAGGCGATTGAAAAGAAAATAATGAAAAGTCTAAAGAAGCTGGCAGTGGGAGGATAAGAGAGGAAGGGAGGAGTGAGTGTAGAGATGGAGCGCAAGATTACAATAGAAGAGGGAGTCTTTTATAAGGAAGACTATCAGATTCGCATGTTGAAAGCAAATGATCTGAACGGAATATTGAAGATGGGGGGAAGAGGAATTAATGAAAGCAGTTATTATGATTACGATGTCAGTGGGAAGATATCTATGAAAGCTATGTTTGAAAGAAGTAAAATAAATTCACAAGACATAAAAATGTTTCTTAGAGATCTTAAAAATGTAATTAGAGAGGTAGAAACTTTTTTGTTAAATACCCACTGTCTTCTGTTGAAACCAGAGTATATCTTTTACGAAGAAGGAAAGTATTTTTTTTGTTATTACCCATTGGTAAAACAGGATTTGTGGGAGGAATTTCATGAATTAACAGAATATTTCGTGAAACAGGCAGATTATCAGGATCAGGAATGTATTCGCATAGTCTTTTTACTACATAAGAGGACTATGGACGAAAATTATAGTTTGGATAAATTGGTGGCGGAATGTATACAGAATCCACAGGAAGGTGAACAGGAGGTGGAAGGAGATATGAATAGGAGAAGGTTTGATGAAAAAGAGACGGAGGAGGTGGAAGAAGAATTACCGGAGAGGGACTGGATTACAGAACAGGAAATAGGAAATTCAATTGTAAGGGAATCAGATCATTTATGGGCTCCGGTAAAAAGACTTTTAAACAAACGTAGAAAGTCAAAATGGGGGGATTGGGATGGACTACATATAGAGGAAGAAGAATTATAGTGAGAACGTGTGTACTGTAAAAACTTTTCTGGCATGTAGAGATAAGGATTAATGGGTATGCGAGAAGTTATTTTGACAAGATAGTGGGGGATTTTTCATGAAAAGTGATAATGACTTTGCTATCTATATATGTTACAATATTTTTATCAGATTTGGTAAGGAGGGAACTGCCTTGAGATTGGATAAGGAAGATTTTATATCAATATCACAATTACTGGATGTGAAGATGGACTCAGCATTACGACCGATAAAGGAAGAGATTGGTGGGATAAGAAAAGAACTTGGAGAAGTAAAAGAGGAACTTGGAGAAGTAAAAGAAGAAGTGGAAGGTATGAAGGGAGAACTAGGGGGTGTAAAGGATGAGCTTGGAGCAGTAAAAGATAGACTTCAAAGGGTTGAGTTACATATTGAGAATGTTACCGACCACAATATCCATTTATTAGCAGAAAACTATGTTCCGGCAGCTAAGAGATATGAAAAAGCAATTTCTGAGATGGATGAGATGAAGTCAGATATTGAAGTCATGAAAGTTGTAATTGCAAATCATAGCAAGCAGTTAGGGAAATTGGCGTAGGCATATAGATAAGATAATAGAGGTTACTATATCAGGGGAAATATGGTATACTATGCAAATATAATGAAAACATATACCAGAAGGTGAATGCGTGATACATGAAAAAGAATAAAGTATCTGCACCATGTACAATTTTACTGGCAGCAATTAACGTTATCGTATTTTTTATTCTTACATCACAGGGAATGACTGAGGATGGTCTGTTCTTACTGGAACATGGAGCTATGTATGTTCCAAGGATTATGGAGGATGAGGAGTATTACCGCCTATTTAGCAGTATGTTTCTTCATTTTGGATTTGAACATCTAATGAATAATATGGTAACACTGGTATTGCTTGGTTGGAATCTGGAGATTGAGATAGGGAAATTTAAATTTTTAGTGATTTATATTCTCAGTGGTCTGGGCGGTAATTTTTTGTCTGCTTGGTACGAAGTCTGGACAGCTGACTATTCCATATCGGCAGGAGCATCAGGTGCAATTTTTGGGGTTATCGGGGCTTTGCTGTACGTTGCAATGCGTAATCGAGGACGGATAGGTGATATCTCAGGTAGAGGAATTGTATTTATGATTATCCTCAGCTTGTATTATGGTTTTACTAGCAGCGGCGTAGATAATTTGGCGCATATTGGTGGTCTGATTACAGGATTCGTGTTAGGGATTCTGCTCTACTGGAAGCGTAACGGTAAAGGTGGAACCAATTCCCAGGGTTGATTCGACTTGAATGAAACCATTATGAGCTGTAATAATTCGTCTTGCGATTGCTAGGCCAAGACCAGTTCCATTCTTTTTGTAAGTTACAAAAGGATCAAAGATGGAATGGATATCATTAGAAGCTATCCCAGGTCCATTGTCAGTAATGGTGATGTGAATGAACTTGTCTTTGCGTTCTGCATCGAAACGTATAGACTGACGTCCTGAATTTGTGCGTGAAAGGACAGCATCTTTTGCGTTTCCAAGGAGATTCAAAAGAGTCTGCTTTAATTTCACAGTGTCAATTGTAATGGATGGCAGACCTGATGCTATTCTGGAAGTAAATTCAATTTCGGTGTCCAGAATAGAGGAGGCAAACGACAGTGCGAGGCTTTTAAGGTATGTATCAGTATCAATTTTGGTGAGAAACAGTTTTTCTCCGTTGTTATAGGAAGATAGTTCTTCTAACAACTGGGTCATATATTCTATATCCTGACGCATAGTATTCCAATAACGGAAGGACAGGACTTCCGGATGCTGTGCTTCTATTAACTGCAGTGTACTGTATACAAGTGTTAAGGGATTGCGTATTTCATGGCTGATGGCACTAACCTCCATCTTGTGGGACTCAAGAAGTCTTGTAAGAAGTTCTCTTTTTTGGGTACTTTCTTCCATAATCTGTTGTAAGTTGTCGTAGTCTGTCGCTGAAAACATAGTATTTACCGCCCTTTCTGAAGTAACAGTTTAGCATTGGAGGGCGAAATAATCAATTATTATTTTCAAGAAAGGATAATAGAAATGAAAGAGGAAAATTGTATATTTTGTAAACTTGCGAATGGAGAGATTCCCACAGCTACTTTATATGAAGATAAAGACTTTCGTGTGATTTTGGATGTAAGCCCTGCTTCAAAGGGTCATGCGTTGATTATTCCAAAGGAACATTATGCGAATCTGTATGAGCTTGATGATGAATTAGCAGCGAAGGCGCTGGTTCTGGCGAAAAAGATGATTACAAGACTTTCGGATGTTCTTGAGTGCGACGGATATAATATTGTTCAGAATAATGGAGAGGCAGCAGGTCAGACAGTATTTCATTTTCATGTTCATATGATTCCAAGATATAAGGACGACCACGTTGGATTGAAATGGAAGACGGGCGAGCTTAAGAATGAGGATAAAGAGGAGTTACTGGCTAAGATAAAATAGTTTAAAGAAGCGAAGGATGAGTAGTAAGTGGATGTGGAGTTAACAACAAAAGCGGACTTCAAGGTAATTTACGAGGAAAATTTTGAACGTGTATACAAGACGGCGGTAAAGTACTCCGGTAATCACCATTCAGCAGAAGAAATTGTACAGAATGTTTTCTTAAAACTGTATTTAAATATAGACAATGTTGAGAGAGAGGCGGCCATGGCCTGGCTGCTTCTGACAACAAAATATATGGCGCTGAGTTTAAAAAGAGATCGCAAACGAGAATTTTTGGTGGAAGAGATGGAGGGGGAAGCCGAGGTGACACTTTCGGAATCTGTAGAAAATCCGGAAGAGTTTTTAGTGAAAAAAATGAAGCAGCAGCAGTTCATGGAATTTAGGAAGGGAATATTTGATGCATTATATAAGAAGAATCCTAGATGGTATGAGGCCATTACGATTACATATATCTTAGAGAAGCCGCAAAAAGAGGTAGCAGAATATATGGATGTGACGCTGGATGTGCTGCATAGTATATTGTATCGGGCGAAACAGTGGATACGCGAAAATTACGCAGAGGAGTATGCTCACTTGAATAAAGCGTAAAAACAGGTGCCGATACGGACACCTGTTTTCTATGCTCTGCATTTGATGGATAGATACTCTAGTATGAAAATTCCAGAATGGTCCCTGCTTTCTGGAAAGTACAGTTACTGTATAGATATGCCGCAAATCATATCTATTTGGAACAAACAGTTTAAACAATTATTTTTTAACAGCATTTTCAATCAGGTCTATAATTGTATCGATAGAATTTTGTTGCGGAGAATTCTTCATGGCATCTATGTAAGTGTTTCTGTTCTTATATAATGCCGTAATGGAATTAAGAAGTTCTTCCTTGGTAAGTTCTTCTTCTTCCAAAACAACACTATAGCCCTGGCGTTCAAAGGAACGTGCATTGAGAATCTGGTCACCGCGGCTTGCATTAATGGAAAGCGGAATCAAGAGATTCGGTTTATGGAGTGCAAGCAGCTCACAGATAGCGTTAGCTCCAGCTCTGGAGATTACAAGATCTGTTAAGGCAAAGAGATCCTTTAATTCTTCTTTGACGTATTCAAACTGGGCATAGCCATCTAAACCCTTTAGTGATTCGTCAAGTTTCCCTTTGCCGCAAAGATGGATAACCTGAAATGTTTTTAAAAGCTCAGGCAGGATACCACGTATGGCGTCGTTGACAGCTATTGAGCCAAGACTTCCGCCAACAACCATAATAACTGGCTTATCGGAAGTAAACTTCAGGTATTCTTTGGCTTTGTATTTGTCTCCGGACAATAATTCTTGCCGAATAGGTGAACCTGTCAGTATAGCCTTTCCTTCAGGAAGATGTGTTAAAGTCTCAGGAAAGTTACAGCAAACTTTGGTTGCAGAAGGGATAGAAAGTTTGTTTGCAAGACCAGGTGTCATATCGGATTCGTGAATGATTGTCGGTACATGACGGCCCTTGCCGGCCATAACGACAGGAACTGAGACAAAGCCGCCCTTGGAAAATATGACATCAGGCTTCAGGAGCTTTACTAGTTTTTTTGCTTCGCCTAATCCTTTGATTACACGGAACGGATCTGTAAAATTCTGAATGCTGAAATAACGGCGTAATTTTCCAGAAGAGATTCCATGGTAAGGAATACCGAATTGCTCGATTAATTCCTTTTCAATCCCATGGTAAGAACCAATATAATGTATATCATATTGTAATTCTTTGAGCCGTGGCAATAAGGCAATATTCGGTGTTACATGGCCTGCGGTGCCGCCGCCAGTTAAGATAATGCGTTTCATAATGACCTCCCAATCTTGATAAAGCATAGAATAATGTCTGTGCGACATTTTTGTTATAACTATATTATACGTTTACAAGTGATTTGGTCAAGAGAAAGAAGAAGATTTCAGGATACATAAGATATTGAGAAAGTTGACTTGGGAAAAGTAGTCAATAGCGTGGAGGGATTGTGCAGAAGATTTGTATACATTTCTTTACACAATGAACAGTAGAAAAAGCAGCATAGAATTAACGAGAGGTATAATAATGAAAAATAGGGATGAAAAACTAGAACGGTTGATAAAAGATGACTATATGAGAGCTGCTGCTGAAGAAGAGAATGTGCTCCTGAAGGATGATAGTGTTGTGCCGGAGGGGAAGAAAGAATCCATATATGAGAAGATCAGCGCAGAGATGAGGAAGAAGGAAAAGCAAGACCTATATGCCAATATGTCTGGGAGGATAAGAGAGGAAGGGAGGAGTGAGTGT
>BLMJ01000107.1 GCA_011960625.1 Lachnospiraceae bacterium | reverse complement strand
ATCGGTTCGCCGAAGCACAGCTATTCGTTGCCGGCTGTTTTGAGGACGAGGAGGAAGCGGTTCGAAGATGTGTTCGAATGAAGAGGGTTTTTACTCCTAACATGGAGAATCATGAGAAGTATATGAGAATTTTTGAGATTTATAAGCGGGTTGTGACTGCTTTGACGCCTATTTGGAATTCCGAGTTTGCATTTGTATAGTAAATGTCTTTACAAATGCTGGTAAATGGAATATACTATATGCAAAAAGGAAGAGGTGATATGATGGCTCAAATCAGTTTGCGTATAGAAGATGATGTAAAGAAATTGGCAGAGCAGGCGTGTGCCGATATTGGGATGTCTTTATCTACCGCTATTAACATTTATCTTAAAAAGCTGGGAAGAGAGAAGCGTATACCATTCGAAGTATCTGTGGACCCGTTCTATTCGCCGGAAAATATGGCCAGGCTCAGGGATTCGGTGGCACAGATGGAAGCCACAGGGGGGACGGTGCACGAGGTAGATTTTGATGATTAAGTCGTGGTCAGATGCGGCATGGGAAGATATTTGGCATCTTATTGGAGTCGAAGAATAGATGATGCGAATCGAATTGTTTATCGTATAGAAAATAATACGATAAAGATTGTTCAATGTGGTTCTCATTATAGAGATAAGTAGAATGTCCTTTGCTGTGGGAAGGAACTCATGGCTGAGGGCATTATTTTTTATTTATCGAAATTGTCTTTGCTTTGACACATATTTAGAATGAGGGTTGATATTTTATAATTAGATACAAAAAAGACATATTGAGATGTTATCGTATTGCCATACAGAAATATTGTCCGGACATTTTCTGTTATAGATTTGTAAACAGGCTGAATATGGAGAACGTTTATGGAACTTAAATTACTGATTGTGGAAGATGACCGTCTGCTTGCGGAGGCTGCTTCGGATTATTTTGTCGGCAAGGGATGGAGTGTTGAGACGACCGAGGATGGAACGAGGGCTTTGGAGCTGCTGGATTTGCAAAGTTTTCATTTGATTCTGCTGGATGTAATGCTGCCGGGGATGGATGGTTTTGCCGTCTGCCGGCGGATTCGCGAAGTCTGTGACGTGCCGGTTATCTTTATTACTGCCCGTGTGATGGAGGAGGATATGCTTAACGGCTATTCTCTGGGGGCGGACGACTATGTGACGAAGCCTTTTTCCCTGCCGGTGC
>BLMJ01000106.1 GCA_011960625.1 Lachnospiraceae bacterium | reverse complement strand
GGCCTCCACATCGCTCTCCAAAAGTGTACGAACTTCTTCCGGTTCTGTGGCGTCTACAATCAGCATAATACCCTGCTTGAAAAACATATCGTCAAGCTCGTTCGCTTTCTCTTCCAATGCCAGAAGACCATTCTGTCTGGCAAGCTGAGCGATGTGGAGGCCATGCTTACGAGGCATGAGGATTGTATCGGAATTTATGATACTCTTGATGCGAAGGCCCCGGCCTTCGGTATGATCGGTACGCTGGTCGGACTGGTCAACATGCTGAAGGGTATGAATCTGGACGAAGGCGGCGCGGGGGACATCGGTCCTGCCATGGGAACCGCGCTGATTACGACGTTCTACGGCTGTGTACTTGCCCACATGATATTCTCGCCGATTGCTAAGAAACTGAGAGTAAGGAATGATGAAGAATTACTGTATAAGCAGATTATGATTGAGGGAATCCTCGCGATACAGGCAGGAGATAATCCGAAATTCCTGCGTGAGAAGCTGGTTACATTCGTATCCCAGAAGCAGCGTCAGAAACTTTTGGATCCGGATGCGATTGCTTCGAAGAAGAAGGCAGAAGAATAACAGGAGGGAGCTATGAAGAAGAGGAACAAAGGCGGCGGCGGTGGCGGCGCCAACTGGATGGACACCTATGGAGACCTGGTAACTCTGCTGTTATGTTTCTTCGTATTATTATACTCCATCTCTACATTGGATCAGACGAAATGGATTATGATTGTCAAGAGCTTCAATCCAGAGGCAGAAGAATTGTCCCAGATTGCGGACGAGACAGATCCGGGCGCGCCCAACGATGTGTCGGGAGCCGTGGATGCAGAGGCTTTTGATGAATTATATGAGAGTCTGAAAGCCGCAGTTGATGAAGCGAATTTGAACAGTGAAGTAGAGCTGTTTAAAGGGGACGGTTACACTTTTATCACATTTCAGGATAATGTATTCTTTGACGGAGATAGTTCTGTGATTAAGCAGGAAGGAATGGATGTGCTGGCGCAGTTTGCGTCAATAATCTCAGGAGTCAAAGACTCTGTGAAGGAGATTCAGGTGCTAGGGCATACGACGCAGGCAGATCCGGTGATTCCCAATAATCCGGAGAACGACAGAGTTCTCTCATCGGAGAGAGCGGCAAGGGTTGCGGCATTCATCCAACAGCGTACGGAAGTGACGCCAGACAAAATTGTTCCGATGGGATACGGACAATTTCGGCCTGTCGCACCATTTGATACGCCGGAGAACCGGGCAAAAAACCGGAGAGTTGAGCTTTTGATCACCAAGTCTGACGCAGTAGAGCATTCTCTGGAAGAATACTATGAGATGATGAACAGAACAACCGAGTAAAGTAAGGAAAGTGGGAGTTTAGGATGGCAGATGTATTATCGCAAAGTCAGATAGACGCATTGCTGAATTCCATGCAGAATTCCGGTGCGGATGAGGTGGTAGAGGAAAAGAAGGAGGTCGTGAAGGAGAAGGAGTATAAGAAGTATGACTTCTTCAGTCCGAAGAAGTATACGAAGGATAAGCTGAAGATGCTCAGCAGTATCTACGATAACTACTCCAGGATTGCTGCTTCACAGATCAACGGTCTGTTCCGGGCTGCCAGTGAAGTTGAGGTTATGGGGGTTGAGGAACAGCGATATTATGAATTTGGGAATGCGCTGAATGAGTCGGACGTACTCACGATTGCCAATATAGATTTGCCCGACCGTTCAAGTAATCCTCCTATGCTGATGCACATCAGTCCGATGCTAATGGCGTCGATGATTGACCGTATGCTTGGAGGGACGGGAATGGATATGTCGGTAGATATGTCCTATACCTATACGGATATTGAGTTAGCTCTATATGCGAAGATTATCAAGTATTTGGTCATGATTACCAAAGATGTTTGGGCAGGTTACATTAATCTGGACGTCGAATTTGAACGGGTGGAGGAGAACCCCAGCATGTTCCAAGGGATCAGTGTGGATGAGACCGTTGTAATCATTATGCTGCACATTTCTCTTGGAGGAATCGACGGAAGTATGAATATCTGTATGCCAGGTACGCTTCTGAGCAACATGTTTGAGATCATTGATAAGACGAAGCATCTGGCGAAGAAGAGTGATGCAGCACATCTTCGCAATACCAGAGAGGATATTCTGGAGAATATCAGAGAGTCCAAGATGGATATTATGGCACAGCTTGGCATAGCAAAACTGAATCTGGATGATGTATATAATCTTCATGTAGGAGATGTTATCGACCTGAATAAACCGCAGGATTCCTTGATTTCTCTCTATATCGAAGGCCAGCCGTGGTTCAATGGTCAGCTTGGCGTACATAATAAGAATGTGGCAGTCAAGATTGAAG
>BLMJ01000105.1 GCA_011960625.1 Lachnospiraceae bacterium | reverse complement strand
AACACACAGAACGCAAAAATTGCATCCATTACTGAAAAAACTTTGATTGTTGGTATTGATGTTGGAAGTGAAACTCATTATGCCAGGGCTTTTGACTGGAGAAATTATGAGTATAGTAAAAAGCCGCTGGAATTCAGTAACACGGAAGCCGGATTCCTGACATTGAAAGCATGGGTGGAGGATATCGCAGAAAAACATGGCAAAACTGCTGTGATTCCCGGAATGGAGCCGACCGGACATTACTGGTTTGCGTTAGGGAAATTCCTGCAGGACAGCGGAATGAAGCCGGTACATGTAAATCCCCACCATGTGAAGAAATCAAAGGAACTGGACGACAACAACCCGAACAAGAATGACCGTAAAGATCCGAAAACAATCGTAGCGCTGGTCAATGAAGGACGTTTTTCCTATCCATATATACCAGCCGGCATTTATGCAGAGATCAGGAGTCTTTCTAATCTGCGCTTCCAAATGCAGGAAGAGCTCACAAGGATTAAGAACCGGACTGCAAGGTGGTTTTCCATCTACTTTCCAGAATATAAAAATGTATATAAGGATTTAAAAGCGGTCAGTGGCAGGATGGTGCTGAAGGCAGCTCCGCTGCCGGAGGATATCATAAAGCTGGGTGCAGAAGGCGTAAACCGAATCTGGCGGGATGCGAAGCTGAGAGGCGCTGGAATGAAGAGGGCAAAGACCCTGGTATCAGCCGCAGAGCACAGCATTGGGAGCAAGGAAGCGTCGGAAGCAGCGAGAATCGAATTAAAAAATCTGCTGAATGACATGGATGTATATACGGCAAGGCTGGAGGAACTGATCCGTAGTATAGAAGAAAAGATAAAGGAGATCCCATATATTGATAAGCTGATGGCGATCCAAGGGAGCGGTCTGGTTACAGTCAGTGGATTTATTGCAGAAGTTGGGGATATTGGACGTTTTGATAACCCCAAACAACTGCAGAAACTGGCGGGATATGCAATCGTGGCGAATGAATCCGGCAAGCATAACGGAGAAAGCCGGATCAGCTACCGCGGGCGGAAACGTCTGAGATATGTGCTGTATGAGGCAGCGATATCGCTAATAGGAAAGAATGCAGAGTTTCGGGAAATCCATGAGTATTACCGGAGCCGAAAGGAAAATCCTCTGAAAAAGATGCAGTCAGTGGTTGCGATAGCCTGCAAGGTTATCAGGGTATTCTACGCGATCCTTACAAAAGGTGTAGATTATGATGCGAAGAAACTGATGGGAGACATCAGAAGGCCGCAGATACAGGCAGGATAACAACCAGAGGGAAAAGAAGGAATGTGCCTGCTACAGTTGAATTGAGCCTTTAGGAAACAATTCTGAGAGTTGAATTCAGCTGTGGCAGGAAAGCTGAAAGGTATGAGGAACAGGCCGGGAAAACGTCCACCGCGAGGTGCTGGCTTGTGGAGCATACAGAACAGGTCAGTAAGACTTAAGACAAAGAATGAGCCGGTAGTCGGCAGGAATAATTACCATAGGGCAAGACCCTGACAAGGAGCTAAGCTGACACCTTGGTTATGGACAGGCGGGACGAAGGAAGTTAGGACCCTGCAGAAATGTGGGTGATCCTGGTAGACACGGGAGGTGCGCTGCCGTAGATGGATGTGTATACACAAGGCCATGTAGAACGGAAAACCAAGACGTTTTACTTCGTGTACCCAGAACCAGCTATTTTTGTACCAGATACAGAGAAATGCCCATACCAATGGCTCTTTCTTCTGAGATATTTATTGATAGTATATCAAAAAATCCTTGATTTTCAAGGAAAAAAGACTTGACTTAATAGGGAGGTCATTAAAAATGACAAACGTTTTTTGTAACAGATACGATGAAATTGTTCCTGCCATTAATGTTGGAGCGCAAGCAGGGACAGATTTTGAATATAGGTTCAACAGGCTCTTACATATCATGTCCCTATGATGCTGTTTATGCGGCAACGAAATCATATATTTTATCTGTGTCTAAAAGAGATACTTTATTATTCAAATTGTTTGTTATGTCTCCAGAACGGGTTGCTGATATAGCTTATAAAGCCCTTATGAAAAGAAAAAAAGGCAGTCGTGGCAGGAATTTACAATAAGATACTTGTTATGTCATCTTATATCCTGCCCAACAGATTTTATGAAACTTTTACGATACGAGCAGGAAACGATTGTCAATTACAATGCAGGGGAACAGACCGTCACCGTTTATACAAGGGATAAGGCGGTTATGCGGAATGAAGAAGAATTTAATGGAATTGTGTGTGCGGTTGTGGTAGGATAACAGTATTGAATATTATTGATAAAAGGCATGAGATAAGTATGCGAAAATATTATGTTGACAATATACGCTGGATTATCATTTTACTTCTTGTTCCCTACCATGCAGCAATGGCATGGAATGTATGGGGAGAACCAAATTACATTTATTTTGAAAGCAATAAAATAATTAGCAGTATCGTGGTATTTTTAAGTCCGTATTTTATGCCGCTTATGTTTTTCATTGTAGGCATTTCCACAAGATTTGCGCTACAAAAGCGGACAATCGGGCAATATATGTTGGAAAGGACTAAAAAATTACTGATACCATTTATTTTTGGGACAGTGCTAATTATGCCGCCTATGACATATATAGCCGATAAATTTAATTATGGTTATCAAGGGAATTTATCTCGGCATTATGCTGTTTTCTTTACACATTTTACTGACTTAACAGGTGCTGACGGCGGTTTTTCGGTTGGACAGTTTTGGTTTATTCTATATCTGTTCCTTATTTCGCTCATTGCTGTTGGAATTATCATATTACAAAGAAAAATAATGCACCTAAAAGATATTAATATACCGCTTGTGCTGATTTTTCTTTGGGGATTACCCTTGCCACTTTTTAGCGGAGTGCTTTCGATAGGCGGAAAAATTCTTGTAGAATATACTTACATTTTTCTTGTTGGCTACTATATTTTCTCAAATGATGATATAATCGACAAAGTAGAAAAATGGAAATGGATTTTCTTGTGTATAGGTATAACAGCAACGATTTTCAATGTATATATGTTTATTTGGTTAGATACACAGCAAGCATTGTTAAATACGATTGCAAAATATGTATCGGAGTGGTTTATGATTAGTTCCTTGCTAGGGATTGGAAAAGGGTATTTGGATTTTGACGGGAAAATATTAAAATATATGTCAAAAAGGTCATATACTTTTTATATTTTTCATTTTATTTGGGTGGTGTTGTTCCAATATCTTTTGTTTAATGTATGTAGTGGTAATATAATTTTACTCTATATTTTACCAGTGCTTTTTGCATATGGGGCAACAATGCTATGTTGCGAGATTTGTAACAGAGTCTCTTTTTGCTCTTTCCTTAGATGAGTTAGTATTTCCAAGAGAAGATATAAAAACTAAAATATCCTTGCGATACAAGTGAAACGGAGAACAGGATACAGGAATGGTGTTCTGAGCCTGTAAGTTCCATTTCTAGTGTGTGGGGGGGGGGGGAGCCATATCAGGCAGGGATTTTCCCTGCCTTTATTCATTTCTGGCTCAGCCCGTCAATGTAAGCGTTCAGGAGCATTTGCTTATAAATAAGGTTTACACCAGAAGAAAAAGAACAAGCTGTCATAGATTGCCTTTTTTATGAAAATGTTAAAATGTGTTGCTTGTGGCAACGGGCAGTTTAGCCTACAATAATGGTAAAAATCGAAAGGAGGCTATCACGAATGCTCAACGAAAATATTAAAACAATCAGAAAATCAAAGGGACTTTCACAACAAGAGCTTGCTGTCAAGCTGAACATTGTGCGACAGACAGTTTCTAAATGGGAGCAAGGACGGTCAGTTCCCGATTCTGATATGTTAATCTCCTTATCGGAAGTGCTTGAAACACCTGTAAGCACGCTGTTGGGAGAAACAGTTATCGAAACAGAGGTTGATACTTTAAAAGCCATTTCAGAAAAATTAGAGGTGATAAACTTGCAACTGGCGCAAAGGAAAACCACGAAAAGAAAAATGATTCATTGGTCGCTTATTTCGTTATGTGCAATCATAGTAATAGTTTTTGCAATATTATTGGCATTAGAAAGCCCTTACTTGGGATGGAATTATAGTGACCCTGAAACCGCTGTTCTCGGGGTGGCATTTCACTCATTTGAATGGATGTTTGTCAGAGTAGCACCGATTATCCTTATTGGTGCAATCATTGGAATCTTTTCAATAGGGAAGAAAGAATAAAATTATCTTGCTTTTGAGGAAAAACACTTCCCAACCAACGGTTGAATTGGGGAGATTCAACCGTTGGTTGGTGTAAAAAATATATAGCCAGGTATATCGTTCAAGGTGAAAGGAGAAAAAATGATGAATCAGATAGAAATTGGAAAATTTATTGCCAAATGTCGTAAAGAGAAAAAATTAACTCAAGCACAGTTGGCAGAAAAACTGAATATTACAGATAGGGCAGTATCCAAATGGGAAACAGGAAAAAGTATGCCCGATTCATCTATAATGTTAGAGCTTTGCGAAATACTGGGAATCACAGTAAACGAGTTGTTAAGCGGGGAGGAAATCGACATGGAAATTTATGAAAAAAAGGCAGATGAAAATTTGATTGCTTTAAAAAGGAAAGACGAAAATAACATGACAAAGAATGTCATTCTTTCAATTCTTTTTTCAGCAGCACTATTGATAGGGATTATGGTATGTCTTATTTGCAATATCGCAATATCCGGCAATTTAACATGGTCATTCATTCCGGTCAGCTCCATTGTATTCGCGTGGGTAATAACGTTTCCAAGTATTATTTGGGGGAAAAGAGGGATTATCGTAAGTTTAATATCATTAAGTGTTTTTATAGTTCCCTATTTGTTCTTATTAGGAAGTTTATTAAAAGCGAAAGAAGTATTTTCAGTTGGTGCAGTGATGGCAGTGGCTTCAATCATATTCTTGTGGTTAATAGTTGCAGTGTTTAAGCGTATGGAAAGAAAGTTAGCTGCTTTAGGAACAACTTTTTTATCAGCGATTCCATTTATGATTATTGTCAATGTAATATTATCAAAAATGATGGATGAGCCTGTTTTTGATGTATGGGATATGCTGTCTATCTTTATGCTGTTGATATTGGCATTTGTTTCCTTTATTTGTAATTACGCTAAGAAAAAGGGATTGATAAAATAGTTTCTTCAAAGTCGTCATAGGCTAAAGTGGACCAGGAGCTACGAATCTAGCGACAGGCATTGCTGCTGCGAATTATGACAGTGTTCCGCTAATGATGCGAAAGAGGGAAGATTTGGCAGAAACAATCAACTTTCTGTACATAAATGTACCCAGACAGAAAACAGGAATGATGATTTGCTGGTTTTGCTGAAAAGAAAGCTTGCGAACAGGATTGAAATTGTAAGGGGTGGAAGCGTTGCATAATATAAAAGGGTAAGTCCTGTGAGGCTTCTGCGACATTTGAATGATAGAATAGTTGAAAAAGGTAAGGAGTGATTTTATGAGGATACTTGTCGTTGAAGATGACAAACTCTTAAATAATACATTATGCTATAATTTATCCACATCGGGCTATGATGTGGATAGTGCTTTATCAAAGGCGGCAGCAGTTCAATATTTTATGAAAGAAAAATATGAGCTTGTCATACTTGATGTGAATTTGCCAGACGGAAATGGTTTTGATTTATGTGGTGAGCTGAAAATGAAAAATTCCGATATTGCCGTGATTTTTTTGACCGCCCGTGACTTGGAAAGCGACCAGTTAAGAGGGTTTGAATTAGGTGCAGATGATTATGTAACAAAACCTTTCCCAATGAGCGTATTTCAGAAAAAAGTATCAGCGCTGCTTTCCCGTATCCAAAAGCATAATAATAATGATTGCTACGATGACGGAAAACTGGTTATTAATTTTTCGGAAATGAGTGCCAAACTTTTAGGGGAAGATATATCATTCACAGCTATGGAGTACCGTATCTTAAAAATATTTACCTCAAATACACAAATTGTTTTAACACGTCGTATTTTGTTAGAAAAATTATGGGATGTTGATGGGAATTTTGTTGACGAACACGCATTGACCTGTGCTGTCAGCCGCATTAGAGGAAAAATTGAAAGAGACAATTTTCAGTATATTAAAACGGTTTATGGAATGGGTTATATGTGGATTGGAGGACTAAAGAAATGAAAAATGAAAAGTTCTCCATTAATAGGCTTTGCATATTTATATGCATTTTACTTGTTTCTATTTTTATGGGAACAGCTATTTCTCTTTATCTGTTGACAGACAATTTTGCTGCAGTTTATGTTGTATTGTTTTTGACTGTTCTTGTTTTTGCTTGTATATTTTCTTTTATTGCTATTGTTCGTAAAAAGCTAACGACTTTTTCAGATATGTTGTGCGAACAGCTTGACGGAATGATACAAGGCAATTTAAAGGATTTACAGTTTGATGAAGAGGAAAATCTTTTTAATAAAATTAATCACCGATTATCCCGATTATATAGCGTATTATGTGAAAATCGCCAGAGCATAGCCAGAGAACGGGAGGACTTGCAGGGATTGATTTCTGATGTGTCACATCAGGTGAAAACGCCGATTGCCAATCTGAAAATGATAGAAACAACCTTAATAGAGCAGGACATGACAGAACAAAAGCAAAGAGAGTTTCTCGCTGCAATGGGTGGGCAGCTTGATAAGCTTGATTTTCTTATGCAGGCGTTAATAAAGACATCACGGTTGGAAGCGGGCATTATTTCTTTGGAAAAGAAAAAGCAGCCAATTTATGATACGCTTGCAGCCGCATTAGGTGGGATTCTATTAAACGCTGAAAAGAAAAATATTGATGTTTTAGTACACTGTCCAGAGAGTACCACGGTCAGTCACGATAGGAAATGGACGAGCGAAGCATTATTTAATATTCTGGATAATGCAATAAAATATACGCCAGAAGGCGGAAAGATTCGTGTTAAGGTAGAAAAATGGGAACTATATTTAAAAATTGATATTTCTGATAATGGAAAGGGTATTCCGGAAAAACATCATGCGGAAATCTTTAAGCGTTTTTACCGTGAAAGCGATGTTCATGATATAGATGGAATTGGTATTGGTTTGTATCTGACTAGAGAGATTATCACAATGCAGGGCGGCTATGTAAAAGTGACTTCCAGTCTGCAAACGGGAGCAACTTTTTCTGTGTTTCTGCCTGTAGGTTAAAATCGAAATGTCACTAAAGTGCGAGAATTTAAAAACAAATTTCTCTGATACTGTGATATTCCTGCGAGAATTGGAGCTTATCATGTAACCATCAAACCGAAAGGAAGGTGTTCTTTATGAGCATTTTACGAGTGACAGAGCTGAAAAAGTACTATGGCGCTGAGCCGAATATGACAAAAGCCTTAGATGGTGTGAGTCTTACGATTAACGTGGGAGAGTTTGTGGCCATTGTTGGAACATCCGGAAGCGGAAAATCTACTCTGCTGAACATGATGGGCGGTCTTGATAATCCAACTTCCGGCAAGGTTGAAGTCAGAGGTAAAGAATTGTCAGAGCTGAACGATGAACAACTAACGATTTTCCGCAGACGGAATATTGGATTTATTTTTCAGAATTATAACCTTGTTCCTGTTCTCAATGTGTATGAGAACATTGTTTTGCCTGTAGAATTGGACGGGGACAGTGTAGACCAAAGATTCATGGATGATGTTGTAGGAATGTTGGCATTAAAGGATAAGCTGAATAATATGCCAAATAATCTGTCTGGAGGACAGCAGCAACGTGCAGCGATTGCCAGAGCTTTAGTTTCGAAACCTGCAATCATTTTGGCGGATGAACCGACAGGAAATCTTGACAGCAGAACGAGCAGTGATGTTCTGGGGCTTTTGAAAGTCACAAGCAGCAATTTTAATCAAACGATTGTAATGATTACCCATAACAACGAAATTGCCCAAATGGCTGACCGTATCATCCGTATTGAGGATGGCAGAATTTCAGAGTGAGGGAGGTGTGAAACATGAGCGATATTTTATTTGGCAACAATAACCGTCCTGTTATCAGAAAATTGTCAAACCGTTATTTTAAATCAAATAAGAGCAGGAATATTATTGCAATTATTGCCATAGCATTGACTGCAATACTGTTTACTACTATTTTCACGTTAGGTTCTGGACTGGCTGATACGGTACAAGAACAGAATATCAGAAAAGCAGGCGGCGATGGGCAGGTAGTTTTAAACTATATCAGCGATGATGTTTATAACGCTATAGCAGCTAATTCACTTATTGACAAAATTGCTTATACCAAAGCTGTTTCCTATCGTTTAAAAAATGAGGGATTAGAAAAGTGGCGTACTGATTTATGGTATATGGATGACGTTGCTTTAAAGTTTGCACGATATGAGCCAACGACAGGTCACAGACCAGAAACCGAAAATGAAATCATAGCGGACTCAAGAACATTGGACGCATTGGGAGTAAAAGCAGAGATTGGTGAAACCGTTTCTTTAAAGTATGAAATTAAAGGGAAAGAATATGTCACGGATTTTGTTCTTTGCGGCTTTTGGGAAACGGACAGTTTGAGCAATATTGGACGGATTATTGTTTCTAAATCTTTTATTGATAGCCGCTTAGATATTTTGAAATATACATTTCCTGACGATAATGATTATTCGGGTGTTGTAACTGCTTATATTATGTTTCATGGACAGGGCGATATCGAATCAAAGTTAAATGAACTTCTCTCAGAAACTGGATATACCTCTGATACAATGGGTGGAAACCCAGAGGAAGAAAATTATATTATTGCCCGTGTCAGTCCTGCATACCAAAAATCCAATCTGCTTGAAAATCCAATGCTGCTTATATCTGGCATTGTAGGCATTCTATTGATAATAGTAACAGGATATTTGATTATTTATAATATTTTTCAAATATCAGTAATACAGGATATTCAGACCTATGGGCAGTTAAAGACTTTAGGAACAACAAAAAGGCAGATAAAAAAGATGATTAACCGTCAGGCAGTTAAACTTTCTATGATAGGAGTTCCCATTGGTTTGCTGATTGGATTCTTTTTGGGGCGTGCATTAGTACCATTTTTAATGAATGGAACAATTTATACTGCTGATGCAGGTATAACTGTAACTGCCAACCCATTAATTTTTATAGGAGCTGCTGCGTTTGCAATCTTTACCGTTTTGATTAGTGTACGAAAACCTGCTAAAATAGCAGGAACTGTATCTCCGATTGAAGCAATCTTATTCACGGAAAATGATGGGGCTGCATTTAGCGGAAAGAAAAGTATACTGAAAAAGTCCACGCATGGAGCAAAAATTCATCGTATGGCGTTGGCAAATTTAGGGCGAAATCGTAAGCGTACTGTACTTGTTATCGTTTCTATGACGCTGTCATTAGTGCTGTTTAATACAGTATTTACTTTTGCCAGTGGCTTTGATATAGATAAATATATTGCAAAGTTTGTAAATACCGATTTTGTCATTTCTACTGCGGATTATTTTCAGTTCCAATATGAAACGAGCAGTAATGATTTGTCAGAATCATTTGTAGAATCAGTAAAGGATAGCGACTGCTTTGAAGCGGGAGGGAGATTATATGCAACCCGTATGTTAGAAGAAGCGTTTTCTGCCGAAAACGATGCTTTTTCAAATTATAATACTGATGAAAACGACAATCCTCTTATAGATTTGTACGGAGCAGATGACTTTTTGCTAAAAAGCATGGAAATTATAGAGGGAACGATAGACTGGCAGGCTCTTAAAACAGGAAAATATGTTCTGCTTAATGTAGAGTGTGATGATAATGGGAATATGATTGACAATCCAGATGTAAAAGTAGGGGATACCATTCGTTTCAATCATGTTTCAATGGACGGACTTTCAAGTGCTTCTGATAATCATTTTGAACTTATCGTAATGGCAAAAGTCGCTGTAAATGAAAATACGGCTACTACTCGTAATACAGGTATGTCACGGTTTTATATGCCAACCGAAAATTATTTGCCGCTTTGCACTTCGCCTCATCTTGTCAGCTTCCCTTTTAATGTAGAGGATGGCACAGAAACTCAGATGAAAGAATTTTTGGACAGCTATGTAAAAGACATAGAGCCAAGTATGGATTTTGATTGTAAGGAAACCTATGTAAGTTCTTTTGAAAATTTGACTTCGCTAATTATAACAATCGGTGGAGCTTTAAGTATCGTGATTGGCTTTATTGGAATTGTAAATTTTGTCAACTCTGTACTGACAAGTATTATCACCAGAAGAAAAGAATTTGCCATGCTGCAGAGTATCGGTATGACGGGAAAGCAGTTAAGGAAACTGATTTCTTTTGAGGGGTTGTATTACTCATTAGGAACAATCTTTGCATCTGTTGTATTTGGAACATTGTTTTCAGTCATAATTGTGAAAGGTATTTCTGATGGTATCTGGTTCTTTACTTACCATTTTGTTATGTGGCCTATGTTAGTGGTATATCCATGCCTTATCATTCTGACGGTCTTAATCCCAGCATTACTTTATAAGCTGATTGGTAAGACGAGTATTATAGAACGACTGCGTCAAAACTAAATATAATCTATTATTTATTTCTGGCTCAGCCCGTCAATATAAGCATTTTGTTTTCAAATAAAGAAGTATCTGGTAAAATAAAACCATATAACTCTGAAAATATGAAGGATATACGATTGCAGAAACCGTGACAGCTACACTATAAAGAGAGGATTAATATATATGGAGAGCGGAAGAGTCAGAATTGTGGACATTGCCGACGAACTGGGAGTAAGCACTGCTACCGTATCCAATGTTATTCATGGAAAGACAAAGAAAATATCAGCCGAAACGGTGAAACGCGTGCAGCAGCTTTTGGAAGAGAGACGGTACATTCCAAGCATGGCAGGGATACTTTTGGCACAAAATGATTCTAAAATTATCGGGGTGGTTATCAATGACCATGAAAAATACGAAGGACATACACTGGAGGATCAGTTTATTTCCGCATCGGTAAACGCACTGGCGAAAGAGATAGAGAAGGCAGGGAAATTCCTCATGGTGAAAGTGACTGATAAATGGAATGAAATTCCCAAGTTTGCTTCTATGTGGAATATGGAAGGAATGGTGCTGATTGGCTATTGTGAACAGGATTACAAAAAATTGAGGGAACAGATGCATATCCCCTTTGTGGTCTATGACGGATACATGGAAAGCTATGGAAATCTTGTAAATATTGAGGTCAATCACTTTGACGGCGGGGTACAGGCCGGACGTTATCTGAAAAGCAGGGGGCACAGGGCTGTGCTTTGTATATCGGATAATAATGTCTGTATGGATATGGAAAGATTTTTGGGATTAAAAAGCGAGCTTCCAAATGCAGAACTTATGCTTATTCCGATGGAGCAGGAAGAGCGTGCCGCTTTTTACATGGAACACTTGGAGGAAATAAAAAAATATTCGGCGGTTTTCGCTGTGTCTGACTATTATGCAATGGATTTCATCCAATTCCTGAAAACTGTGGGATTATCCGTACCGGAGAATATATCGGTAGTCGGGTTTGACAACGTAAGGGAATCTGAAAAGTTTGTACCGGCGCTGACCACGATAAAACAGGATAACGAGCAAAGGGCAGCTTTGGCAGTTAAGATGCTGAACCGGTTAAGGAAGGGAGACTGTGGGGAAAAAAATGTGATGCTGCCTGTAACTCTCATAGAGCGGGGCAGTGTGCGCGGCGGCGCACAGTCGGTTATTGAAGCATTACTTGAGTGCGTCGGCGGTGAAGGTACGATTATGATGCCCACACAGTCATGGAAAAATTTAGATCCGGCGGCAGGCGTTTACTGGCAGGAACCCAAGGAATGGTGGCCTGTCATACGTGAATACATACCTGCTTATGACAAACGGATTACACCGACTAATACAATGGGGGCCGTATCGGAAATGTTCAGGCAATGGCCGGGGACGCTTAGAAGCGGCCACCCTGCAAGGTCGGTAGCAGCATGGGGACGTTATGCACAGTATTTGACAGAAAATCATGACCTGTCTGACATTTTTGGAGACAGCTCACCTATTGGCAGGCTGTATAAAATGGATGGATATGTTTTACTGATTGGAGTTGGCTACGACAAGAACACGTCCTTCATTTGGCGGATGTAAGAGCTGAATATCCAAGTAAGCATACGGTCGTAGAAAGCAGCGCCATACAGGTTGACGGTCATAGGATATGGAAATCCTATGAGACATTGGCTGTAGATGGAGAAGATTTTTCGGCAATTGGAGAGGCATTTGAGCAGACAGGGAAAGTGCGCCATGTATCTTTGGGAAATGGGATTCTTTCCATGATGAGCCAAAGGGAGCTGGTAGATTTTGCTGTGGAATGGATAGAGAAAAACAGAATTTGTTCCGCTTCTTTTTTTGACTTTCCGCAGCAGTTACGGTATACCGATGACAAAGATTACGCTGCTTATTACCTTTAATTTTGGATTACAATTGTTAGTGGATATTCTGTCGGTTGCATGATTTTATTTACAAAAGTTCCTATCGCGTCGCTGGTGGATGAAGGGGAAAAGAAAGCGACAATGGGGCAGATTTTCCGTAAGAAGATATTCTGGGTACTGATGATAATGATGATTTGCGCCGGAGCAAGCGAACAGGCAGTCAGCCAGTGGGCGTCAGCCTTTGCGGAGACGGGGCTTCATGTAAGCAAGACAATAGGAGATTTAGCGGGACCAATGTTGTTTGCATTTCTGATGGGCAGCGCCAGAGCCTTTTATGGAAAATACGGCGAACGGATTGATTTGGATCAATTTATGATTGTCAGCAGCATTCTGTGTATTATTGCATATCTTTGCATTTCACTTGTGCCAAGTCCCATTGTTGGTTTTATTGGTTGTGCATTGTGCGGTCTGTCAGTTGGTATCATGTGGCCGGGGGTGTTCAGTAAGGCGGCGGCTTCAGATGCCAAAGGCGGCACCGCAATGTATGCGTTGCTTGCATTGGCAGGTGATGTGGGATGCGCCGGAGGGCCTACGGTAGTTGGAATGGTTTCAGGCGCTTTTGGCAATAATCTTAAAATGGGTTTTCTGGCAGGGGTAATATTTCCCATACTTTTATTGATAGGCATATATTTATGTCAGATATGGAATAGAAAATGTAATCGGATATCAGATTTCCAATAAGGTCCTGGAATACATTGCTGTAAAATAGGAGTAGAGAATAAGATAAGCGTATCATTAAAAAACATACTTCTAAGATTATCACAAATCAATGTAAGCACGATAAACTGTGGTACGCTTATCTCGATTTTTGTTTCATTTAACTCTCGGATAAATTTTGAAGTTGCCAAATCAGTTTAAACACCAGGTTACAATTTTCCCAATCAGTTCTATAGGCAATTCTTTACTATAAGGGAAATAGACAGCATTTTTCTTAGTGCCAAATTCGTTTAACTCGGATACAAATTCTTCAATAGCCTCAACACCTACATATAAACTAATATGCTTTTTACAAGCAGAAAAGGAGACAGATTTTCCCTCTTTTTCATAAAAAGGCATACTCCATAATATACGTTCATCTACACACGGAACACTATTTTGTATTGTCGTCATCATTTCTGTTAAATGGGAATGTGTTTCTAATGGCTGCGAAGCTATATATTCTAACACAGTTTCAGGTGCTTTTCCGCAATAATGTCCTTGATTTGTTCTTTTAAACTCTCTCCCACATTTTGGACATATCCACATATTTTATCTCCTCCGAAAATTTTATACCAGTGGTTCTGAACATCGCTGCCTATACTATACTACAAAGAGCTTAGAGGGTCAATCATCTATTTGTAGTCAAGGGAATTGGAATACAAACGGTTTGTATGCTATAATGACGGTATTATTTATATGAGGAGAGGATAAGCATGAAACATAAAGACTACTATAACGATGATTACATTTACAGTCTTTCTCAAAAGATACTTTCAGTGATGCCAGGTTTTGAACAAGAAAATTTTTGTCGTTCCCTCATTGGCAGGTTAGAGGATAAAGAATTATTTGCCAGGTTAGATTGTATTGTAGATGCCATGCCAGATAACATGACTGGCGATTACTCAAAAAATATACAGGCATTTTTTCATTTGCTGGGGCCGGAATTAGCGCAGCCTGAAGGAATGTTCAATTATGGATGGTGGCTATGGCCTATCGGAAGGTATGTAGAGCGGTTCGGGAATGAGAATTGGAGTTTATCCCTATCCTTTTTGAAAGAATTGACGAAAAGGTTTACTGGCGAATATGCTGTCCGCCCTTTACTGCGAGAACATCCCAAAGAAGTAATGGATGAGTTAATAAAGTGGACGCTTGATGAAAATGTCCATGTTAGGCGGCTTGCAAGCGAAGGCGTTAGGATACGTCTGCCGTGGTCGAAAAAATTATATGTTGCATTGGAGGAATTTGAACGTTATATGAATATTCTTACAAACTTAAAAGATGATCCAGAAAAATTTGTTCAAAAAAGTGTGGGAAATAATCTCAACGACTTGTACAAAGATGAGCCTGAGAAGGCGGATTTTATTATTTCACAATGGAAGAAATCAGGGCAAAGTAAGGCGCAGGATTGGATTATCAAGCATGGAAGGAGGAATCAAAAGTCATGAGAAACTTTATACTATTGCTTTTTTTCTGAAATACATATATACTTCACCTATAAAAGGGAAGGGGAAACATTTCTTTTTCAGGGTGAATTGAAAATAGACAGGAGTTGTGTTAAAATCTTTAAAGAGAAGAAATCAGGCGTAGGTATAGAGATTAGGGAGGATTTTACAATATGGAGCAATACAAGCAGGAATTTATAGAATTTATGGTGGAATCTGACGTACTAAAATTCGGTGAATTTACATTAAAGAGCGGGAGGCAGTCCCCATTTTTCATGAATGCTGGCGCCTATGTGACGGGCACGCAGCTTCGCAGGCTGGGAGAATACTATGCCAAGGCCATACATGACAATTATGGACTTGATTTCGACGTCTTGTTCGGACCAGCGTATAAGGGAATCCCGCTGAGCGTAGCGACGACGATGGCATTCAGTGAATTGTACGGAAAGGACATCCGTTATTGTTCAAACCGCAAGGAGGTTAAGGATCACGGTGATACGGGTATTCTTCTTGGAAGTAAGCTTAAGGATGGGGACAGGGTTGTGATCATCGAGGATGTAACCACCTCCGGCAAGTCCATCGAAGAGACGTTCCCGATACTCAAGGCCCAGGGGAATGTGGAGATCATAGGATTGATGGTATCGCTGAATCGCATGGAAGTGGGCAAGGGCGGCGAAAAGGGCGCACTGGAGGAGATTACGGACCTGTATGGTTTCCCGGCGAAGGCAATTGTGACCATGGAAGAAGTGGTGGAATATCTATATAACCGAGAATATCAGGGAAGAATTATTATAGACGATACAATAAAAGCGGCGATTGATGCATATTATAAAACGTATGGTTTAAGATAAATTGTATGCGGCAATTTGCCCGGATATAGAAGCTGTCTTAGAGACGGCGGGCTGTCAATCCATCTGCCGGACGAAGCGGACATAAAATGCAGGAGGGAAATCTATGAATGAGAAGGCATATAAAGCAATGAATTTTGCAGGGATATCGGGCATTGTAGTTGGCATTGTCGTAGCAATCGTGGGAGTTACGGCAGGAGTCATTACGATTGTGGGCGGTGCACGCCTGCTTAAGGAGAAGCGGGGACTTACTTTTTAAGCTTGAGCTAATGTTTAGATAGAAAGGAAGCCTGATATTTGAGTTTTAAGCGTAATAAAAGAATCCGTTTTTTGGGAAAAATATTATTTGTGCTATATATTGTATTTATTATCTATTTTCTGATATTTTCTGACTGGTATGGACGGACGGGGGAGATGGAGGAATACCACTATAACCTTGTGCTTTTTAAGGAGATTAAGCGCTTCTGGAATTATAGGGAGCAGGTCGGAATGTTCGCCATGTTCACGAATTTATTTGGAAATGTAATTATCTTTATGCCGTTTGGGTTCTTTATGCCTATGGCCAGCAAGTACAGAAGCTTCTTTTCCACAGTTTTCTATAGTTTTGGGTTGAGCTTGTGTGTGGAGACATTCCAGTTGATTACGAAGGTGGGCAGTTTCGATGTGGATGATCTTCTGCTGAATACCATAGGAGGGCTTGCGGGTTATGTCATGTTTGTAGTCTGTGCGGCAGTAAGGAGAAGATATGTTAATAGGAAGAAAAATCGTTACAGAAGAAGATAGGGCAAAAGCATTGGCGAAAGCCAGAGAGAAACAGCGAAAGAGAATCACAAAGTACGGGCAGGCAAAACCCCGGCATGCGAGGAAGGGAATCTATTCCTGTTGTTATGCTTTTGTGGTTCTTCTTCTGTTGTTTTTGATGGTTTCCATTTCTTACCGAGAGAAAGGCGAGGTCGGTATGCTTCTTGGCTTTGTGGGCTTGGGGACGATTGTCCTTGCAGGGATTGGCGTCTGGCTTGGCAGCCGGGGAATGAAAGAGAGAGAGAAGAACTACATAACATGTAAGGTAGGGATTGGAATAAATATGGCTGTGCTTCTGGGGCTTGCGGCTATTTTTATCAGAGGCTTCGTCAGATGAAGAAGAAGGATAAGGGTTTCATATATGAGAAGGAGGTTAGCGAGATGATAGATGACGAGATGATAGATGAAAGGTACGGGTTGGCCCTTGGAAGAATCCGCGAGATGAAAAACGAGGATACAGTAGAAGCTCCGTTTCGGGAGTTCTTTCATAAGATGGCTGAATTTGTATTGATGATTGATGAGGTTGAGACGCTGATCTTAGACGGACAAAACCAAAAACTAGAGCTTGAGGAGCTTGAGAGATGGAACCATCGGCTGTATCAGGACATTCTGCCGGATGCATACGGGACAAGCTATGGGAACCCAACCTACGCTGTGGGACAGTTTGGAGAAGAGTATGGGCAGATTTTAAGTTTTCTCTACACAGAGCTTAGAGGATGCATTGCATACGCATTTGAGCAGAAAACAGAATACTTGGATATCCTGTTTGAACTGCTGATTGAGATTTATAATCAGTTTGAGGAAGGAAAGCCAGAGATTGGCAGGATTAAGGACAGCATCTATTGGTATGCCAGTGATTACTGTGATGTATTTGTAGCAGACAGAGTTCGCACGCAGATTGACCCGACAGAAGACTTTGCAGTGGATATTGTTAAGAACTGCAATTTAGACGACCTACGTTATCTGTATCAGTTTGGGGAATATATCAGTGAGAATGAGCTGCGCACTGCAGGGCATCTAAAGGAGCTTCCAAAGGAGGTAATCCAAAAGATGGCGGACGTCTACACAGAGGGGTATCGGGAAGGCTTCGTCAACACGGGAAAGGACCTGTCGAAGAAGGAAGTGGTAGACATCCAGTATGTGATTGGCTTCGAGCGTGTACTGCGTCAGGCGTTCCAAAATTTCCAGGATATGGGGTTAAAGCCTGTCCTCTACCGTTCCGGAGTCAGCGTACTCACAAAACGGGAGCATTTGAAATCCGGTTATTATGGAGCGATTGCCAATAAACAGTATGAGTATGACCATCGAAATGACCAGGCATTGTTTTTAGATAAGAAGTTCGTTGAGCGTAAGCTTGAAGTACTTCAGACGACTTTTGAGCATTATAAAGAAACGGCGGTCAAATCTGCCGGGCCGGCATGTATTGAAATGTTTGGGGAGGAACCGTTTATCCCGCAGCAGAAAGAAGAGGTGCTAAAGCTCACCAAGAAACAAGAGGAGCTTCAGCTTCAGTTCTACAGCCGGCAGAGTCAGATTATGAACCACTATATCCCCGGAGAAGAGCGCAGCTTTACGATTATCTCCTATCCTGTCCCGGAGATTGGAGAGCAGTATGAGGAGATTTTCGACGAGATTATCCGTATCAATACACTGGATTCCAAGACTTACAAGAAGGTGCAGCAGGCGATGATAGATGTTCTTGATCAGGGTGAGTATGTCCATATTCTTGGAGGAAACGGCAATCGGACAGACTTAAAGGTCAAGCTCCATGAGCTTAAAAATCCGGAAAAGGAGACGATATTTGAGAATTGTACGGCAGATGTGAATATTCCTGTGGGCGAGGTGTTTACGTCTCCTGTGCTTGAGGGAACGAACGGTGTTCTGCATGTCAGCAAGGTATATCTGCATGAACTGCAATACCAGGATCTTGAGATTTCATTTGCCGACGGAATGATTAAGGATTACAGCTGCGGCAATTTCGATGATGAAGAAAAGAACAAGGAGTATATTTACGAAAATATCCTCCATAAACATCCGACCCTGCCGCTGGGAGAGTTCGCGATCGGAACCAATACCACGGCTTATGTGGCTGCAAAGAAGTACGGCATTGAGGACAAGCTGACAATTCTGATTGCAGAGAAGATGGGCCCCCATTTTGCTGTGGGAGATACCTGCTATAGCTGGAGTGAGGAGGTCAAGCTGTATAACCCGGATGGGAAGGAGATTGTGGCGAAGGATAACTCCGTTTCCATCCGGCGAAAAGAGGATGTGTCGAAAGCCTATTACCAGTGCCATACGGATATTACGATTCCCTATGAGGAATTGAAGCGGATTGCCGTGGTTACGAGGGAGGGGCAAGAGATTGTTCTTCTTGAGGAGGGAAGGTTCGTGCTGGCGGGTACGGAGATTCTGAATGAACCATTTAATTAGCAGGCAGAAAATGTATTGTAATGAACACAGATTTTAATGAAAAGAAAGGATGAAAAGGTATGCCAAGAGTAGGAATTGTAATGGGAAGCGACTCAGACTTAAAGGTCATGAGCAAGGCAGCGGCAATGCTGGAGAAATTAGGGATTGATTACGAGATGACGATCATCTCTGCCCACCGGGAGCCGGATGTATTTTTCGAGTGGGCGAAAGCGGCGGAAGGGAAAGGGATGAAGGTAATTATCGCAGGCGCAGGCATGGCTGCCCATCTGCCAGGAATGTGTGCGGCCTTATTCCCGATGCCTGTAGTCGGCGTGCCGATGTCCGGCAAGAACCTTGCGGGAGAAGACGCGCTGTTTTCCATCGTACAGATGCCGCCGGGAATCCCAGTGGCAACAGTTGCTATTGACGGAGGTATGAATGCAGCGATTTTGGCGGCGAAGATTCTTGCGACGTCTGACGAAGAATTGCTGAATAAGTTGAAGGATTACTCCAGAGAAATGAAAGAGACAGTTCAGGCGAAAGCGGCAAAGTTAGACGAGATTGGTTACGAGGCATATTTAGGATAAAAGGAGGCGCAGACATGGATTATAAGAACGCAGGAGTGGATATCGAAGCCGGTTATAAGTCAGTGGAATTAATGAAGAAGCATGTAAAGGAAACGATGCGGCCGGAGGTGTTAGGCGGTCTTGGAGGATTTGCAGGCGCCTTTGATTTAAGCGGGATCAAGAAGATGGATGAGCCGGTACTTTTGTCGGGTAC
>BLMJ01000104.1 GCA_011960625.1 Lachnospiraceae bacterium | reverse complement strand
CGGATAGGCAAATATGATCGGCAGCGTGGAAATAACCACGATGGCCATCTTAATTGTCTCCTTAGGCATGTTTGCCGCCGCCGTAATCCCGTCAACGCCCATGGTCGCCTTATTGTTGGCAAGCCAGTCGATGGAGCTCTCAATCTGGATCAACAGGTATTGCAGCGGAATTAACTCTTTGTTATCCATATACATCATGGCATTGAACCAGTCATTCCAGTAACCCAGCGTCAGGAAAAGCCCAATCGTCGCAAGCCCCGGAAGAGCCATGGGGATGACAATCTGGGAAAACAGCCGCCACTCGGAGGCTCCATCAATCTTGGCCGACTCCACCACCGCATCTGGGATGCTGGTCTTAAAAAATGTCCGAAGGACGATAATGTTAAATGAGTTCAGGCACAGGGGCAGTATCAACGCCCACAGCGAATCCTTCAGCATGAGCACCTTTGTCACAATCAGGTAATTTGCAATCATACCGCCGCTAAACAGCATGGGTATCGTGATTACAGTGGTAAAAAACTTACGGTAGGCGTAGGTTTTTCTGGACAGCGCATAGGCGTAAGTCCCTGTCAGCAGCAATCCGATAATGGTTCCCACAACGGTAATAAGAATTGTCACTCCGTAGCTCCTTAAGATATTTTCACCTGCGCTGATGATATATTCATAGGCGTAAAGGCTTAGCTTCTCCGGTATGAAACGGTATCCGTTCATTGCCAGTGAAGCCTCGTCCGTAAACGAGATGATAATGACAAAGATAAACGGGATAACGCATATCAACGACAGGATGGTCAGGATAATATTAAATGCAATATTGGTTGGAGCCTTAATCTGATTGTATTTACACTCCTCTGCTTCTAGCTTTTTAATTCTTTTCTGCATTTTACGCTTCGATATAATTTCTGTTTTCTGCATATTTTGAGCCGCCACACTCTTGCCTCCTTTCTTTACTGTACACGAAATCTGCTCCACTAAAATAGGGCATTTTCATTGTCAACCTTAGACACAATCTTATTTGCTACCATGATTAATATGAAGCCCACCGTTGACTGGAACAACGCCGCGGCAGAACTCATTCCAATCTCGCCGCTGGTCTTTA
>BLMJ01000103.1 GCA_011960625.1 Lachnospiraceae bacterium | reverse complement strand
TAACACCGTTTTTAAGTTTACACGAAAGATTAACGCGAAGAAACGGGGGAAGGCTGTTCCAGGAGCAGGTATTTCTTTTTCGGCGGAAATATACGTCGGAGACGGAGGGCAGACATTACGTGTGGGAGTACCGTCCGCCGTATATGACAGGAGAGTCGGAGGCGGGAAGCGGGAGTATCATTCCTTTATGGAGGACCGGCTTCCGGGAGGGATTATACTGTTTTATGACGAAGAGACGAAAGAGGCGGTGACAGTACAGAAGTTAGTCCCCG
Organism: Lachnospiraceae bacterium; assembly: GCA_011960625.1. Lineage (GTDB taxonomy): Bacteria > Bacillota > Clostridia > Lachnospirales > Lachnospiraceae > Sporofaciens. The sequence goes on along the minus strand of BLMJ01000103.1, from coordinate 5,257 downwards.
CAATCAATACGGAAAAGGAGGTCAGGGTAAGGGGACAGAGCAGATATTTACATAAGACGGAGGTTACGTCTATGGGGTATGGAAGGGGCGATTGTGCTTTTGCTTCTCTGTGCTGGCCCTATGAAGAGAGAGAAACCAGCGTCGCATTGGACTCGTCCGGTACGTATGTGAAGGCGTTTTATCCGTTGGAGGAGGATTTTGAAATTGAACTTTCTTACTATATTGAAGCTAAGGCCGCCCCGTCTTTTACAGAGGCGCTGTTTGAGGGGTATTGTGATTTGGCGGACAGGCTTATAGAAGCCCAACATGCAGATTGCGGGTCGGATGTTTTTCAATATGCAGAACCTGCAGAGCTTCCTTTCGACAGGGAAGAGGGGATGGAATATAGAAGAGACAGTGTATCGAAGACTTACCGAGAGTTTGAACCGGAGGGGGCGGGATTTTTCTTCCACTTTAATCCGCAGAAGGGGTATGGTTCGCAGCCTTCGGGTTTTGGGACTGTAAATCATACGATTCCTCATGAGACGTATACCTATGTGTTAGAATACGGTTTTACCGGAAGGCAGATTGACATTGCGCTGTCGTTGGCCAAAGAAGACCCAAGTATGGTTAAAAAGGGAGAAAAGGTAATAGACTTTTTTGTAAAGCATTGTGTATGTAAGAACGGTTGGCTGTACTCCCTTTATGATGTGAAGGGGGAGAGACCCTTTGCTTCCTTTGGGGATAGGGAGGCTCCGAGACTTCACTACATGGATTATCCCGAAAAACAGGGGAATTATCTCAGGACGATGACGGAGCCGATGAAGGATTTGCTGGCCGCATATCTGTGGTATCGGGACAGGGGCATAGAAAAGAGAGAGTGGATGGAAGCTGTTTTTCTTTTCGCGGATTTTCTGATTGAAAAGCAGAATGAGGATGGTTCTTGGTATAGAGCGTATACGCCAAAGGGGGAACCGGTATTCATGAATGAGCGTCCGGAGTGTACGGAGGAAGAGAATGACAGGGGAAGAAAAGCTTCTACTATTATTCCGGTCATGTTCCTCTGTGACATGGCTGAATTTGCGCCGAAAGGGGAAGAATATCTTGAGGCCGCCAAAAGAGCGGGAGAGTATTCCCTTCTTCACGAGGTGAAGGAGGAACTCTATCAGGGCGGGACTATGGATAATCCTAATATTGTTGATAAAGAGGCGGCGCAATATGTAATGGCGGGGATGTACCATTTGTATAAATCCACGGGGGATAGAAGGTATCTGGAGGGGAGTATACAGGCTGCAAAGCAGTTTGTTACATGGAATTATATTTGGAACGCACCCATGAGGAGGGGAACGATTCTTGCAGAGAAGTATTTCCGCACAAAAGGAATGGGAGCAATCAATTCTGTATGGTGCGGAGGCGTGGTGGATATCTATTCTCTGTTTCATATTAAGGAACTTCATTTGCTGGGGAGGAAAACCGGTATTGTATTTTTCGAGAGAATGGCGGAATGGATTAGTTTTGCGGCGGCGCAGATTCTCTCTTGTCCAAGGGACCGTATGGGGTTTCTGGATACAGGCATGCAGCCGGAGGGCTTTGGTATCTGTGCTCAGGGTATGGACGATGGAATGATTGAAAAAGGCGATATTTGGGGAACCCTTGGCTGGATTTATTCGGCCGGTATCGGGGGTATGGAGAGGTATATGCAAGTGATATAATCTGCTGGGGGTATGGAACCGTTTTTTGTAAAAATGGACGGACGGAACACAAAGGGCGGCGGGTAGAATGGTATAAGAAGAAAGACAATAGAAGAAAGACAGTAGGAAGAGGAGGATAAAAAGAATGAAAAAACGAGTGATTAGTATGCTGCTGGCCGCAGCGATGGTAACAGGTTTATTAGCAGGGTGCGGCAATTCTAAAGGGAAGAAGGATAACGAAAGTTCGGAATCGGGCGCGGTTGTGCTGGATATGTACCACAGTTGGAGTACGGATTCTGAGAGAGGGGCGGCTCTTGACAAACTGATTCAGGATTTTAATAAGGAAAATGAGGGAGAGATTGAGGTAAAGGTCACTATTAATCCGGACTTTCCGGCATATCAGGAGAAGGTTAAGACGATGATTTCTACGGATACTACGCCGGATATTTTCCATTATAATTTTAACCCTAATGATTTGTCCAGACAGCAGTCTGGTAAACTTATGGATTTTACGGATTATATGGATACGGAGTGGAAAGAGAGATTTAGCGAGGGTGATTTGGATAATTTGACAATCGACGGGCAGATTACGTCGATTCCTTTTGAAAAGGCTGGCGCGGTTATCTATTATAATAAAGATTTATTTAAAGAAGCCGGTATCGGGGAGTTCCCGAAAACCTGGGATGATTTGCTTGAGGCGTGTAAGAAGCTGGAAGGGCAGGGTATCGTACCATTTTCTCTCTATACGGCGGACGATGCTTGGTATACCTGCAATCTTTTTACTTATCTGGCGGCAAGCTGCGCAGGAGTGGACAGCTTGAATAAGGGCGGCAGTATCAATACAAAGGAAATGAAGACAGCGGCCGCAAAGTTGAGGGAGTTCTGGGAATATACGACGGGTGATGCGATTGGGGCCAATTACTCGGTTGCCATGAATAATTTTGCCTCGGAGAAGACGGCGATGGTGATTGACGGTCCGTGGCTGATTGGCTCTCTGGGTGAGATACAGGATAAAGTGGGTATCGCTAAGGCCCCCTCTTTCGGAGATGGTAAGGTTTCGGAGACTTATGTGGTGACGGACGCGCAGACTCCGTGGGCGGCAGGAAAGACGGAGGACAAAGAGAAGGAAGAGGCTATTGTTAAGTTCATGAAGTTCATTACCTCAGAGGATAGTGTGAAGGAGCTGACGTTGGAAGGCGCGGTGTTCCTTTCTCCGAAGCTGGATATGGAGGATGAAGACGTGCAGTCTACGGAGGGACTTCTTGGCGAGTATCTGGATTTGTATTCTCAGGTTGAGGACAGTACGGTGAATATTCAGAGAAATCTCAGCACTGCGGCTAACTCTAAGCTCCCGTCTTTGTTGGAGAGTATGGCTCTTGACAATATTTCGGCGGATGAATTTATCGAGCAGTTAGATGCTGAGAATCAGTAGGGGAGATGGTATATATTATGAAGAAGCGGCAGACAATACTGTATCTCTTACCGGCAGTGATTTTGATAGCAGTATTTTTCATTTTCCCGCTGTGCTATCTGATTTATGTTAGTTTTTTTCAGTGGGATGGACTGGGACCAAAGATATTTGCAGGATTTGACAATTTTAAATATGTTTTTTCGGATGCCATATTTAGAACGGCTGTGAAGAATACCTTCGTCTGGATAGGCGCCGCTTTGTTTCTTCATATTCCATTCGGGCTGTTTCTGGCTCTGCTTTTGAACCGCAGGCCCAGAGGGTGGAAATTTCTTAGGGTTATCTATTTTATACCGAATGTGATTTCTACTACGGCTATCGCGTTTTTGTGGTATTTTATTTACCATGTTGATGTGGGGCTTCTGAATAATTTCCTTAAGGCGGTCGGATTGGAGGGATTTGCGCATGCCTGGCTGAATGAGCCGGGCACGGCGCTTCCGGCGAATATTGTGCCGTTCGCCATGTATGTGGGTCTGACTATGATTATTTTTATGACGCAGCTTTCGACGATTCCGAAAGAGTTGTATGAGGCGGCTATTGTAGACGGGGCGAACAGGCGGCAGGTGGACTTGGAGATTTATCTTCCTATGATGAAGCCTGCTGTTATTACGAATATTATGCTGAATCTGGCGTTCTGCCTGAGGACTTTTGAGTACCCGTTTCTGATGACCGGAGGCGGTCCTGCCAACGGTACGATGAATCTGTCTCTGTATATTTATAAGGAAATGGTGGGAGCGAACAGGTACGGTATATCTATGGTGGCAGGGTTGGTTACGGTACTTCTTGGTCTTGTTATTATGATTTTTGTTCAAGTTCTTCAAAAAGAAAGGGGGCGATAAGATGGGAGACAGGAAAAAGACTCCGGCTGGAATTATGATTTTTCTGGCGGTTATTCTGGTATTGATGCTTGTTCCTTTTCTGTGGCTTCTTCTGTCGGCATTTCGTCCGAATGTAGATTTGTTCAACGAGCCTTTTGGTATTCCGAAGAATCTTTCTTTTGATAATTTTGCGGAGGTTATGGACAGCCATCCTATGGCGCTGTATTTTGTCAAATCCGTGGTATTGTTATTGATAATCCTAAAAATAGCAATCACATCCTGCTCCTTAGAAAACCACAAAGCAGAAGCCTCCCTTCGCCGGCTCAGCTTGGGATTCTCTTCCAGCAATTTCTGCATCCCCCTTTTCCCAAGATTACTATAAATTCTCCCCTCATTATCAAGCAGATAAATGGCCCGAATGATATTGTCATAATCCGTATACGCCAAAATCCGGTTCCGAAGCTCCGCCGAAAAGCCCGCCGCAAGCTCCTCGCCCTCCACCTTATTTGCAGTTTCCAGAAAACTCTGAATACTGGAATCACCAATAATATTAACCATGTAATTCTCAATCTTTTCCGATTCATCCGACATTTCTTCCAGAGTCACATCAGCAAAACGTTCCAGATGCTCCGTATACATTTCAATAATAGAAGGCTCTAAATTCAGCTTCACAAACCCCGCCATGACCACAATCTGAAGAACCGATAAACCGATAAAAAAGAACAGAAGCCTCCCTCTAATGGACGTCAGTTTCCTTCTCATTCCTCATCCTTTCACGAAAATCTTTGGGCGTGCACCCCTCATACTTTTTGAATAAAGCGCTGAAATAATTCGGATTATTATAACCCGTACGCTCCGCAATCTCATAACTCTTCATAGAAGACTGGGATAGAAGCCGCTTTGCCTCCTCAAGCCTAAGCCTCGTAAGAAACTCAATACACGATTCTTTCGTCACATCCTTAAAAATACGGGACAGATAGTTCGGCGTAACGCCAATCTCCTTAGCAATCTTCCCGATAGACAACTCCGTATCCGAATACTCCCAAGCCATATGCGCTTTGGCAGACTCCACAATAACCTCCGTATATCTCCGTGAGAATTGCTCCCTCTCAGACACCAGCTTATCAATAATCCTAAGCAGCTTCTCCTCCACCTTTCTAAGCTTATAAATGGCAGTCTCCGCGTCCCTAAACTCCTCCACAATATCAATCCCCGTCTCATTTGCTACACGAGCCAGCGCAGTCAAAAACTGAAGCTGCAGCATCCTGGATTCCTCCGCCGAATAGACCGGCGGAAAAATG
>BLMJ01000102.1 GCA_011960625.1 Lachnospiraceae bacterium | reverse complement strand
GGGCAGCGATCTTTTAATTGTTTCTGAAAAGGGAATGGGTAAACGTACCCCAATTGGAGAATTTACTTGTCAGAACCGCGGAGGTAAAGGCATTAAATGCTATAAGATTACGGAAAAGACCGGCAATGTGGTCGGGATTAAGGCTGTCAATGATGAAGATGAGATTATGATCATTAATACGGAGGGGATTGTAATTCGTATGAAATGTTCTGGAATCTCTGTGTTAGGGCGCGTCACTTCTGGAGTAAAGCTGATTAATCTTCAGGAAGGAGATATCGTGGCAAGCATCGCAAAGGTAAGAAAAGGCGATGAGGAAGACGAAGAGGAGACTTTGGAAAATACAGACGAGAATGAAGATTAAGCATTTGTATAATCCGAAGAGAAAATCAGAAGATGAATAGTAAAAAACTGCCGGAAATAGTATTTCAGGCAGTTTTTACTTATATAGAAAAAGAATCAATCAAGCTCTCTTAATACAATCTCCGCAACCTTTGATACAGTGGCCTCAACAAATCTGGTACACTGTGCTTTCCTCTCCGGTGAATCCTTTTCCATCCCTTTTGTGAGTACACGACAGCATGTCCCGCCGCAAGTCTCTTTAAAATAATCATGAAGTTCGTTGGTAAGTTCAAAACATCTTCCAATTTTCGGATCCCCGGGGGTCGTGCGTCCGAAGAAATATCCAATACACATAGTCCCTCCTGCCAATGCCCCACAGATACATCCGCCGCCACCCAGCCCCCATGGGAAACCGGAACTCATGGCGATTGCGTCATCAGACATGTCCAGTTCAAAGTTCTTACGAATGGCATAGATTACCGATTCAGAGCAGGCGAAACCCTGATGGTACGGATAACCTCGTCTATATTATCAAGGGCAATCAACAAGCCCTCTAAGATATGCGCCCTCTCCTGGGCTTTATTTAACTCATACTGTGTACGCCGAGTCACAACTTCTTCCTGATGCTTTAGATAATGCCTCAGCATCTCCAATAGATTCATGACTTTCGGCTGGTTGTTGACAAGGGCCAGCATAATCACACCAAACGTATCCTGAAGCTGGGTATGTTTATACAACTGGTTCAGAATCACATTGGCATTCACATCTCTCCTAAGCTCAATGACCACCCGCATCCCTTCTCGGCTGGACTGGTCGCT
>BLMJ01000101.1 GCA_011960625.1 Lachnospiraceae bacterium | reverse complement strand
CATATACCTGTGAGTAAATTTTGTGTCTTCACTATATTTTTTCTGCTTTTTACTTAGAGACGCTGGGCAGATACGTCATGGAAATGGTTCCGTTTTCTGATTGGGAGTCGTTGGTGATGGAAGCGTTGGTGGAGAGCGGGCGTTATGAAGAGGCAAGAACGTTTTATGCAGATACGGCAGATAATTATTTAAAGGAACAGGGGGTATGCCCCATATGCACTAACTTTAATGCAAATCCATAAAATTTCTGTTATAATCAAACAGAGGTGAATTCTATGGATACAAATGATTTAATAAAATTACTGCCGTCAGGCTATGAACAGGCTTGTTTTGATAAGAAAGCGATTACAAGAAAACGAACGATAAAAAATCCGCTGGATTTACTGCGGCTGATCTTATTTTATCTTTCCGGCAATAAATCTCTGGTTGATGTCAGCCAGTTTGCTTTGTTAAGTGGTATTGGAAAGATCAGCGATGTTGCTTTTATGAAAAAATTTGTCCAGTGCAGGGACTGGATAAAATGGCTGGCGGAAAACATTCTCCCAAATCCAATTATGCATTATAAAAAGCCTGACTGGCTTAAAGCTTATCAGGTGCTTGCAGTGGACGCATCTGATATTGTGGAAAAAGGGGCTGTAAAAAGGCTGTGGCATCTGCACTATGCTGTAGATTTGTTTTCTCTGACCTGCAGCCAGTTTAGAATAACAGAACAGTCCACAGGGGAAAGCCTGAAAAATTTTTCATTTGACAAAGGCTGCCTGGTCATAGCGGACCGCGCATATGGCACAATAAAAAGCATAGAGCATTGTCTGAACGCAGAGGCTGATTTTATTATACGGCTCAAAAATAAGGCATTTAACCTGTATGATGACAGCGGGCAGAAGATAACACTCTCCAACTGGCTTGAGAGCGTTGGTGAAAGAGCTGCTGAATGCGTGGTATATATAAATGGGAGCGGTAAAAAGCGGATTCCATTGAGGATCTGCGCAATAAAGAAAACACAGGAAGAAATTGAGGAAGAAGCAAAGCGGTTAGAGCGTCTGGAAAGTAAAAAGCAGAAAAAATATAGTGAAGACACAAAATTTACTCACAGGTATATG
>BLMJ01000100.1 GCA_011960625.1 Lachnospiraceae bacterium | reverse complement strand
TTCCAAGCGAAGCGGAGGATCAGGGAATTTTCCATGTAAAACCAGGTGAAAAATTAATTCTTCGGGGCTTGAAAGTAAACAGAAAATATTTTGTCCGGGAGCTGAATTTAAAAGCGGATGAATATTCGAATGTAAAAGTAGATCAGATCATAGTGGACGAGGAAGACAGCGAAGGAAGCGGAACCGAAGGAGGCGGGATTCATGTTTCGGAGGATAAGACGTGGGCGGATACGGATGTAAAGACAGTGTCCGAGCGGGCTTATATCGTATTTAAAAATGAATGCTCCGAGGAAAACAGGAATCTGCTGCAGATTAAAAAAGAGATGAACGGGGGCAGCAGCGGAGGCGATACCTATACGTTTCGGGTCTGGCTTGGAAATCAGGCGGGGCAGATGGAACTCTATGAAGGAAAATATTATCTGGTCAATCGAGACGGATATTACTATTCCGAACAATCCGGGAAGCTTGTCTTAAGCGGATGCAATGATGCGCCGGACCAGATCAATGAACATACGCCGAGCCTGATGATAAAAGAGGGAGATCCGGGCGTGATATCGTCAATTTCGTCCGATGATACGGTGATCATCCGGAATCTTGTAAAAGATACGAAGTTTTATGTAGAAGAAGTACATCCGGGCGTACAGTATGAAGATCCCGTATATGAGCTTAAGGCGGGGACATATCAGCCGCCGCAGGCAGGGATTGCATGGCTCACAGGGGATTTGCCGGATGGAACGGATGAGGATAAAGACGGCGGCAGGAAGACGGAAATGGGTTCCATTCAATTGGGGCAGGATGCGTTTGTTACGGTAAAGAACAGTAAATTGGGGAACCGTACCTGGCAGATCGTAAAAAAGAGCAGCACGGAAGGCGGACCGTATTTGGGAGATGCCGTATTCGAACTTTCCGCAGCCGATTTACCGGAAGAGGAAAGCCGTGTTTACTACGGAAAATCCGTTGACAAAACTGGCGAGATCAAATGGTATCAGGATCGGAATTGTACCATAGAACTGCAGGTCGGCGATCTTGTGACAGGAACATACCGGTTCCGGGAGATTGCGGCGGTAAATGGTTATTCCCTGAGCGATGAAGTATGGGAAATTGAAATCAGGCCGGGAAACGGAATATCTGTCACAGGGCAGAGACCACAGACAGAGACGATCCGGGGAGACGCCCTGGACGGGTCGCAGGATATAGAAAAATTGGTCTATACATTTACAAATACTCCCATGTATGTACTGCCGAATTCCGGAGGCAGGGGAATCTATTGGTATTTGGTCGGCGGTATGCTGTTTATGATGGCGGGGGCGCTGGTCTTATATAAAAATAAGTGCAGCAAGGTGCGGGGAAGGTAGGAGAAAAGAAATCTTTTCGCGGTTTTCGCGCCACGCAGACGTGCACAATTGCATCCTGTGCGATAGCACATCACTAAAATTTTATAAAAGAAAAGGAGAACGAACATGAAAAGGATGAAAAAAGTATTTGCAGTGTTATTGACACTGGCTATGGTACTCGGAATGTCGATTACCGTATTTGCAGATCTGGGAACCGCTGTGATTCCGGTCAACGGAGCAAAAGAGGGCACGCAGTATCAGTATTTACAGCTGATCAGACCACAGGCATCGGAATCAACCGGCTGGGAATTTGTAAACGATGCTGTCGCAGGTAATTTTACGGCTGCATTACAGGTAAGTGATGCGCAGACAGCAATCTGGATGCTTATAAAAAGCCAGGATTTGTCTATTACCGGACCGGCGGATGTAACGGCGGCTACAGAAGCTCAGATTAAAGCCGCAATTACAAATGTGGCAAACGGCGGATACACCTTATCAGAGGCTGCCGGCACAATTACGGTAAGTGATGCAGGTATGTATTATATCAGAGCAACGGCGCCCGGATATACCTATAACCCGATGGCGGCATACGTAAGCTTCGGATATACGGGAGGCGTTCCAAGCAGTTTACAGACGCAAGGAGTTACCGCGAAAGGTACTGAAATTAAAACAGAAAAATCAAGTGACGAAGTAAATAAAGTTACAGAAATCGGTCGTACCGAAACATATTATGTAGGATCCATAGTACCGTTTGTTCCTATGGGAGATACAAACAGAAGTTATATCGTAAAAGACGAAATTCAGGGTGCAGAGTATATTGCAGAAAACGGAAAGATAACTCTGACCGTGTATTACGGCGCTGAGGGAACAACTCTGGAAGCTTTGATTGCTTCTGTAAAGTCAGAAAATCCGCCGGCGGCAGAAGGAGCATTTACCACTGATGTAACAGGAAGCAGTTTTACAGCTGACTTAAGTACGATATTGGAGAATAATGCACATGCAAATCAGCCGATCGTCATTACTTATCAGGCAAAAGTAACGGGTGTGACAGCAGGAAATAAGGTTTCCATCGGGGACGGCGCAAATTTCAGTCAGTTTGGTTCCGGCAGTGAGAGTCTTTTTACCGGAAAACTTACGATTACCAAAAAAGACTCTTCGGATCAGACGTTTTTGGACGGAGCAAAATTTTTAATCAGTAAAGGGGCAGGCGACAGTAAAAAATATGCCAAATTTAATACCGATAACAAGTTTACAGAATGGGTTGATACAGAGTCCGACGCGTTATATGTAACGGCGGTAAACGGTACGGTAACAGTGGAAGGTTTGGATGAGGGAACCTATCATATTGAAGAGAAAGTTGCTCCAGACGGATATTCCATCAATGAAAAAATTGAAGATGTTACGCTTAGCGTAGAAGGTGAAGCAGCCGCAGTCTTAGAAGGTACGAGAGAGGTACTGGATACAAAACTGTCTTCGCTTCCTTCTACCGGTGGTATCGGTACAACGATCTTTACGATCGCAGGCTGCCTGATTATGGTTGCAGCAGCGGGATTATTCTTCGCAAGCCGCAGAAAATCTGCAAAATAAGAAAACCAAATACAGAACGGTTTATCATTTCGGGGCGGTAATGCCGCCCCGAAATATAAGAAATACAACAACAAGGAGAGTCCAGATGAAAAAACATGCAGGTAACATATGGATCAGTATATTATTTTTAGCCGGCTTCTCCCTGCTGCTGTATCCGATGGCAGCAAACGAGTGGAACAATTACAGGCAGACACAGCTGATCGGGGATTATGACGAAATTCTGGCACAAAAGGAGCAGGCCGGTACACTGGATTATCAGGCGGAAAAAGAGGCGGCAGTCAGTTATAATGAAGCTCTTTTGCCCAGTATCCTTCCGGATTCATTTGCGGTTGCAGAGGCGTCGGGGGAAGATGCGGCATACAGGGACTGTTTGAATCTTGCGGGAAACGGTGTGATGGGAACGGTGGAAATTCCGAAAATCAATATTAGGCTGCCTGTGTTCCATACGACCAGCGATGAGGTGTTAGAGACGGCGGCGGGGCATTTAGAGGGAAGTTCTCTTCCGGTGGGAGGCGAAAATACCCATGCCGTTATATCCGCCCACAGAGGCCTGCCCAGCGCGTCGTTATTTACGGATCTGGATAAATTGGAAGAGAGCGATCATTTTCTTTTACATATGCTCGACGATACGCTTTGTTATGAAGTAGATAAAATTTCGATCGTAGAGCCGGAGGAGACAGACAGCCTGGCGGTAGAACCGGGAATGGATCTTGTGACGCTTTTGACCTGTACGCCGTATGGGGTCAACAGCCAGAGGCTTTTGGTACGGGGGCACAGAGTGGCATATGAACCGGAATTGCTGGCAGACGAAAAAGTTCCTCTTTCCAATATGAGTTTACATACCAGTTATTTGTTATGGGTGGTCGTCGGGATTTTGATTACGGTGATGTTCTGTCTGTTTTTGTATCAGAGAGAAAAGAGACTGGCGGCAGACATGCAGAGCCGGGTTGAAGAGCCAGAAAAAGCATCCGGTGATACACCGCAGAGAATGGATGCGGTGGGATTGGAAGATGCGGATGACTGGCTGAGGGGAAGCGAAGAGATTGAAATACAGGAACTGGCCGAGTGGCTCGGAGTGGAAGAGGAATCCGGGGAGGATCCGTTATGATGAGAAAATTGTCATCGATTCTTTTTGGTCTGTTATTTCTGGCAGGATTTGGAATTCTTGCGTATCCGACGATTTCAGACCAGTGGAATACCTATCGGCAGTCAAAATTGATTTCCGGATATGATACGGCGATCGATACCATGCAGGAAGAGGATTTTGACAAAATGTGGGAAGCAGCGCGAAATTATAATCAGGCATTCAGGAAAAACAGCATATTGGAAGATGTATTTGGTATCGACGGGGCAGGAAATATACGGAATACGGAGTATTGGGATGTGCTGAATGTTACGGGAGACGGTATCATGGGTTACCTGACCATACCCAAAATAAATATCAAATTGTCGATTTACCATGGTACTGCAGAAGATGTGCTGGATACAGGCGTCGGGCATATGAACGGCACGAAGCTTCCGATTGGGGGAAACGGGAATCACAGTGTTCTTTCTGCCCACAGAGGCCTGCCCAGCGCAAAACTGTTTACCGATATCGATCAGCTGTTAAAGGGCGACCGGTTTTATCTTCATATTTTAAACGAAGATCTCGCATATGAGGTCGATCAGGTGCTTCCGATGATCGATAAAGACGATTATGATGCGCTGGGAAAAGCGCTTGCCATAGAAAAAGGGAAGGATTACGTAACCTTGTTTACATGTACGCCTTATGGGGTGAACAGCCATCGTCTGCTTGTGCGGGGACACAGGGTTTTGTATGACGGGGAGCTGGAAACTTCGCCTGTGGAAACCATGGTGCGGGCGATCCAGAATTATTATATGCTGTATCTGCTGTTTGGCATCGGATTGACTGCACTGGTAATTTTGCTTATGTACCGCATCATGAAAAGAAAAAAGAACAGAGACGGTAAGGAGGAAAAATGTTGAAGACAGGTAAAATGTTCAAAATGGAATATCTTTTGGCTCTTACGGCGCTGCTGCTTCTGCCCTGTATCAGCCTGATGCAGACGCGGGCCGCCACGGAAGTTGACAGGAACCGGGAATGTTCTCTTACGGTGTCTGTAGAGACAGGAGGATCTATAGGGAGCAGCGACGCATATTTAGAGGATTTTAACCGGATGAAGATTCCGGTAGCGGTATATCGGGTGGCGGATGTGGATCTGACAGGACAGAATTTTACTCCGGAAGGTGTCTTTTCGGAAATGGATTTCGGAACGATGAACGGAGATCCTTCTTCTGCCGCCGCAAAAGATTGGCAGGCGCTTGCAGGGGAGGCAGAAAAAATTGTATCGTCTGCTTTCGTTCCGGCGGATGCATCGGTGACGATTCAGAGAACGCAGGAGGGCGAAGGGGCGGCCAAGGGCGTAATTACGGGACTAAGTCCCGGTCTGTATCTGATTGTGCCGAAAGAGACGTATAATCCGGAGTATACGGTGTTATATACATTTACGCCTTATTTGACAGCGCTTCCGGGAAGTGCTTATACGGTAACCGGAGAAGGGAGCGACGCATGGGTTTACGATACGGTCATTGGGTTAAAACCGGAAGCCGATCGGCAGTTTGGAAAACTCAATATCAGAAAAACACTGGAAACTTATAATGAGGCGCTGGGAAAGGCTACGTTTGTATTTCATATCATCGGAACGGACCCGGCCGGCACAGTACAATACGATGAGGTAGAGAGCATGACCTTTGCGTCGGCGGGAAGCAAAACGCTGACCATAGATCAGATCCCGGCAGGGCTTTCGGTTACGGTAACCGAAGTTTACTCCGGCGCAAGCTATACCGTATCAGGATCCGGAGAAGAAACGGTTTTGATTGTTTCGGATGCTGCGGCAGGTGCAGATGCGGCGCAGGAGGCGTCGGTTGTTTTTACCAACCGTTATAACGGAGGAAACCGCGGAGGATACGGCGTAACCAATCGTTTTGAGTCAGACGGAAACGGCGGATGGACATGGAATAATCCCACGGTTTCGGACGGTGAATAGGAAAGGAGCTGCGACGGATATGAAAAAGAGAAAAAGCTGTAAAAAATTAGCGGCTGTGTCTGCGGCGGCTCTTTTGCTGACAGGGACGCTGAAGGTAGAGCATGCATCGGCATATTTTACGACTTATGTGTCTGCGGGAGGAAGCCAGGTCGTACGCCTTGGCTCCAAGACAGAAATTCACGAAGATGTCAGCGATATGACGAAACATATTTCCATTCAGAATACATCACAGATTTACGACTGTTTTGTCAGGGTAAAAGTATTTTACGGCGGAGGCCTTAAGATTTCTTACCAGGATAAAAGCGAGAGCGGAAATCTCTGGTCTTATTCCCAAAACGACGGGTATTGGTATTACAAACCGATTTTATCTGCGGGGGAGAGTACGGAACTGTTTGATATTCAAATCGGTGATCTGCCGGAAGATTTTGACAAAGAAAGTTTTAATGTTGTTGTCATTCAGGAATGCACGCCGGTTGTCTATGACGAGGACGGAAATCCGTCTGCAGACTGGAATACGGTTTATACGGAATATCAGAAGATTGCCGACAGGTCAGGAGAGGGGGCTGGCGCAAAATGAAAAAGAAGAGGCTGACATATCTGATGCTGGCGGCGGCGGTTTTGCTCCTTTTGGGAAGTACGGTAGGAAGTACCCGTGCGGCATTGACATATTACAGCGATAATTATGTGGCGAAGATTACGGTTTCCCAGATCGGCGTAAGTTTGCTGGAAAACGGGGAAGTCGTCAGCAGCAGAGATTACAATGACAATGCATGGAAGGTTACGACAAACAAAGGCGACGGTTCTGCGAGCGGTTCCCTGCTTGCCAATCTGTTAAAGCCGGAAGAAAAGCTGGCGTTGAACAAAAAATATGACGAGAAGCTGACGGTGAAAAACAGCGGTTCCATCGATGAATATGTCAGAGTGCGTATTTACCGGTATTGGATGAAAGACGGACAGAAAGTGACGACGCTTTCCCCGGACCTGATCGATTTGAATTTTATCAATTCCGTACAATGGGTCAAAAATCCCAATGAAACGGCAGAATGTGTGGAACTGTTTTATAAAGGGATATTAAAAACCGGAAAAGAGACGGAACCTTTTGCAGACACCGTCCGGATTGACGGAAGGCTGGCGCAGGAAGCGACGATTGAAACAAAAGGAGATACCGTTACTACCGTATATAAATACGACGGCGTAGAATTTCATATAGACGTAGAGGTGGACGCCGTTCAGACGCATAATGCAAAGGACGCAATCAAAAGCGCCTGGGGTGTGGACGCATCCGGCCTTGGAATACTTTAAAGGAGGCAGGGAAGATGAAGAAAAAACGGAGAAGCGCAGGCGTTATGGCAGTGTTATGTTTCCTCCTTGCATCTTCAGTCTCGGTATGGGCAGAAGACAGACAGGGAGCGTCAGGCTGGCAGGTGACGTTTGACGGCAAAAAAATGGAAAGTAATTTCACGTCGGCGGATATGAGCAATGAGGCGGGAGCGATGCAGCCCGGGGATTCGGTGGAGCTGACAGTCACAATAAAAAATACGTTTGACGGCCAGGCGGACTGGTATATGAAAAACGAAGTGCTGGAGTCATTGGAGGATGCGGGAGACGCTGCGGGCGGCGCATACGATTATCTGCTGACTTATACGGATATCAAAGGACAGACGACGACGCTCTACTCCAGTGAAAAGTTTGGAGGAGACGGAAAAATCGGCGGCGTAGGGCTGCATGGAGCAACCAATTCGCTTCAGAATTATTTTTACCTGGATCGGATGGGAAACGGAGAATCCGGTGTTGTGAAGTTAAAAGTGGCGTTGGACGGCGAGACGCTCGTCAATGATTACCAGAATACGCTGGCAAGGCTTCAGATGGATTTTGCGACGGAACTCGTTTCGGGACAAACGGCGGGCGGAGACGAAAGTACGACGCCGGGAGATCCGAGCGGTTTAAGGACAGACAGAAATGCCGTAAAGACAGGGGATGAAACTAAGATCATGCGTTATGTGGTATTGATGTTTGGGTCCGGGCTCATTCTTTTGGCCGGAGGAATTTTTTTGCTGCGGCGCCAGCAGGAAGAGGAAACTTAAAAGAGGGGAGAATATGGTATGAGATGGTTGAAAAACGCGGGCATGAGTATTCTGATCTTATTTTTAATGGCCATATCCGGCAGTCAGGCGGTATCGGCAGCAGAAGAGGCGTATACGTATACGGTTCGCCTATATGCCGGAAATCAGGGAACCATTACCAACAGCGGTGTAGAGATCAGCTCTTCTACAGCCAGGATTTCTTTTTCGGATGACTGTGCCGTCATCAGCGGGCTGCAGTACGGCGATATGGTATATATCCGTCCGCAGGATGCGATAGAAACAACAGATGAGAGGTATTATGTGAGAGGCGTCAGAAGATCCGGAAGGGACAATGCACAGGCAGAGTCACCGGCGTTTTATGTGGCGTGCGACAGAGATTTTGTAGCCGCTTACGGCGTCCGGGGAGATATGGCGGAGTATACGGTTTCGTATCAGGATGAAGCGGGGAATACGCTGATGAAAAGCGACACGTATTACGGAAACATCGGGGAACGGCAGTATGTGTCTTCTCGTTATATCGAAGGCTACCAGCCCTCGTCTTTAAATATGGTAAAAACACTTTCGGCAAATGCCGCGGAAAATATATTTACGTTCCGGTATACCCGGATTGCGGCGGGAACGACGCCTGCGCCGGGCGGAACGACGACAACGGCGACAACGGGGACGACGACAGCGGGGACGACGACAACGACCACCGCAGCAGGTGGCGGGACGCCGGGGGCACAGGATGCCGATGCCGGCGCGGCAGACGCACAGGATGCCGATGCGGCGGAGCAAGGCGGGGAAACTCCTCCGGGAGGAGATGCGAACGTGCCGCTTCCGGACGATAATGTTCCGTTGGATCAGCAGGAGCTGGAAAACCTGGATGACGGCGAAGTTCCGCTGGCAGACATAAAAGCGGAGCAGGCAGGGTTGATGGGGTATTTCCCTATTTATGCCGGGATTGCCGCTACAGCCGCTGCAGTACTGGCAGTTGCTGTCATTTATCTTTATAAAAGGAAAAAAACGCTTCCCGCAAAAGCGGCAGGAAAGGATCGAGGAACGCCGGATGGGTCACAAAAACCATGAAAAAGAAACAGAACAACCGTAAAAAAGCGTGCAAAGCCTGCAGCGCAGTGGGAACAACGCTGATTGTGGCAGTGATTGTTTTATGTGCTCTGCTGGTTCATAATATCCCCATGCCGGATGGAGTTTTGTATTGCCTGATTCAAACGGACGGACAACTCATCCAGACGCTCCCCTTCTTTCATCGGGTTCCCCTTACCGTCTATCAAAGTACAAAGCATCAGATATACGCTTTGCCCGCCCCGCTCCATCAGACGGGAAACCGTTTGATAAATACCCCGAAATACCGGATACGAACACTGGTATCCTCCACCCTCCCCCCGGACAATCTTCTTTTAGTCCCTGCTTTATACGATCTAACACTTCATAGGAGTGCCGGATCTGATTTCCGAGTTTTTCCATCATGTTCATGATTTTTGCAGAAGGGCATACCCCCATAGGCACTAACTTAACAATATTTGAATAAGCTGCTGTCGGATTTTTCTTCGTTTTTCAATAAATGACATCTTTATAAGTTCCAGAATGTCAATAGACATTGACACCTTATCTGGAAGTATCATCATGAAAATTATAAATGACACCAGCTTGGTCTCTCTCCATATACTCCGGTTCCCTTCGGATGTTCCAAGAGGGGGAAAAATCAATATCCCCAAGATATTTTTCAGTGAGAAGCGACAGCAGGATTTTCCCATTAATCCAGACCTCCCCAGCTTCTTCTGTCTTCGTCGGGATATTGCCTAATTGAAGCAACGATTTCATTCTTTTAAACACAAGCTCAATCTGCCAGCGCAGACGGTAACAGGCAAGAATCTTCTCCGCAGAAATCTCTGCCGGCAGAGAAGTAATTACAAACATATACCTGTGAGTAAATTTTGTGTCTTCACTATATTTTTTCTGCTTTTTACTT
>BLMJ01000099.1 GCA_011960625.1 Lachnospiraceae bacterium | reverse complement strand
ATGCCTATAGCGCTTATGAGTGGATGGAAAATGGATATAAGGAGGGGGATACGAATCTTACCTATCTATATGCAGATACAGAGAAGGGGCTTGTGTACACCAACCGGAAGGAATTTCGGGATTATGGAAAGTTAAGCGAGAATCTGGAAAAGATTCGGACGATGGGAAAATATGCTGTGATAGAGCCGGAACTTAAGGATTTTGACTCGAATATCGAAGGGATTGACGCGGCAGAATGGAGAGACGAGATTAAGTATTCCGGCGGTAAAGAGAAGGGCTTCGTCTATGCGGTAAGCGTGGATACCGAGTATCCGATTAAGGATGCTATCTATTTAGAGGCACAGCAATATGAAAAAAATAGCCCGTTAGTAAGGGGCGTGCTGATTTTGGGAGTAACCTCCGTATTTCTGCTGGCTGTGATTTTGATATGGCTTACGGCAGTTGCAGGCAGGAACGGGCAGAGCCAGGAGATATGCCTTAACTGGTTTGATAAGTGGAAGACGGAGCCGGCGGCAGCGGCAGTGGTTCTGATGTGGGCCATACCTGTGTTTTTATTTGGAATTAGGACGGATCTGTCGGGCTCTGTCAGCTCTATATCTAATTTGGCGTATCAAAGGATAGATTATATGTATATTTTCCCGTCGGATACGTTGGTGTCAGGCGGCATAATCGCTGTATACACCTGTGCGATGTTCCTGACAGGATACCTAAGTCTTGTAAGAAGGATTAAGGCGAAGACCCTTTGGAAGAACAGTCTGTTCAGAAGTGGTATTTGCTTTGCAAAACGTGTATTTACGAGTATCCATGCAGTTTGGAAAGCGGTTGTGGTATTTACTATTTTTGTGCTTGTCCACTGGATTACGGTGTTTAGTAACAACAACGTCTATGCTCTGGTCCTGATGCTGGCAGGGGAATTGGCAGTCTTTATCTATATGGTCAGGCAGGCGGTCGGACGGCAGAAGATTGTCGTAGGAGTTGACAAGATTGCAGGAGGACAGGTGGACTACAAGATTTCTCTTGACGGTATGGGGGATGAGCAAAGGAGCATTGCGGAAAAGATTAATTCTATCGGTCAAGGGCTGGACGCCGCGCTGGAAGAGAGTATTAAGAGCGAACGGCTTAAGACAGATTTGATTACGAATGTCTCCCATGATATCAAGACTCCGCTGACGTCAATCATTAATTATGTGACTCTTCTGAAACAGGAAAAATTTGACGATCCGAAGATTATTCGGTATCTGGATATTTTGGACGAGAAGTCCCAGAGGCTTAAGACCCTTACAGAGGACGTGGTAGAAGCATCGAAGGTGAGCTCCGGAAATATTACGCTGGAATTTATGAATATTAATCTGGTGGAAATCATCCAGCAGACCAGCGGAGAATTTGAGGAGAAATTCACAGCCAATGAGTTGTCTGAGGTGATGTCGCTTCCCGAGCATGAGGTCATCATACGTGCTGACGGAAGAAGGCTTTGGCGGGTTCTGGCAAATATCTATAATAACGCCGCTAAATATGCGATGAAGGGAACAAGGGTATATGCGGATCTCTACACGATTGGAGATGCCGCAGTGTTTAGCCTGAAAAATATATCCAATCAGCCCCTTAATATTTCGGCGGATGAACTGACCGAGCGATTTATTCGGGGGGATATCTCCAGAGGGACCGAAGGCAGTGGTTTAGGGCTTTCAATCGCAAAGACGCTGACAGAGATGCAGGGCGGGAATTTTGAATTGTATCTGGACGGAGATCTATTCCGTGTTACGATTACTTTTCCGCAAGTTCATAGTTAGTGCAGAACGATGAGCACATGGGCAGCCATGTGCTCTGTTTTATTTGGCTGTGAAAATACTTCTGTCTCTACTTGCGTTTATGGGGAAAAAACATTACAATAGTAAATACTATGGATAAATTAAAAATATTACTACAGGATAATCTTAATATAGAGTTTCGGTCTGCCGTGTTGAGCAATCCGAGACAGAAGGACATTGCTGAGAAGATTAAGGTGCGTCCGCTTCTTAGTAAGGAAAAGTTGATCTTCCAGATTGAAACATTTCGCAACCATCAGGCATTTCACCGGAATGTAGAGTCTGGGGAAGCCTGTATGCTGCTGCTTAAAGAGATGGAGAATATGCGGCAGCTTCAGATGGAGACCGCAAAGTGTCTCTATACCATATTGGTAAGCAAAAAGGGCAAGGTGACGATAAAGAAGAAAGCTTTGGTATGTGGGAGAAAGGAGATTGATTTAAGCCATAATCGTAAGAAGCGTTATATCTTAGAGGAAGGTGTGCCTGTTCCATTTCTGAAAGATTTAGGTGTGATGACGGAGGAGGGAAAGATTGTACATTCCAGATTCGACAAATTTCGACAGATTAATCGGTTTTTGGAGTTTATTGAGGATATCTTGCCGGAGCTTGATAAAGACAGGGAGTTGACAGTCGTTGATTTTGGGTGCGGCAAATCCTATCTGACATTTGCTATGTACTATTATTTACATGAGTGTAAGGGATATGATATTCGAATTATTGGGCTGGACTTAAAGAAGGAGGTTATTGCACACTGCAGCCAGCTTGGAAAGAAATATGGCTATGAAAAGCTGACATTTCTGGAGGGAGACATTGCAGGGTATACCGGGGTCGAACAGGTAGATATGGTTGTGACCCTTCATGCTTGCGATACGGCTACGGATTACGCCCTTGCGAAGGCTGTGGGATGGGGGGGCGAAGGTTATCTTATCCGTCCCTTGCTGTCAGCATGAGCTGAACGGGCAGATTGGATGTGACGTATTGCAGCCTATTTTCAAATATGGATTGATTAAGGAGAGAATGGCAGCTCTTGTGACGGATGCTCTGAGGGCGGAGTATCTGGAAGACTCAGGGTATGATACGCAGATTCTTGAGTTTATAGACATGGAGCATACGCCTAAGAATATTCTGATTCGCGGGGTCAGGAATGGTAAAAAGGGGGAGAATAGGGAGGCGATTAGAAGGTGTGAAGAGTTTCTTAAGGTATCGCCGGCCCTGGGGCGTCTGTTAGAATAAGAAGGGGAGTCTTAGATGAATTGGATAAAGAAACTAAGGGATACGGCTATTCTGGTTTTGGTGTTTATCATTGCGGTTATTGGTTTCAGCTACTATACGAATAAAGGGAACGATAACATGACAGCCGATATTGGTTCCGCTACCTATCCGCAGATTTCATTTTCCTACAATGGATATGTAGTGAATACACTGAGCGGCTTTGCAAGGGCGATGGATATTACTGCCATGCGCGATACCATTACGCCTGCGAGTGCCCGCCAGGTGGAAGGGTCTATACCTACAGAGGTGACGGAGGAGATGCTGTCCTATATAT
>BLMJ01000098.1 GCA_011960625.1 Lachnospiraceae bacterium | reverse complement strand
ATGATAAATGTCAGATTATAAAGCACCGTATTCCTTACGATAATCCATGCGTCGCCGCTGCTGAACAGGAACTTAAAATTGTCAAACCACACCGTCTCGCTGGTGAACAGATTGTAGAAAAATCCATCCCCGGACAATCGGAATTTCTTGAATGCTACCAGAATACCGAACAACGGCAGGTATGCAAAAAACAGAAACCAGACTGCTCCCGGCATGCTCAATATAAGCAGCTCTTTGTTTGCCTTAAGCCGGCTAAGGAAATTCCCCTTAGGCTTTGCAGCTTTTTTTGTATTCGCCTTCAACTCTTAACCTCCTCCTTTTCGCCGGCGTTCCTCCCCCTCTTTTTACGGCCGTCTATTCTGAGCGGTGATGGAATGCCTATACCGTCTGTCAACTTACCGGTTCGTTAAACTGCGGTGTTTTTTGCTTGTATCAACTATATCATTGTGCAGTTTGTATTGAAAGTTGAAAACTTTCAGGTTCATTGGATAAATTCTAGCGCAAAAAAATCGTGAAATAATTTGTCCATTATTTCACGATTCTGTACACTCTAATATTTCTTCATCTCCCTGAGCGAAGCCGGCGACACACCATAACTCTGTTTAAATTTCCGATAAAAATAACTGGTATCCGGATACCCTACCTGCCTTGCGATATCGTTAATTTTCATATTGGTATTTAAAATCAGCTCCTTGGCAATGCTGTTCTTCGTATTGCTCAGATACTGCGCAAAAGAGCATCCCACCTCCTTCTGGAAAAGCTGCCCCAGGTAAGAAGCATTCATATGATACCGATACGCAAGGGTTTTCAGATTCATGTCCTCCTTATAATTTTTCTGCACTTCGGCAATAATCTGGCGCACGACAGGGGTATACTTAGAATCCTCCCCATGCATACATTCAATAATCTCCGCAATCTCAGAAATAAACGCCGTCTTAATCCCGTGGATATCCTCCGCACTGAAAATCGTCTCTATAAGCTCCGAGAGATCATGGAACCTTCCTGATTCCAGCTTGTATTCCTTCTTGATATCCTGCAAAAGCATCGCCATCTTCACCGCCATCTGGTACAGCGAGCTTACAGCGGCTTCCTTACGTATATTATTAATAAACAAATCTTCAATATAATTAACTGCCGCTTCCTTTTCCCTTTTCAAGATATATTTCCTAAGCTGTGTTTCATCCATACGGATTGCTTCTGTGTTTCGGTTCTGAATCTGCCGCAGGCTGATGCAGTTTCCGTATCCCTCGATAATCAGATACTTTTGAAGCTTTCTTGCACCCCTGTACACATCCGGAAGTTCTTCAAATCTCACAAAGGAATTTCCTATGCAGATAAAAGTCAGGATATTAAACCTGCTTTCCATGCGATTTTGCAGCTCGGCAAAATATTCCCACACTTTACCTTCGTCCATACCGTCCGCCGCCAACACCATAAGCAGGCTGTCCGGCGGCAGATGCACT
>BLMJ01000097.1 GCA_011960625.1 Lachnospiraceae bacterium | reverse complement strand
GACTTGGCACAGTTGATTTATGACTGTAAAAATGCGAACAAAGATGCGAGAATTTCTGTGAAGCTGGTGTCAGAGGCGGGCGTGGGGACCGTTGCAGCAGGTGTGGCGAAAGCAGGGGCAGGATTGATTCTGATTTCCGGATATGACGGAGGAACCGGCGCGGCGCCAAGAAGCTCGATTCACAATGCGGGACTTCCGTGGGAGCTTGGTCTAGCAGAAACACATCAGACTTTGATACAGAACGGGCTTCGTGAGCGTGTGCGTCTGGAGACAGACGGGAAGCTTATGAGCGGGCGTGACATTGCCATTGCTGCCATTCTTGGGGCAGAGGAATTTGGATTTGCCACGGCGCCTTTGATTACCATGGGTTGTGTGATGATGCGGGTATGCAATCTGGACACCTGTCCGGTGGGAGTTGCGACACAGAATCCAGAGCTTCGGAAGCGTTTTACAGGTAAACCGGAGTATGTGATGAACCTCATGCGGTTTATGGCGGAGAATCTGCGGGAATATATGGCAAGGCTTGGCGTGCGGACCATTGATGAGCTGGTTGGGCGTACGGACCTTCTGAAAGTGAAAGAACAGGCCACCTCTGCTCGTGCGGCCACATTGAAGCTTGGGCGGATTCTCTACAATCCCTATGAAGGAAGCAAGATTTCGTTCACATTTAACCCTAAGAAGGTATATGATTTTGAACTGGAAAAGACCTTGGATGAGAGGGTTTTAGTAAAGCAGTTACTTCCTTCCCTGAAAAAGGGGCAGAAGCGGAGTATTGAGGTAGAGGTGGCGAATACAGACCGCACGTTTGGGACGATTTTTGGCTCTGAGATTACCAAGCGATATCCACAAGGGCTGCCAAAGGACAGTTATGTGGTGAAATGTACCGGCGCTGGAGGACAGTCCTTTGGAGCGTTTATTCCGAAAGGGCTTACGTTAGAGCTGGTGGGGGACAGCAATGATTATTTCGGGAAAGGGCTCTCAGGCGGAAAGCTAATTGTGTATCCGCCGCGAGGGGTAAAGTACCGCCATC
>BLMJ01000096.1 GCA_011960625.1 Lachnospiraceae bacterium | reverse complement strand
ACATCCTGCGCTGTCCTCATTGCGGTCATTCCCTCGTCCATAAGAAAGACCGCAAGCACTTTGTCATCCATAAATGTGTGAACCCCAAGTGCCCTTATTATCTACACAACCTCAAAAAGGTTGATAAAGAACATCTGCAAAAGCCTTATGGCAAAAATGAATATAAACTCCACTATATCTACCGTGAATTCACCTTGGATTTCTTTTCCATGGATTTAAATTCACTCCCTAAGAACGCTTCTTCCCTGAAATTCAGCAAGTTTGATTCCCATGTCATGTCCTTATGCCTGACTCTGCATATCAATCTCGAGCTTTCTCTGAGGAAAACCTCCCAGGCACTCAAAGACCTTTATAACATCCGTATCTCACACCAACAGATCGCCAACTACTGTAAAACTGCCGCAATCTGTGTAAAACCTTTTGTAGACAACTATGATTATCAGGCCGGCGATATTTTCACTGCCGATGAGACCTATATTAAAATCCGCGGCATCAAGACCTATATCTGGTTCATCATGGATGCTGCAAAACGCTCCATTATTGGCTACCAGGTCTCGGACAACCGTGGTGTCGGACCCTGCATCCTGGCAATGCGCATGGCTTTCCGGCACTTTAAGGAACTTCCAAAAGAGTTCCGCTTTATCGCGGATGGATACAGTGCCTATCCCCTCGCCGCCCAACAGTTTTTCCGGGAATTCGGTGACCGTTTTAAATTCAGCATCACACAGGTGATCGGACTTACCAATGATGATGCTGTTTCCAAAGAATTCCGACCATTCAAGCAGATGATCGAACGGCTGAACCGTACCTACAAATCATCCTACCGGAAGACAAACGGCTTTGATAACATCGATGGCGCCAACTATGATCTGGCCCTATGGGTTGCATACTATAATTTCCTGCGTCCTCACAAACATAAAAACTACAACGTTCTTAACAAAGTAGAAATGTTGGAAGGCGCGGATAATATGCCGGGAAAATGGCAGCTGTTGATCTTCCTTGGCCAGCAAACAATTTTAAATCTCCAAAAGCAGACAACCACATAAACGGAGCGGAACCGTTGTCAAGAGGACCGTGGAATACCGGAACACAAAGTGTGAGGATATGCCGCGAAAGCCTCTTGACATAAGGTTCTCGGATCATCCTATTGTACAGAAAAGGGGCTACTGCGCCCTTTTCCTGCCTTCCGGCGAGGACGGGTTCGGGCAGAGCCCGAAAATGGGTCAAGGGACAGGTCCCTTGTGGATTCTTAGGGCAAAGCCCTAAGTCCCCGAAGGGCCTGCCGATTGATATATTTGCATTTTTCAAGGTTCATTTGAGCCTATATTTTTCAGGCTCTGTTTTCATAAACTATTTGACACTACC
>BLMJ01000095.1 GCA_011960625.1 Lachnospiraceae bacterium | reverse complement strand
TAATAATTACATTATATCAAATATAGGCGGTGATAGCTACTTTTTCAGCGGCCTCGTTACGGAACAGGGGGCAAACGGCGGCATTTCAATTATGGAGGGGTATAGGCTTGAGCGTACGCTGCTTAGTACCTCTGATATGCAGGCGATTCTGGCAGGGCTTCGAAGCTTGGACAGTGTATGGGGGACGAATAGATATGCTCAGTTAATGGAGAAATTATCGGCAGGCGCCTCAAACCTTCTTACAGGAGATACGCATATTCTGATTGACCTTTCCTCCTGGTACAAGGACACCCTCTCTCCTAAAATAGAATTGCTGCACAGCGCCATTATTGCAGGGCGGAAAGTTTCATTCTGCTACCATGCGCCAAAAGGGGAAGCAAGACGAACCATAGAGCCTTATGACCTGCTCTTCCAATGGGCAGGTTGGTATATATGGGGATGGTGCGAAAAGAGAGAAGCCTTCCGGCTGTTTAAGCTGGGGAGAATGACAGACCTTCAAGTGGGAGAGGCTTTTGAGAAGCGTTTGAGGCCGCCTTTGCCGGAGCTTTCACCAGAACGGGTATTTCCCAAGGTTTACCAGATAAAAGCGAAGATACAGCCGGAATATAAATGGAGGCTGATAGAAGAATACGGGCTTGAGAGTTTTCAAGTACAGCCGGACGGCACGCTGCTTTTTTCTTTTGGGTTTACGGACAAGACAAGTATTATTGGATGGATTGTTTCCTTTGGAAGCGGCGCAGAGCTTCTTGAGCCAAAGGAGGTTCGCAAGGAGGTTTTGGAATTTGCGGAAGGAATCTGCAGAAAATATAAGAACGAATGATATTTTGTTTAGAAGAAAGGGAGATAAATAGATGGCATCAAAAATTGAATTTGTGGAATTTATTGCGGAGCAGCTTCGTGAGGCCGGAGAGATTACGTACAGAAAGATGTTTGGAGAATACGGTATTTATTGCAATGGGAAGATTTTCGGTGTAATCTGCGAGGACCAGTTATTCCTAAAGATTACGGAGGCAGGACGGAGGCTGTCTCCGAAACTGTCGGAGGCTCCCCCTTACAAAGGAGCAAAAAATTATTTGCTTGTGGAAGATGTGGAGGACAAAGAGGCATTGACAGAGCTTGTAAAAGCGACATATCAAGAGCTTCCGGAACCAAAGCCGAAAAAGCGTAAGAGTAAATCAGCAGATAATTAGGGAAGGATACGAACACGATGCAGAAAATACTGTTACTGGAAGACGACAAGAGTTTGAACCGTGGGATAACGCTGACTTTACAGAAAGCAGGTTATGCTGTTACCTCGGCATTTACGTTGGCAGAGGCAAAGGATTGCATTGAGAAAGAGCGCTATAGCCTAATCATCTGCGACATTACCCTTCCTGATGGAAGCGGTTTAGACTTTGGGCGTAAGCTCCGTGAGATTGGCGATACCTATTTTATCTATTTGACGGCGCTGGATTCGGAGATTGATATTGTAAATGGATACGATGCAGGCGCGGACGATTATATTACGAAGCCATTTTCTCTGATGGTATTAGTATCAAAGGTAAATGCTCTTATGAGACGGATTGACAGTACAAAGGAATACAAGAGTATTATGGTATGCGGGGACTTAGAACTGAATTGCAGGGAAATGAAGGTGTATCAGAGAGGCCGGGAGGTGTCGCTTAGCAAGAAGGAGATGCAGCTATTGACCTATCTCTGGGAGAATGGGGGGCAGATTGTATCTAAGGACAGTATTTTAGAGCATGTGTGGGATGTGGACGGACAGTTTGTGGACGAGAACACAGTGACAGTCAATATCAGCAGATTGAAGAATAAGCTGGGGACAGATGCAATTTCCAATGTGAGAGGATTAGGATATATATGGACCGAAACAGTCATAAGAAAGTAAGAAAATATATTATCATTTATCTTGTTTTTTGTGTATTCTTCTCGGTATTTTTCTTTATTTTGGAAAGATATGAGAGTGTGAATAATCGGCAGAGGATGTTCGGTCTGATAACAGCTCATCCTGAGCTTGAGGCGGAAATCATAGCGGCATGGGAGAAGCCGGAGCATACAAAATATGAGGAGGACCCACTCACACATACCAGTAAAATGGAGAAAATCTTAAAAGATAAGTATGGTTATGCAGAAAATAATACCGCTGCCCACAGGTCATGGTGGATATTCTGGGGAGTTGGCATATTGGCAGGGGCTTTGATGACTGGGGGGATAGGGTATTGGGATTGCAGGAGCAGAGAGGATTTCCGAGAAAATCTACTCATATTACATGAGAGCCTGG
The DNA here is from genome assembly GCA_011960625.1 of Lachnospiraceae bacterium. Taxonomy (GTDB): domain Bacteria; phylum Bacillota; class Clostridia; order Lachnospirales; family Lachnospiraceae; genus Sporofaciens. The sequence continues at coordinate 12,703 of BLMJ01000095.1, read as the reverse complement.
AACAATTCCGAAGAGGGGAATTTGATGAAATTCCGGATTACGAAAATGATGACAGGGTAAATTCGGAAGAGTGGAGGAAAGTGTGGGAGTCGCTTCGTGAGTTGGGCGTATATTTTGCGGCGTTGAAACGAGCCTTTCAGGAAGAGGAGGACAGCACAAAGGCGCTGATCACAGATATCTCTCACCAGCTAAAGACGCCTCTTGCGTCTCTTCGGATGAGTTACGAGCTGGTGTCGGATTATCAGCTTACTCACGAGGAGCGTATGGAATTTCATGAGCAGGAAGAAAAAGAGATTGAGAAGCTGGAGATACTCTTGAAGGAGCTGGTAAACCTGTCGCGGCTGGAAACGCACATGATTCAGCTTAAGCCTATTCAGGCAAGCTTAAGAAAGACCCTTGCGGGAGCTGTGAGCCAGATTTATATGAAAGCTAAGAACAAAGATATTGAGATTCAGGTGGAGATGGACGAAGATATGGAAATCTGCCATGACAGGAAATGGACGGAAGAGGCGTTGATCAATGTGCTGGATAATGCTGTGAAATATTCCCAGGAGCATACGAAGGTTACGGTGCGCGTAAAGCCTCTGGTTCGGAATGTATTGATTGAGATAGAGGATGAGGGTATGGGAATAAAGAAGGAGGAATTATTAAGAATCTATCACAGATTCTATCGGGGAGAGCGTGCGAAAAAGCTGGCGGAAGAAGGCGCAGGCGTGGGCTTGTATCTTGCGAGAATGATTCTGGAACGGCAAGGCGGGACTATTTCCGCCAAGGTGAAGTCGGCAAAAGGTACGGTATTTCGGATTACCCTTCAAAGCAGAGGATAACAAGGTATGAAACCCTTACAAAACTGTTATGGTTTTTGTAAGGGGTTTGCAATGTTAGGCAAGTATAATCTGGTTATAAGAAATCAACAGAAATAACAAATATGCAGGAGGTAATCTATGAGTACAGACAGCAGTAAGATTCTAGTGACAAAAAATCTGGTGAAATATTACGGAACAGGAGAAAATCAGGTTAGGGCGGTAGACCATACAGACTTGGAAATAGAGAGAGGAAAATTCACGGCAATCGTAGGTCGTTCTGGTTCTGGCAAATCTACGCTTCTGCACTTGATTGGAGGCTTGGACAGACCGGATGAAGGAAAGGTATTGATAGAAGGAAAAGATATCTTTGCCCTGAAGGATGACCGGTTGGCAGCGTTTCGGAGAAAAAAGATTGGCTTTATTTTTCAAGACTTCAATTTGATTCCGTCTTTGAATGTGTGGGAGAATATCGTGCTTCCCTTGGGGCTTGACAATCGGAGGGTAAGAAGGGAAGATGTGGAGGAGGTCCTTGAGAAGATTGGAATTGCAGATAAAAAAGATACGATGCCGAATGCACTGTCAGGCGGGCAGAAACAGCGGACAGCGATTGCAAGAGCTTTGGTGACCAGTCCGGCCATGATTCTTGCAGACGAGCCAACAGGGAATCTTGACTCGCAGACTGAGCTTGAGGTGATGAGCCTGTTGAAAAGCTGTGTGAAGGATATGGGGCAGACCTTGGTTATGATCACACATGATGAGATGATTGCTCAGATGTCAGACAGAATGATTGAGATTGAAGACGGTAAGGCGGTGAATTGCTGATGAAAATGACAACGAGAGTCGCTTATGACAATATGAAATACTATAAAAGCAGGAATATACTGATTGGGATTGCAACCGTTCTGACGACAATGTTGTTATTGATAATCCCTACGGTGGGGAAGGGGATGGCAGATCTCCAATTTGCAGCGGTGAGAAAAATGTATCCATCCTGGCATGCTCTTTACCGGAATGTGGATGAGGAAACGGTTTGCCAACTGGCCGCACATCATGATATTTCCGTATATGGGCTTAGAAGTGACGCGGGGTATATGAATTTGGCGGATGCGGATGTTTCTATGATGTTTATGGATGCAAAAGGGCTTGCATTATATAAAATGGAACTGGCAGAAGGAAACTTACCGGAACGAAAGGATGAGATTGTAGTTTCGGAGGGAATACTTAAAGAACTGGGGCAAAGAGGAGATATTGGAGATACGGTTTCAGTCCCTTACCAGATATACCGAGGAGGGGCGTTGGATTTGACAGAGACAAAGGAATTTAAAATCTGTGGGTTTTTTGAAGACAGCCCCAGTAATCTTGAGAAGCGAATCTACACGTCGCTGGTATCAGAAGCATTTATAAAAGAGGAGGTTCCCAAAGAAGAGATTGTCTATCGTTTCCTTTTTCAGATTAGCGATACTGATAAATCCACAACAGATAATATAGAAACCGCAATTGAGAATATTGCCGTTCAATTTGACATTTCGGAAAATGAAACGAATATCAATACGGAGTATCTGGCGGCAAACTATGTAGATCCGGTTACTATACCGGCGATCATTATAATTATGGCTATCATTATGCTGGCGGGAGTGATTACTATCTACAGCATCTATTATGTTTCCATGAACCAGAGGGTTCAGGAATTTGGGAGGCTTAAGGCGATTGGCGCCACAAAGCGTCAGATTAAGCAGATTGTTCTGCGGGAGGGCCTGTGTGTTGCTGTCTTGGCAATTCCCGCTGGTTTAGCGCTGGGTACGCTGTCCTCGAAGGCTGTCATGTCCCTGTTTATCTATCTTTTTAAGGAAGAGAGCGAGCTTATGAAGACTATAGGAGAAATAACGAGAAACGGCGAGGTGTCTCTTTGTTATTGGTGGGCTTACCTCCTTGCAATTACAGTGACCTTATGTACCGTGTATATTTCTCTGCTTCGTCCGATGCATAAAGCCGCAAAAATCTCTGAGGTGGAGGCAATGCACGCCCAAGGAAGCGGGAAAAAGACGCAAAGCAGGAGAAAAGGATATGAATATATTACCGTTGGGCGGCTGACCTTTCGGAATCTTATGGATAATAAGAAGAAAAGTGCGATTACGGTTATCTCCATGGCGGCTACGGGTGTGTTTCTGATGGTGGTTGCCACGGTCTTATCCTGTGCAAATCCAAGAGAGAGCGCCGACAGCTCGATAGTAGGCCAGTATGAGATTTCGCCCATTATAAAAGAAAATGACAAGGAGCATCCGGAATTGAGCTGGTTACAGGTACAGAAGGATAACCCCTTAGACGAGAACTTAAAGCGGCAGATTGAGAAGCTTAAAGGTGTAGAGAAGGTAGAGGCGTTTACCGCAATCAGAGTAACCGGCGAGATGTTTATGGAGGGGGATGTTAATGCAATTAATGGAGTACCGGAAGAATATGCCAAAGAACTGGAAAAAGGGATTGAGAAAGGGAAGGTGACCTATGAGGAATTAAAGTCCGGAGACAAGGTGATTTTGGACAGTGCGTTAAAGCACTGGTATCCGGATTTGGATGTGGGAAGTAAGCTTGAGCTGACCGTTCATGACGGGGACCGCGAGTATGAGAAAGAATTTGAGATTGCGGCAGTCGGAAATTATGATAGTGGTCTGACAAACTATTCCTGGCTGATTATGGCAAAAGAAGCGGCAGACCGGCTAAGTGAGAATAATTCTAACCTATATTTCCATATAATTGCAGATAAGGACTATGACCAAAAGCTTTTTGAGTCTTTAGAGGAAATCGTAAAGTCATCTGGAAGGATTGAAATGCGGACTTGGAAAAGAGAATATGACCAGTGGAAATCAGCCATGGCAACCACCCGCGGGGCCACCTATGCATTTCTTGGGATCCTGGCACTGATTAGTGTGATGAATCTGATTAATACCATGTTAAACAGTGTCCATGTGCGCAAAAAAGAGCTTGGTATGATGCAGGCTATCGGAATGTCTGATTCCCAGCTTATGAAAATGCTCCAATTGGAGGGACTTTTCTACACGGCAGGTACGCTTGTAATATCTGTGGGACTGGGAAGCATCGCAGGATATCCATTATTCCTGTACGCAAAGAACCAAGGAATATTTTCTATTACCACTTACCATTATCCGGCTGCCGCCGCCATTATCGTGACGGCTGCATTGATACTGCTTCAGGGTTTGCTTGCAGTCGGGATAGGAAAGTCTGTGAAAAAGGACTCCCTGATTGAGAGGGTACGCTTCAGCGAGTGACATCATCCTTTTTTCCGATATCTCGACGGCGTTGTGCCATATTTTTCCTTGAATATCTTATAGAAATATCCTTTATTGCGATATCCCACAAGCTCTGTAATCTCCTCCACGCTTCGGGTGGAGGAGATTAACATATGCTCTGCCTGTTCAAGGCGAAGCTGCTGTACATAATCGGAGTAGGTAAGTCCTGTCTTGCTTTTTATTATCCGGTTAAAGTAATCTTCTTGAAAATGAAATTCTCTGACCAGCTCTTGGATTGTTACCGTGGCATAATGGTGTTTGATGTAGTCCTGAATTTCCTCGAAAACAATCCAGTTCATGGTCTTTCTCAGCTCTTTTGAGAGGGAGAAGTCATACTTTGTGCTGATGATTCGAAAGATGCGAAGCAAAAGCCCCTTGCAGATATAGTGAAATCCAATACTTCCATGGTACAGCTCGTTAAGCAGAAGGCATAGGCATTGCTCTAATTCTTCGGCTGCGGCAAAGTCTGAGCCAGGGCGGAAGTGCAGATATTGCTGCAGGTCTTTTTGTTTCAGGAGCGCGGACTGCAGAAAGGAAATAATCTTCTGTGTGGCAATCGTTTCGTCCATAATCTCGGTGAAAATATCGTTGGCAATGCCAAGGAACAGAACGGTGGCGGGCTTTTCAAGAAGATAATCCTGATGCAGACAGTTTTTATCCACCAAACACAGCTCGCCTTTGGAAAATACGATGTCACGTCCAAGGATTCGCTGGCGAAATTCGCCTTCTACCACATAAGCCAATTCGATATAATCATGCGTATGAAGCTGTGTCTTTGAACCTGAGGTAAAATGTAACTGATAGCAGAAATGCTCAGGCGCGGGGCAGAGGGTGGCGCGTAAGGACGGCGGTGTGTGTTCTGCTTCTGAGGTGCTTGGCGTGTCAATATTCCAACACAGGGCAAAAATCCGCTCGCTTGGAGGAAGGGGGTAGGTCTTGACTTCCTGAGACAACTTTGAGTATTCCGGACATACCAGGCGTGGGCCAAGCTTGTGGTCTTGAGGAAGCAGAAGGTTTTCAGTTGTGGTTATCTGGCTGCATAAATTGGAAAGTGTCAAATTCGTATCCCCTTTTCTATAGGTTCATCTGTGTTTCTAAAATGTTGTTTCTAAATATATTACGGAGCGTTCTTTTGATGTATATGATACAGCCTTCCTATAAGTGTGAAAAGAGGCTTGTAACAGACCAGCGAGAGGGCGATATTTCCCCCACAGTGAAGTAAATCGAAGGGGATTCCTGATACCCAGTAAGAGAAGCCGGCTGCCCATCCGCCGGCGAAAAAATACGGGATGGAATACAAAAAACCAAAGGAAAGCCCGTATGCGCCAAGGATTATACTGGTGGTTACGACGGAGGTCTGCTGTTTTTTGCTTAAAAGCACAGCCAGCGCTAGAATACTCCATATGTATAGATAGCCGAACCACCACAGGCCGAAACCATAGATGCAGCCCTCCAGGAATACAAATACATAGATGATAAGAAATGCCTTCTTGCGGTAAATCTGTGTATATATGTATACCAGAAGGGACACGATTTCTATGTTAGGCAGATAGGACATGCTGACCTGTCCAATAAGCAGGATTGCGCTTAGGAGAGCCATGCTCACCAGCTCCATAGTATTGACTTTGTTCAGTGTTTTCCTTGTTTCCATTGTCATATCCTTCCACCAGTATGTGTTTAATAGCCTTCTGTCAAAGTCAGTTCAAACTTATCTCCGTCTTCAATCGGTGTCTGGTCGGCGGAGGTGTTGACGGATTCCCCGCCTTTGGTGATGCACCACCATTGTTCTTTGGAATCGTCGGCGGTCTCGCCGTCAACGGAGGTGATGAACATACCAAATTCTCCTTCGGTTCCATCTACAAGTTCTTCGGCTTTCAAGACATCGCCAAGATATGCCTCATCGGTCTGATAAATGAAATCTTTGGAAGACTCGTCTGCATGTACTACTGTAACGGTAATCTCTTTTTCTCCGGCTTTGCCTTCAGGCATGAATACCTTGTAGACGATAAACATGGCGATTGCCGCGATGATCAGTGTAGTGACTAGAATCAGTGTTTTTTTTCTTCCCATTTTTTTGTTCCTTTCTTTTGTTGAATTTTAATATCATTGCAAAATTTCCAAAAGAAACAAAAAAGTTTGCTGTTTTAAAGCAAACTTCCCCCTTAATAGTGCAATAGAGATAGAATGTTTCGCTTTGGACGGAAGCCCCATTCTACATATATGCAGGTAGTCTGGCTTCGGGCGTTGCCCTCACAGTGACCCCATCGCTCAGGATTCTCACCTGATTCCCGCTGCATATATGCGTAGATTTTCTATATAAGCACAATGATATGCATAAGAATTGCCTTTTATCCGGCAAATCCTGATACAGATAATACTATAAAATCTTATAATGTTCAAGTTATTTTTCTCCGTGTTTCCGATAAATCAGGTACGACAGAGCTGCCGATGCAAATTCCGTGAAGCAGAAAGCATACCAGACGCCGTCTGCGCCAAAGAGGCGGCTGAAAAGATAGGCGGCAGGCATAATTAGCGCTGCGTATCGAAGCAGAGATATGTAGAGGGACGGGGTGCCTTTCCCTAACCCTTCTAAAGCGCCAGAGCAGGTAACGGAGACTGCCGATACGATAAAGCCAAGGCTGATGATGTGGAGTGCTGTCACGCCGATTTGAATGGTCTGGGTATTCGAGGTAAAAAGACCAATCAGGTATTCGGGGATCAGCCAGGACAGGAGGGTTCCGATGCACATGACGCCCATGGTGAGGGCAAGTGTCGTGCGGAAAATCTTCTGGACGCGCTCTTTTTCACCGGCGCCGTAATTGTAGCCCATCAGGGGACGGATGCCCTGGATGATTCCGTTTGCTGTCAGATAGATAAAGGTCTGCAGCTTATAGTAGACTCCAAGCACGAGTACGTATGTCCCTGAAAATGCGGCAAGGATTCCATTTAAGACGGAAATCAACAGGGAGGGAAGGGCAAGGCTTAGGGTCGCAGAGAGCCCCACGGAATATAATTTCATTGCTACGTTCTTCTCAGGTTTTAGATGCTGGCGTTTTATTTTTACAGGAATAGGGTCGGTCTTGCAGAATATCAGGTATGCGGCCAGTGTAAGTACCTGCCCGATTCCGGTTGCATATGCGGCTCCCGCGATTCCAAGCGGCGGAAAGAAGCCGAGGCCGAAAATCATCAGCGGATCGAGAATGATATTTGCAATAAAACCGCACATCATGCAGAACATGGATACCTTCATCTTTCCCACAGCCTGGAAGAGTTTCTCGTATACCAGCGTCAGGGCAATGACCGGAGAGAATACAAAGGCCCGGTTTGAATAGGTAAGCGCCATCTTGATGACCGCCTCGTCTGAGGAGAACATTTGCAGGAAGGGCGGCATGACGGCGATACACAGGGCGGCAAGTACGAGCCCGTGGAGTAGATTCAAAAACCATCCCTGTGAGGCGGATTTATCCGCATAGGTCTGGTCGCCTGCCCCGAGAAAATATGCCACGCTTGCGTTGATTCCAATGGCAAATCCGATAGCGATTGCATTGATCATGTTCTGGATGGGGAATACCAGAGCCAGCGCGGTCATGGCATCCTCGCTTAATTTTGCCACAAAGTAGCTGTCCACGATATTGTACAGAGAATTGACTGCCATGGAAATGACCATGGGTAAGGACATGGACAGGACAAGGGGCAGAATTTTCTTTTCTTTCATAAATGTTTGTTCCATAACGTTACCTCCATCTCAACATATCGGGCAAGGAAGGTGTTCCCTGCTCGCCGCGCGCCCCGCATAGCGGCATAGTTCCCCGCCACAGAAGCGGCGCACAAAAAAGCCACACAAAAACTTTGCAGTCATTGTGTGGCGAAAAAAGATTTCTCTTGAAAAATCCACTCCCGTAAGGGTTTGTCATTAGTATGTCATAAGGACGGCAAAATGTCAATCCCTTAAATTTGGATTCATAGTGAATATCCTTTTTGCGATTTCTGGTCGCGGTGTGAATAGCAACAATACAAGTCGGAATAGGTAACTTTTCCTCCAAACAGGCAGAGTTATGAACTTGCTAAAAATCCTTGCATTTACTTATAATAAACTATAGAAAACAAATCCAGACGCATTTTCAAGAAAGAGAGGAAATTATCATGTTAAAATCAAAAGCTTACCAGTTCTGGTTCTGTACAGGTTCACAGGATTTATATGGGGATGTGTGCCTTGCACATGTAGCAGAACATTCGCAGAAAATTGTGGAGGCGCTGAACGCTTCCGGCAATCTTCCCTATGAAGTAGTATGGAAACCGACGCTGATTACCAACGAGTTGATAAGAAAGACGCTGAACGAGGCGAACACAGACGAAAACTGCGCTGGTGTCATCACCTGGATGCATACCTTCTCCCCGGCAAAATCATGGATTCTGGGGCTTCAGGAATACAGGAAACCACTTCTGCATTTCCATACACAGTTCAACCGTGAAATCCCTTATGACACCATCGACATGGATTTCATGAATGAGAATCAGGCGGCTCACGGGGACAGAGAGTATGGCCACATCTTCAGCCGTCTTGGAATGGAGCGCAAGGTCGTCATGGGATACTGGGAGGATGCGGATATCCAGAAAAAGATTGGATCATGGATGCGTACAGCAGTGGGCGTAATCGAGAGCAGCCACATCCGTGTCATGCGTATTGCAGATAATATGAGGAATGTTGCTGTGACCGAAGGTGACAAGGTAGAAGCACAGATTAAGTTTGGATGGGAGATTGACGCATACCCGATAAATGAAATTGCGTCAGAAGTAGAAGCTGTTTCCAAAGGAGATATTGACGCGCTGGTGGAAGAATATTATGATAAGTATGAGATACTTTTGGAAGGCAGAGATGAGAAGGAATTTAGAGAGCCTGTATTCCGCACCGGTAATCTCTATGGGTTCCTCTTCGAGATAAGCTCTGCCTTCCATAAGGTTTACCAGAAGCTTACCCGAGCGCAGGATGCTCTCCCCGTCATCGTTTCGATTGCTTCGGCGTAACAGCGCGCGTATGCGTGAACACAGTTCTCCTAGTTTGAAAGGTTTTGTGATATAATCGTCCCCTCCACAGTCCAGCCCTCGAATTACACTGGTTTCCTCGTCAGACGCCGTAAGGAAAATGATCGGAATCCTATTTCCTGATTCCCGTAACCTTTCACAAAAGGCAAACCCATTTCCGTCCGGCAGCGTCACATCGAAGAGAAGCAGGTCGAAATCTGTGATTTTTGCAAGAAGTATTTCAGCCTCACGAAGGGTTCTTGCTATCTCTATATCGAATCCATTTTTCTTTAAAGAATAGGTCAAACCGTCAATCAGGCTTGCGTCATCCTCAAGAAGTAACAACTTCTGCATCTAAAACACCCCCTAAAGTCTCTTTTCTATTATACATGACTTTAGGGAAATATTGGCTTACAAAAATGTAAGGTACTGCAAACATACTCTATTTTCTCTCCAACAAGAATTTAACCGCATTCTTATGGATAATCCCATCCTGCGAAAAATCCATCTTATCCATAGAAATTACATACTTAGGATAATTATCTTCGATTTTCCTGAACGCGCCGAACTCCCGTTCAACCACTGCCTGGTCATAAAGATAATACGCCACCTGATAGTATTCCTTTTCCTGCCCTTTTACAGCGACAAAATCAATCTCACCCTTCGGGAGCTTTCCGACAAAAACCTCATATCCCCGGGAAGACAGTTCATTAAAAACCACATTTTCAAGCAAAGCCCCCATCTCCTGCTTGAACCCGCTGTTATGGATTTTCCCCAGCCCCAAATCTGTAAGATAGTACTTATCCAACGTAGTCAAAAGCTGTTTTCCACGAATATCATAACGCCGCGCCTTAGTCACAATCAACGACGTCATCATATGGTCAAGATAATTATACAGAGTCTCTGTTCCTACCTTACGGTTCACGCTCTCAAAATACTTTGCAATCCCTTTTGCCGAAAACATCTGTGACGGAGTCTGCGTAAGATACTCAAATATACGGTTCAGCAAATCCACATCCTTTGCTCCCGTCCGCTGTACAATATCCCTCAGAACAATCGAATTATACAAATCCCTCAGCATTGTCTCCATCTCCATCTCATTCTGAAGATGGAACCGCTGCGGCATACCGCCCCAGGTCAAATATTCCACCAAGTCTTCATCCGCCGGTTCCTTCAAATCTCTTATTTGGCAATATTCCCAAAAAGAAAACGGCGCAATCTTAAAACTTACATACCGCCCGGAAAGATGTGTTGCCAATTCCCCGGACAGCAATTTCCCGTTTGATCCTGTAATGAAAATGCTTACGTCCCAGGTTGCACGGAAAGAGTTGATAACCAGTTCAAATTCATCCACCATCTGTATCTCATCAAAAAAGAAGTAGTATTTTTCTTCATTCACCCGCCGTTCCACGACATAATCATATAACGCCTGAGCTGTCCGGATACGCGAAAACTTAAAATCCTCAAAATTCATGTATAGTATCTGCTCATCCTGGATTCCTTTTTCTTTCAGCTCCCCCATAATCTGCCTGAGCAATACTGATTTACCGCACCTTCGGACACCAATCAGCACCTTTATAAATTCGCTTTCATAGAAAGGCCTGATACGCTCAAGATAGCATTCCCTCTGTATCACGCTTCCGCCTCCGTTTCGTATTTATCGAAATAACTTTCATCATTATATTTTTATTTCGTTATAACGAAATATTTTTCATTATTTTTTATTTATTTCGATTATACTACTTCAATAAGTATTTGTAAATAAATTATTTTTATACATGAAAATATTTTCTGTAACAATTCAGTCTGCAACTGTGTACTTGCTGCGCAATTAGCAGCCAATAAATTGGAATAGTCAGGAATCCCAAAAGAACCAGCCCGCTTTGGGCTGGTTCTTTTCGCTCCACTATCCGACTATTTCCCCGGCTGTCCATAGTAGGCGTTAGCACCATGTTTCCGGTAGTAATGCTTGTCCTGTAACTCCTGCGGCGCGGGCGTATTCTGCGGATTTATCATCTCACAGCGCGCCGCCATCTTCGCAACCTCCTCCAGCACCACCGCATTATGCACTGCCTCATGCGCGTCCTTGCCCCAGGTAAACGGGCCGTGATTCTTGCACAGCACCGCCGGGGTTGCGTTATAATCAAGCCTGCGCGCCTTAAATTCATCGGCAATCAATACGCCTGTATTCTTCTCGTACGCCTCGTCAATCTCTTCTTTGGTCAGATTCCTCACGCATGGAACCTCTCCGTAGAGATAATCTGCATGGGTCGTTCCGTAACACGGAATCCCTCTCCCCGCCTGCGCCCAGCTTGTCGCCCAGGAAGAATGGGTATGCACGATCCCCCCCACCTCTGTAAAACGGTTATACAACACCACATGGGTAGCGGTGTCGGAGGACGGGTTATACTCCCCCTCCACCTTCTCTCCGTCCAGACTGACCACCACCATATCCTCTGGTTTCAGCCTATCGTATTCTACACCGCTTGGCTTGATTACGAATAGTCCGCTCTCACGGTCAATGCCGCTTACATTGCCCCACGTAAATGTAACCAGCCCGTATTTCGGAAGCTGCATATTTGCCTCATATACTTCTTTTTTCAGTTGTTCCAGCATAATCTTAACTCCTTTTCTTGAGATTGCACCGCCAAGCTTCATCTGTATCCTTGAACGGCCGACCTTATATCAGGCTTTCCAGAGCTGCTTTCTCAATAGCAATCCCCTTCTTATACCGCTCTATAAAGACCTCGTATCCTTCCACATCTTTCGGATCTGGCTCCATCCGGCTTCCTGCATTTCCGGCAAACACCTTCTTCGCCAGATAATCCTCCAGACTTTCTCCTTCTGCCTTATTCTTCATATAAGCCGCCAGAAGCGCCACTCCCCACGGACCGCCTTCTCCCGCCGTATCCATAACGGATACCGGAGCGTTAATTGCCGCCGCAAGGATTCTCTGCCCGACGCCTTTTGTCTTGAACAGACCGCCATGGCCAAGAATGGAGTCAATGGCTACGTCCTCTTCTTTCAGAAGCAAATCCATCCCTACCTTGATAGCGCCCAACGCCGTAAACAGATTCACGCGCATGAAGTTAGCCAGATTGAACTTACTCTCCGGCGACCTTACGAACAGAGGACGCCCTTCATCCACGCCTGTGATAAATTCACCTGAGAGATAGCCGTAAGCCATAAGCCCGCCGCAGTCTGCATCCCCCTCCAAAGCCTTATTGTATAAGACGCCGAATAACCGGTTCATATCCACTTCGATCCCAAAGCTTTCGGCAAATTCCCTGAAAATACTTACCCAAGCATTCAAGTCTGAGGTACAGTTATTGGCATGTACCATCGCCACTAAGCTGCCGTCAGGCGTAGTCACAAGGTCAATCTCCGGATACACCTTGCGAAGCTCCTTCTCAAGCACGATCATGGCAAATATACTGGTTCCGGCAGACACATTTCCAGTACGCTTTGCAACGCTGTTGGTTGCCGCCATGCCGGTTCCGGCGTCGCCTTCTGGTGGGCAAAGAGGGATTCCCGCCTCAAGATTACCGCTCTCATCCAGAAGTCTTGCGCCCA
>BLMJ01000094.1 GCA_011960625.1 Lachnospiraceae bacterium | reverse complement strand
GGAGCCGCTGGACGCTTTACTGGCTGTGCCTTCTCCGATGCCGCTGCTGGAGCCGCTGGACGCGCTTGGGCTTGCTTAGCCGGACGGCCATTGTTCACCTGCATGGGTTTTCCGGTGGCTGAAGCTTGACGGCCATTTCCTGGCTGCGCGGTTCTTCCTCCGGGCCTCTTTCCCTGCCTGGCGCCGTTCTGTGTATTCTGCGGACGGAATACGTGTACGATATTCTTCTTTTTCGTCGCTTCCTGTTCTGGCTTGGCTGCTGTATCCCCTTTTGCCATTCCTTTTCTCACTACATTGGCTTCGGTTTCCTCCAGCGCGCTCGAATGATTTTTTACTTCTATATTTTTTCCGCCAAGGAACTCGAGTACATCCTTACTTTGAACACTCAATTCCTTCGCTAACTCGTATACTCTGATTTTTGCCATATTTACTACCTCCTCTATGCAACTGTGTTATCTTCTGCATCCATACTCTCTTTGATTCCCTTTGCAAACCCCTGATCTAATATTGCAAGAGATGCCCGGAACTGTTTCCCCATTGCATGCCCCAAGGTATCTTTGTCTCTATAAAAACAGATCGGCACGTGATAAAAATCGCACATGTTCTTAAACTTCTTCTTCGTATTATCAGACGCATCATCAGCTATGATGACCAGCGAAGCTTTGCCGGACTTCACTTCCTTTTCCGTACAGAACTCTCCGCTAGCGGTCTTTCCGGCTTTCGTAGCCAGACCGATGAGCGACAAAGCTTTACTCTGACCCAAGTAATCCCATCTCCTTTTCTAATGCTTCATATACTTCGGCAGGGATGGACTGCTTAAATGAACGCTCCAGCCCTTTGTTTCGGATGGCCTTCTTCAAACATTCCTTTGAAGGGCAGATATACGCGCCTCTTCCGTTCTTCTTGCCCGTGGCATCCAGAAGAAACTCCCCTTCTTTCGTTCGAATCACCCGAATCATCTCTTTCTTCCCCTTCATCTCCTGACAGCCTACGCATCTGCGCACAGGAACTTTTTTATTTCCGCTCAAATAACCACCTAATCCTCTACTTCCTGAAATATAATCTCGTCTTCCTCACCGTAACCGTCGGCCTCATACTGCTCTTCTTGCTCTTCGGAATACTCTTCTTGTAATTCCCCTGTATCATCAGCCTGATAATCGCCGCCTTCATATCCTTCCTCGTAGGACTCCTCATACTCCTCTTCATAAACCCCTTCGCTCAGCTCCAGATAATTCTCAGGAAGATCGCCGGACTCAATGGCCTGCGTCTCGCTCTTGATATCAATCTTATATCCGGTAAGCCTTGCGGCAAGTCTGGCATTCTGCCCCTCCTTGCCGATTGCCAGCGACAACTGGTAATCGGGAACAATCACGCCTGCGGTCTTGTCATCCGGGTCCGCCATGACGGAAATAACCTTTGCGGGGCTTAGCGCATTCTCTATAAGAATTGCCGGGTTATCGCTCCAATTGATAATATCAATCTTCTCGCCCCTCAGTTCGTTGACAATGGCGTTGACACGGCTGCCGTTCATGCCGACACAGGCGCCCACAGGGTCTACGTCTGGGTCGTTGGACCATACGGCAATCTTCGTCCTGCTTCCCGCTTCCCTGGCAATACTCTTAATCTCGACCACTCCGTCCTTTACCTCTGTCACCTCCGCTTCAAAGAGGCGCTTCACAAGCTCTGGATGTGTACGGGAAACCAGAATCTTCGGCCCTTTGGTAGTATTCTTAACCTCCACAATATAAAGCTTCACACGCTCTGTAGGTTTGAATACTTCTCCCTTCACCTGTTCATTCTCTGTCAGCATTGCATCTGCCTTTCCCAGATTGATACTGACATTCCTTCCAATATACCGCTGAACAATTCCTGTTACAATGTCCTTCTCTTTCTCAAAATACTGGTCATAGACCACCTTACGCTCTTCCTCACGTATCTTCTGAAGAATCAGGTTCTTGGCGTTCTGAGTCGCAATGCGTCCAAAGGACTTAGACTCGATAGGAATCTGTACGATATCTCCAAGCTCATATTTTAAATCAATGGCCCTGGCATCCTCTAAGCTAATCTCCTCCAGCTTATCCTCCACCTCTTCAACCACCGTCTTCTCCGCAAACAACCTATAATCGCAGGTCGTTCTGTCCATGATTAATCTAATATTGTCAGCCTTTCCAAAATGGTTCTTGCAGGCATTCAGCAAAGAATTTTCAATGGCGTCTAACAGCGTCTCCTTGCTTATCTCTTTTTCCTTTTCTAATATATTCAACGCTTCTAACAATTCCGTATTCATCGTATTATCCTCCTATCTCTTAAAAATCAAATGCGAGACGAATCAGCGCAATATCACTCTTCTCGAAAGTCCTCACATTCCCTCCATCCTCTTCGATTGTTACCGTCTTCTCATCATATTCCTTCAAAATTCCTGTAAATTCCTTCT
>BLMJ01000093.1 GCA_011960625.1 Lachnospiraceae bacterium | reverse complement strand
CCTCCTCGTTTTGTCTATCTGAAAACTCAATACATTTTACCATATTTCGGAAACGGTGTATAGGGTTATCACATTAAAAATTTCTTAAAGTGTGGGCCGGGATGTCGAAAGCGGGAAGATATTCGGGTATTTTCTACTATGTAAAAAGTAACTGAAAGAAGGACGAATTTCAAAGAGAATCGTCCTTCTTCATAGCTTAAAATCTTAAAATGGGAGGTATTCTTCTGCAATTGCCTGTGCAACTTTAAGACCGTCGATTGCAGCGGAGGTAATTCCTCCGGCGTAACCAGCTCCTTCCCCGCAGGGATAGAGTCCTAAAAGCTCACTTTGGAAACCGTCATCTCTAAGAATACGCACCGGCGACGAAGTACGGCTCTCCACGCCGGAGATGATGGCGTCCAAACGGGAGTAGCCTTTCAGATGCTTCCCAAAAGAAAGGATACCTTCCACGATAGCTTGTGCCAACTCCTCCGGGAATATGGCTCTTACGTTTCCCCAAGTATAACAGCCTTTCATCTGAGGCATGATTCGTTCAGGTCCTTTGGACGGCTGGTTTACGCAGAAGTCCTTAAAAAGCTGGACAGGAATTTTTCCGTTCCCTGCCTTATATGCGGCTTCTTCCAGTCTGCGCTGGAACTCCATTCCCAAAAGTGCGTCAGATACTTCATATTTTTCAATGGCTTTTGGGGATAACTTAGGTAAAACCAGTTTTTTGTAGTCCTCTGGTGTGACAGTCACCACTACTGCACTGTTTGCATTAACCCCGTCTCTTGCATGGTAACTCATCCCGTTGACTGCCAGGCGGCCTTCTTCTGAGGAAGCATTGACCACATAGCCGCCAGGACACATACAGAAGGTGTAGACGCCTCTTCCATCCGGAAGCTTTGCCGTTAATTTGTAGGCTGCTTTTGGAAGCCTAGGGTCGTGTTCGATTCCATACTGAGCCATATTGATCATTTTCTGTGGGTGCTCTATACGGATTCCAACAGCAAATGCTTTTGCCTCCATGGGAATACTGTGCCTTTGAAGCATGGAAAAAGTATCACGCGCGCTGTGGCCGATGGCAAGAACTATAATTTCTGCCGCTAAATGCTCCACGTCCTCTAAGTACCTTTCCACCTTAAGCCCAGACACATGTTTCATTCCCTCTTCCTGTGTGATAACCAAATCCGTTACCTGTGAGTGAAACCGAACCTCCCCACCATGAGAAAGGATGTATTTCCGCATATTCTGTACCACTTTTATAAGGATATCCGTTCCGATATGGGGCTTATTCTGATATAAAATCTCTGTCGGCGCTCCGTTTTCAACAAAAATCTTTAAAACTCTGTCGTTTCGTCCATGGGGGTCCTTCACCAATGTATTCAGTTTTCCGTCTGAGAAAGTTCCCGCACCGCCTTCCCCAAACTGAACATTCGAGTTGCAGTTTAAGACTCCCGAAGCCCAAAATTCTTCCACATCTTTTATACGTTCTTCTACGGACGCCCCCCTCTCCAGCAGAATCGGACGATAGCCAAGGCGGGCAAGTTCATATCCGCAGAATAAACCTGCCGGACCTGTTCCGATTATCACCGGCCGATGTTTCAGAGATTTTGTTCCCAGGGCGGTCAAAGAATATCCCTTCTCCTCTGGCCAAAAACTAAGGTTGGAGAGCTTCTGCCTGCGTTTTTTTATTTCTGCTTCGTTTTTTACTTTTACATCTACAGTATAGACGTAGAAAAGCTGTGGCTTCTTTCGGGCATCCAAAGATTGCTTTTTTTTGGCGTATGAAAGAAGGTCGGCTTCTCTGATGCGAAGAACCCTGCAAATCTTCGCCTTCATATCCTCCTCTGTATGATGAACGTCCAATTTTAGCTGACTCACCCGTATCATAGTCTGTTGCTCCACTCCATAACCTGTGAAAATATTTGTTCCATATCAACCTTGGAAAAATCAGTCGTATCGACGATTAGCTGCCTGTCGCCCGCCGAAAAAGTGTCAAAACCTCTGTTCTCAATCCCATACAGATAGTCCTCATAAGAAAGTGAAACCGCCCTTAATTCCTCGACACTATGCTTTTGTTCTTCTGGATAACAGTCATTCACCACATGCCCTCTGTGTCTTAGAGGACTTATATTCCGCTCCAGGAAACGCTCGTATATCGCCTTATAATCACCTGTCAGCGTAATCGTCAGTGCCGGATACTGATACTCTTTTAGAAGAGTCATAATTCCTTCTTTTGAAATATTCTCAAAATTATTCTCCAGAATAAACGGCTGCCCTACTTTCATCAACTGCTTCGCCCCATAGTAAATCATCTCCATACTGGCGATTCCAAGCCTAACCTTCTCTTTTCTTGAGCGAAACCCTACCTGATCGTATAGCAGCTCTTTGACAGTGTCTTTGGAAAAGACAGGCAGCTTCATTCTTTCCGACAAATATTCCGCCATCGTGGTTTTCCCCGCTGCCGGAATGCCAGTCACTAAGATACAATACATTATTAACTCCTCCTTGAGCGTTCTTTAGGAAGCATAGCTAAGGCAGAATACAAGCCCATAATCAGCGCGCCGCTGATTAGCACGCCGCCTACAATATCTGTAAACCAATGAGCGCCTGAATATAACCTGCCGCCTACAATCACTGCCATGATAAGAATTGAGACCACTCTGACAATGAGATTAATCTTCTTATCTCTCACCAGCATGTTACATTCCAGCATTGCAGCAGCCATAAAACAGCACGCCAGCATGGTATGCGAAGAGGGATAGGAGGCTTCCAGATATCCGTCAATCAGAATCGGTCTGTAATTCACAATGTAAAATTCAAACAATATGTATACAATGATCGTAACCATGTAAAAGATACCAAGGACAATGATACTTTTATCCACTTTAAGCAGACTTCTTCTTTGGATGAGCTGCATAAGACCAATTACTGCAAAGACTGCCGCTGTAGCTAATGGTATATATCCAAGCCAGT
Source organism: Lachnospiraceae bacterium (assembly GCA_011960625.1). Lineage (GTDB taxonomy): Bacteria > Bacillota > Clostridia > Lachnospirales > Lachnospiraceae > Sporofaciens. The sequence continues at coordinate 2,085 of BLMJ01000093.1, read as the reverse complement.
CCGTAATAGTATACCAGAGCTCGTGGACTCCAAGAAATTCGTGTACAAGTCCATTTACCGTGGCAAAACCTACGCTTGAACTCTTAGGCCCAATAGTATTGACGTCCATGATTTGTACCAAAACTGTAAATAGAATAAACAGCAGTACCCATATTCCGGTAACAATAAGATTTCCGGTTTTCTTTTGCAACATACACTCCTCCATTCTGTTTTAAAATTGCCGTGTATTTCACATTATACCTCATTTGCCTGTTAAAAGCAAAAAATATACCTGACATTTTTTAAGGGGACGTCAGAAAATGTACTTTTCCAATAGTCCCCCCGTCTCCCTATCTTTTCACAAAATACTCTTCATACCATACCAGAAACGCATAGATTGTCCATACTTTCCGCCAGTTATCCGAGTTCCCTCCCACATACTCGTCAAAGATAGCATTGATTTCGTCCAGATGGAAGAACTTGTCTGCCATCTCGCTGTGAAACTTCGCCCGCACATCCTGGTTATACCTGTCATCTGCCATCCAGATACGAATCGGTACGATGAACCCAAGCTTCTTACGAAATGCAATCTCCTCCGGCAGCAGCTTTGCGGCGGCAGTGCGGAATGCAACCTTATTCTGCTCCTTGTCTACCTTGTATCTGGAAGGCATCCTTGAGGCAATATCAAAGATTCTGCGATCTGTCAAAGGCATGCGAATCTCTAATCCCGCAGCCATACTCATTTTGTCTACATTCAGATAGATATCGCCCTCCAGCCAAATCTGGATATCCACATCAGACATCTTTGTAAGAGGATCTAACCCTTCGGTTTCCTCGTAAATTCCTTCCACCAGATGAATAGGAAGAACCTCTTCGGAATAATTCTTAAGAATCCTTTTCTTCTCGTCCTCCTTCATGATATTGGTGTTGCCTACATAGAAGGTTTTTAGGTTCTCACCATACCGCTCTGCATTGCGGTACATATTATATCCGCCGAAAAATTCGTCGGAGCCTTCCCCTGAATAACAGATCTTCGTGTGTTCTGCCGCCGCCTTGCACGCAAGGGCAAACACAATGGAAGAAGCGTCTCCTAAGGGCTGCTCCATGTGGTACATCACATAAGGAACTGTATCAAAGTATTCCTGCGGCGTAATGCAGCATCTCTGATTCTTTCGTCCCAGGATTCGTGCTGTCTCTGCCGCAAGTCGAGACTCGTCAAAACGCTCCTCATCGTATCCGCAGGAATCCGTCATTTTAATATCAGACATAGCCAGTACATAGGAAGAATCCACACCGCCGGAAAGGAACGACTCTGCCTGCTCTTCTGCTGTTTTCACCTCCGGCATAATCTTCTGAAGGGTTGTATGAATCTCATCTGCCCAGTCCTCTAAGGACTTACTCTCATCTGGGTGAAACTCTGGTTTCCAGTAACGCTCAACCTTCAATTGCCCATCCTTCCAGATTAGGTATCGTCCGGGAAGAAGTTTTTTCACGCCTTTAAAAAAGGTATCCTCCCCAGCCCCGTAAGTTAGGCTTAAATAAATCTGCAGCATCTCCTCGTTCAATTCCTTCACAAATCCTGGCTGCTCCATAATCTTACGAATAGTTGTTCCATAGAGAAGTTTTCCATCGGAGGTCTGGTAATAATAGAACGGCTTTGTTCCGAAATGGTCCCGCAGACAGAAAAGCTGCTGACGGTCCACGTCCCACAATGCAAAAGCAAACATCCCATGAAGATGATCTGCCATGTCGTAACCCCATTTTTCATAAGCCTTCGTAAGGATAAGCTGTTCCCTATCCTCTCTTGGAAGCCCCGGCCAGATCTCAAGCTCCTTACAGAGCGCCTCCCAGTTTCTAATATGTCCTCTGTATTCCTGAACATTTGTCATACGCGTATCTCTCCTGTCTTATTTTTCTCTCCTTATTATTTCCATCCTTCTCCTGTAAAATCCCCTTAAAAGAAACAAGATCTTACAAAACAGATGCAGTTTGTCGAAATATGTCCGTCTTATAGTATATCGGTATTTACCAAGAAAATCAACAGGAAATGCCGCGAAACCGATGGCGCACTTCCACAGATTGTAGTATGATAGAGGCAGATAAATC
>BLMJ01000092.1 GCA_011960625.1 Lachnospiraceae bacterium | reverse complement strand
GCACGATTTGGAGCATCCAAGGGTATATACGCCCAGGAGCATAGAGGTCCAGCAGGCTCGCATCAAAGAGGGAGAATTTTATAGGGCGTTTTTGGAGAAGTTGGAGCAGTTATAGGACGTAAATCGCCCATAAGCCGCAGCCCGACAAGGCAGGGCAGGTTTCCCTGACTTTCTGGCGGATTGGGGAATCGGGGAGCAGGGAGGGTGAACTGTCCGAATTTATTGCGAGGGTGCAAAGGTGGCTCTGACCGACAGAGGAGTTGCAGATAGGAAAATGAATTGTGAGGTGGACTCATGGGAATTTCGGCTTTAAGTACAGCAAATTCTGCCAATACAAAATACCATATGTCACTGGGCGGCAGAGGGCCTGACTGGTCTATAATCCCAAGTTCCGGGAAAAGCAGTAAATCAAAGGCGGAGTTTACTGACGAGATCAAGGAACTGGCACGGAAGGCTGCGGAGACTACGAGCAAGAAAGAACTGGAGTATATCCACAGCCAGAGGACGAAGTTATGTGCAGAGTATATGTCTGACGTGTCGCCCGACAGGAAGGCGCTATACCGGCAGGCTGAAAATGCGCTAAAGGGGCAGGGCGGTAATCCGAAATGCCACGGGAGCGGGGAACTGACGCTGCTTGACTTCCTGGAGGCTGCGGAGGGGAGGACGGAGAGCCTTGCGGAAAAGAAGTTTACGCTGGCCTGCCCCATCCTGACAAGCGGGGGATATGGCGCAGATATTTATTATCAGGGTACAAAGGTGCTGACATATCTCGGTTCGGGATATGGGTGGGCTTGCGAGAGGACTCCGGCTGAACGGGAAAAAGAAAGGGAGTTTTACGGAATCTATTTTAATGAGTACCGCTCCTTAAAGAATGGCCAAGGGGCAGGGTTGGAGGAACTGCCAGATTATCTGGAAGAGAAGCCGTCTTTTGACAGGAAAGCATAAATAGGGGTATCCGGCAGATCGGGGAATAATTAAGACAGCTTTTGGAAGAGGTATCATATGAAAAAGAACATTATTTTATGGCTGGCGGCTTCGGCAGTAGTTATGCTGGCGTTTCCGTGGCTTGCGGTTACATTCGTAAAAGGTGACGCAGGAATGGCGGTATGTTTTCTTCTGTTTTATGCAGTCAATCCATTATATTCCGTGCTAATCGGAGCATTTGCGGGAAAAGATGTGAAGCATCTGTGGAGTTTTCCAATTGTTTCGGCTGCACTGTTCCTGATCGGCACATGGATATTCTTTGACATGGGGGAAACGGCATTTATCCTGTATGCGGCAGTCTATCTCGTTATAGGGATAATGGCTATGCTGATTTCTATGCTTATTAGAAAGAAAACGCAGAAGTAACCTGACGAGGCAGGGCAGGTATCTCGGCTTTCCAGTGTATCGGGTAATCGGGGAACTGGAATAGTTTCGTGTTTTTTTGAGGTGGCATTATGAAAAGTGGAAACAAAAAAGATAAAGTGTTTTATTATGTTGGTTGGGGTATAGCTTACGGAACATTTGCTGGAGGAATATTCAGTGTTTTGCTTCCTGAGCATTTGTTAGTTGTTCTCTTCATGGGAAGTGCTTTCGGTGCAGTGATAGGCGCAATTTTGGGGAAAATAAAAACATAGTATGCAAAAAGTAGCATATCCCCAATAAGCCACAGCCTGACAAGGCAAGTCAGGCATCCCCGGATTTTCAGCAGATGGAGGAATCGTATAACAAGAATGTGGAGGAGTGTAAGATGTTTGATTTTATCATAGAGATGATTGCAGATATTGCAGAAATCTTTGTTGATTTGTGGGTAAACAAAGTGATAAACCGAAAAAAAACACGAAACTATTCCAGTTCCCCGATTACCCGATAC
>BLMJ01000091.1 GCA_011960625.1 Lachnospiraceae bacterium | reverse complement strand
CCCCTGTGAATATACCGGGAGTCCACTGCCTTATTGGGATCTTCCTTGTAAGAATAATCATTGACCTGCGCCACTTCGTCTCCGCTGTAAAGCACAGGAATCCCTGACTGCATAAACATATACGCATGTAACATTATAACCAGCTTGATGGCTTTCGCCATTGCAGCGTCATCCTTTTCAAATCCAGCCTTTTCTATACCGCACATGGATGCTGTCGTTCCGCAGAATCTGGCATCTCCTGTAACCGGATCCGCATTATAAAGCTCCCCACGGCTGTTGCTGCTCCCCGCATATCCCTGGAAATAATCGTTTAGGTACTGCTTATGGGAACGTTCACCGATCCCCTCTGTCATCAAGGTTCCATAATACCCTCCCATACTCTTTCTCTTATTTTTTTATTATACTCCTCCCTTCCCTATAAACCAATCTTTTTCTATCTCCCAAATACCTTCTCTGTCCATTCCTCTACATTCTCTTCAAACTGATCTGCCCATTCATCCACCTTATCCTCATACTCTTCCATAAGCTCATCGATCCTGCGCTCTAGTTCCTCCTCGTAGTCCTCTGCAAGCATATTCCCCCATAAAAGCATTGATGAATGCCTCGCTGACATGCATCTTCCACCGTCCACCTTCCCAGATTGCCGTGACAGTAACCTCCGTTATCCAAGTATCTGCCGCATCTAGACCATCCATGATGGAAAGGAGTTTTTTCTTTCCGTTTGCTAAATCAGCCATCTCACTTACCAATTGCCCGAGACCGCTTCCCGGCGCCTCCAACATGCTCTCCAGCATATACATCTCATATTCTCCCAGCACATTCCCCATATTGACATTGGTTATTTTCATGTCAATCTCTGCCCATTCGCCTTCCTGCCTCACATCTACGATTTCCCACTCCAAGTGCTCTACGATTTTTTCGGCAAACTGATAATTTAACTCATAATGTCTCCCTTTTACCAGTCCCGGCTGCAATATTTCATTGAATACCCTGTACTCCCTCTCTGTGGGTATGCCAATCCAGTTGTGGTAGGTTCTCACATAATTGTCCGTACATGCGTTAAATGATGCAAGGTCCAACTCCCTCAGGTTTTCCATCATTGCATTTGCTGCCTCTTTCGGTGCATTCCCCGCCACACCTTGTTCCTTTTCTGCACTGGTGCAACCCGCCAATAGCAAAACCACAAACACCATTAGTAAAACCACAGACCCGACACTTTTCTTATTCTTTAATTTCCTTTTTTCTTCCTTTATCATT
>BLMJ01000090.1 GCA_011960625.1 Lachnospiraceae bacterium | reverse complement strand
TATATAGAGATAAGAAAACTCCCAACAAAAAAGTGGGAGTTTTTCAGTGCCCTCAGTGTTTACGGGCTTTGCGGCTTAGCTCCGACTATTCGAACTCGACTTTTCCCAACTAATTTTGTTTAGGATTTATTCTCTATCGAGTATGTAAATCTTTTGATTATTTGATATATCCATATTATCCTGCCTATATAAGCTAATGTTATCATTTTGTTATCGCTATTGATAACACTTGCTCTGTAACTGTGGACAGTATCCACATATTCCAATTCAAATTATAAACAATTCTGCTTAAAGAATCTGCTTTTCGCCCATACCAACCATACAGTTGTACAACTGTATTAGTGTAGAAAATTACACCTTTATCAATTATATCCTAAGTCATAAAACACATTCATTTTTAAACCGGTTTTATTCCTGATGGTTGTATTTTATTATTAAAATTATTCACATAATATGCCAAAATTTTCATTCTATTTTCTACTCTTTTAAATGAATGCCCACCTTTTGAAATAAGTGCCAGTAACCGATATTCTTCAACCACAGCGTCTGAATAGCCGTGAAAAGCTCCTTTCACACTATCAGCCTTCGCTGAACTAAATGCTGAGAGTTTTGTATTTATGGCATCTAAAGCCTTTAATTTATCTTTACAATTCTCCATAAAATCTACAAATTTTAGAACAATCAACAATAAGAAAAATTTCATTGCTCTAGCATTACAAGACATATATCTGATTGGAATACTATCATTATCTACGATTGAATTAAGTACATCTATGCAATAAAGAGTTTTTGTAATTGTTTCTTCACTTAATTCATTACACTCAGAAACAAATCTCATTACTTCCTTATCAGTAATACCGAACCCAATTTGTCCATCAATTAGTCCCAAAATGCTATAAAAAACTCTATCAAATTGTTTGCGCTTATTTCTGAAAGAAAGCTTGTCTAACAGCAAATCTATATTATTAATCATTTTTAAATACTTATCCAACTCTGTGTCTGGAACAGAATTTATAATTTCTCCTGCTCTCAATCGTTCTTGATTTTGAAGATATCTAAAATATTCCGTAATTTCTTCATCTGAAGCATTTGTTATATTTGTAATAGATATATTATACGCCAAAATATTATCCTGAATAACTTGAGGTAATTGTTTAAAACCGAGAAGAATTTTCCCTTTATTATGTAATTTCTTCTTCAATTTTAACAATCTATTATCTGATTCCTCCCCTATATATTCTATGATATATTCAATAATTGACCTCGAAACATCACTCTGTATAATATATTCATTTTCAATAAATTTATATATTGTCGTCAACCTTTGTTGTCCATCAACCACTTCAAACATAGCACCTTTATCATTCTTTTCTGTACGGACTCTTAGGCTCACGTTTCCAATCGGATAACTTTTAATAATACTATATAACAATTTATCCTTAAAATCAGAACTCCAAATATATCCCCTCTGAAATTCAGGTTGTAAGTCTATACCATCACGTTTGTTTATGTTTCTAATCTGATTCAACAATGTTTGTATTGGTCTCGAATCATATGAAAAAGACATTATAAATGGCATAAATTCTCCTCCCTCATTTTTTCTAATTATTATATATTATCCTTTTCTTTTTGTCAATAGACTCTATATATTTATTAAGTATTTTTATTATTTTTAATTGTTTTTTTGTAGAGTCTATTGAAATTATTTTATATAAATCATAAAATAACGTAAAGAAATGACTACTATGCCCTTTTCTCGTCATTTTCACTCCCCTCTCAAATCAAACGTCTCCCCATCCGTCCTCCCCGCACTGATAATATCCCCCTGCATACTGCAAAAAAAGGTATACGACACTTCCCCCACTATAACCTCAATGGACATTCCATCCATCTCCAGCATACAAAACATACTAAATTCCAATTCTTCTTTATCACGATTCAAAAACTGGCTAACCGCCCCCTTCGTCTGTTCTTCTAATGCCTTCCTCTCATCCGTCACATCTTCCCCATTACAGTATGCCGAAATAACCTCTCCACCCGATGTAATAACCGTAGATGAATACCCATCTTCCTGTTCTTCCTTCTGGGTACACCCCACTACCACCACCACTAAAACCACTACTAACACAAAACTAACTCTCTTTTTCATATTCTGCCCTTTCTGGCAGATACGCAAAAAGCAACCCATTTCAGGCTGCTTTATTTCAACTTCATACCCCTCACATAGATTTCAACTGCCGCTTTCTCTTTGTCAGATAAGGATTCCCATGTTTCCAACACCCTCTTTTGTTCCGAAGATAACTCCAATTTCTCCATATCCTCAGAAAAAAACTGCGATAATGTAATCCCTAATCCATCACAAATCTTGTCCAATGTATAAAAAGTAGGTGTACTTCCCCTTTTCATCAGATTCGATAGAGATGACTGGCTGATACCAGTCTTATTGGATAATGCATACATAGACATCCGTTTCTTATCACAGAGTTCTCTTATCCGATTTGTAATATACTTCTCATCTAACAAGCAACCTACACCTCATTCCCGATATATGCTGCTTATATTCTACCTTCTATATCCTGAAAATATTAGATTTTATATAGAGAAGTATATTACTTTATATTTGAGTAGTATATAAGTAAAAAAATAAGCGTACTGCCTAATATTTATTTTTATGAAACACCTTTCTTTTCATTATCCTCCTTCCTTCTTTGCAATCTATTAATTGCAATTATATCCAATTTTTATACTAGAATCAATATAAATCTCAATAATATAAATAGAAATATGAAACGAAAGGCTAATAATCGGTCATGTCACAGAAGTTGAAACAGACACAAGACATCTCATTAGGAGATAATCTAAGGAAATTAAGAAATCAAGCAAAATTGACCCAAGAACAAGTTGTCGCACAATTACAGCTACGTAACTTTTCCATTTCCAGAAGTGCATACTCTCAGATAGAGTCTGGCACTTATAATATCCGTATTAGTGAATTGATTGCATTGGCTGAAATCTTTCGGGCAGATTACAATACCATATTTAGCGGTTTAACCTATAAGAAGCCTTGAACAAACCAGCTTTCATTCAAGGCTTCTATCTGTTTAGCCTGCAATCTACTTCTCAGCCCACAATATTTACACATATATCAATTCATTCAATACGATTTCTTCTGCGGAATTTTTTATGTTATTCATTAATCCCACCCATTCAATTTGATTCTGGGCTTTTAATTTCTCAGTAATTCCTTGCTGTTGCTTCATTATCCCAACTAAAAACTCAATCCGTTCTGCCGCTTCCATATCCACGTCGTTTAAATGCTTCACCAGCTTCCCTTGAGTCAAATAATTGATATACAACACTCTTTTACACTCTTTTAAATACTCCAATCTTAGAAATCCATACTTTCCATACATCGGCGTTTCATTTTGAAGCAAATATAAATCTGGCAAATAGTAATCTCCTCTAAGCGTATACCTAATGCCTGTTTTTTCGTCTATTATATATTTCTCCATAATCTGTACCTCATCTTTCACCATTATTTCTAAACCGCTTCTCACGCTGTTTAGGCTGCTTCATTCTATTTGCCTGTTCCAACAGGCTGTCCGTCTGCTTACTCCCCAACACCTTGCGAAGCAGTTTATAATTTTTATTTTCTACACGAAGATTATCATTTTCCCCTGCTAATTTCTCATTGATTTTTCTTAATTTCTCGTTATCACGGTAAAGATTTCCATTGGTAATATTCAAACGGTAATAGCTGTCCCACGCTTCAAAACACTTTACCAGAGTTGTTTTAATAAGCAGTTTCAGCTTTTTTACTAATGGCTCTGCCACTTTATTCTTATAAGACTTCGCTGACATCAATCCCTGCGGCTCTGATAAACGGTATTCTGGTGAAGTGTCAAGTTCCTGCTCTAATATTTTCAGATTTTCAATTCCCTTATCATAATTCTCCACCCTGTCAGACAGAACTTGAAATTCCTCCTTTTTCTCCGCAATCTGTTCCACAAGTTGGTCAACCTCTTTTTCCCGTTCCTGCTTTTTATACTCAAGCACCGATAAATGCTTTTCATGCGTCCCCTTATGCTCCCACTCAATGCCGTAACGTTCCATAACGGCGGCAAGCTGCTCTTTCTCGGACTGTATCCACTGACTCCACTCCGTATTGCCACGAGTACCACCTTTGAATCCCTGCATGGCTAACGCCTGTTTTAAAGAAACTCTTGTATCCAATCCCCGCTTACTGCCTGTTGTAAATGGCACAAAATCAATATGCAGATGCGGCGTTGCTTCATCCATGTGGAGGTGCGCCGAAAACACATAAAGGTTGGAATTTCTGGATTGAAACTTTCCATAATATTCATCCAAAATCTGTAGGGCAAGATTCCCATTTTCACTATCTGCCCCCATGTTCTCCTTATCTCCAATCTGTAAAATTAATTCATGAAATGGCTTTTCTTGTTTTGAGTTCCGTATTTTTTCATAGTAATTTTCAATGCGGCGGTCAGCCCTTGTCTGTTTTCCATTGTATCGGTGTAATGCTTCATCAAAAAGTTTCTGGTACACTTTCTTTATATTCTCATTGCAATAATCTAAATTAAGGTGTGAACGTTCACCGTCCACGTTTTCCGCTTTAAATTTACGGCTGTTATGGTTGACCGAGCCTTTTCCTACCATTGCGCTAATCGTCCTTTTCATAAACCACATCCTTTCTTTTTTTGCGCCGTTAGGCGTAAGCCTTTGTTACTTTCTGCGAAAGTAACGCAAAAGCACTTTTGTCAGCTAAGCCAACAAAAATGCAACCCGCAAGCGGGTTTTGCGCTCTCCGAGGGTAAGCGTGTGCCAATGGCACACACATTTGCAAGCCGACCTCATCGGCAAGCCAGACTTGCGACAACTCCTTAATAAACCGCCTTACCTCCACTAAATATTACCCGTGACGGTGCGTGTCGGTAGTGACGGTCTTTCCAGCACCACCCACACCCAAAAACACCGTCACGACCGTCACACATCGTCACGCTTTTTCTTCCTTAATCTGTCCAAAGTAATACTTTACGCCCACCATGGCAACGTTTCCTGTCATAATAAATACCATATTCACGAACTAAACGCCCTGCATTGACATTCAATTTCAAAGTCAATACATTTGGTTTTAAACTTAGGCCAAGAAACTTACATAATTCTGTAGGCGACCCTTCCCATTGTTTACTGCCCGATAAAAAAATTTCCGCAATTTTTTCAAGGATTGGCTCTGGCGGCTCTTTCCAAAGTTCTGTTTCCACTCTTTCAAGCTCCCAAATCAGAGTTTCTACATTACGGACAAGATACAATTTCTGGTCTTGCTGGTCTCTGCCCGATATTTCAAGCGTGGCAGCGTTGCCTGTACGTTTTTCTTTTTGCAGAAGGAACGCGCCATCTGCTGCGCCGAGTAATCCCGTTGTGCCAGTATTCCCGCACCTTTTGGAGTGTGTCGATGATGACCAATCTTGTCTCGGTATGCTGTTTCAAAAATTCCTGTAACTGCCCGTCCAATCCATTGCCAAGGCTACCCGCCGAAACAGAAAAAAATAAATTATCTGCCCCTTCCATGCCAAACATACGGTACAGCCTTTCCTGTAAGCGTCGGTAATCATCTTCAAGGGCAAGGTAAAGCACCGTGGCTTTACGGGCTGGATAATCCCATAATGGAATCCCCCTGCTGATATGGTAGGCAATCTGCGCCATCAAAAAGCTCTTACCAAGTTTCGGCGCGCCAGCAAACAGATAAACGCCCGCATAGAGCAAGCCGTCAACCAGCGGCGGCTTACTCGGATATACCGTATCATATAATTCAGCCATAGACACCGTTTCAAGAATCTGGCTGTTGCTTTTCGGTTTGTGATTGGATATACTGTTATTGGTTACATTAAGGGGCTGCCCCGTATCTGCGCCAACAGATACAGTCGGGGCGGTCACTTCCTTTTTATTCTTCATCTTCCTTTTCTCCTTTCATACCGCCGAGAATGACGGCTATTAATTCGATTGTGTCAAGCAGTTCTATATCTATGCCCTCTCCTGCTTCAATCCTCTGCAATTCTGAAAGAACAAAACCAAGTTCATTACGGAGAGCCTTATAAACCCTTGGATTTCCCTGTACAACTACGTCCTGACATAAAAGCCGCCTTGTAATATAGTCCTGTTTTGTAAGCCCCGAAAGCCGTACTGCCGTCTCAATCTGCTCATTTTCTTCAGGGGACACCCGAAAAGCGACGGTCTTATTCCTCCAACGGTTACAGTTATCTAAATTTTTTGCTGACATATTAAAAATCTCCTTTTCCTAAATCATCTAATCTATTTGCCATTTCTGCTTGTTTTGACGGAAATAAATGGGCATACCGATAAGTAATTTCTATGCTTTCATGCCCTACACGGTCAGCAATGGCTACCGCTGAAAATCCCATGTCAATCAACAAACTGATGTGGCTATGACGCAAATCGTGAATCCTAATGCGCTTCACCCCTGCCGCCTTTGCTCCCCTGTCCATTTCATGATGAAGATAGCTTTTCGTTATTGTGAAAATGCGGTCTTTCTTTTTCAACCCATAAATCAGACCCACATATTCCTGCATCTCCTCACAGAGAAATTTAGGCATTTTAATTGTACGGTTACTCTTTTTCGTTTTCGGTGTAGTAATCACATCCTCGCCATGCAAACGCTGGTAGGACTTATTAATTGTGACCGTTTCCTTATCAAAATTAAAATCTGCGGCAGTTAAAGCTAATAATTCGCCTTCACGGATACCGCACCAGTAAAGCATTTGAAACGCATAATAGGAAACAGGCTTGTCCATCATTTCATCCGCAAACCGTTTATATTCTTCCTTTGTCCAGAACAGCATTTCTTTGTGTTCCTCACTCCCCATATTCCCCGCCTTTGCCGCAGGATTAGAGCGAAGGTCATAATACCGTACTGCATGGTTAAAGATTGCCGAGAGCTGGTTATGGACTGTTTTTAGATAGGTCTGGGAGTAGGGTTTTCTCTTTTCATCACGGTAGGCAAGAAGCTCATTTTGCCATGCAATGATTTCTTTTGTGGAAATCTCACTTACCTTCATCTTGCCGAAATACGGAAGAATCTTTGTCCGAATGATATGCTCTTTTGTAAGCCAAGTATTTTCTTTCAGCCGGTTCTTTACATCGTTGGCGTAAATCTCAGTAAATGCTTCAAAATCCATGTCAAGGTCAGCGGTGTTCTGCAACTGAAATTTTCGTTCCCATTCCTGCGCCTCCCGCTTTGTTACAAACCCACGTTTACACTTCTGTTTGCGTTCCCCCTTCCAGTTCACATATCTTGCCATTACATACCAAGTTCCATTCCCCTCATTTTTAAATACTGGCATTTACCATTCCCCCTTTCCTGCCCCGTAGAGCCTCTCATAAAAATACTGGCGATTGATTCTTCCAGCAATCGTAATAAATCCCTTTTCTTTCAGCTCATTATTTAACTTTTTAATCAGCTTATAAGCATAAGGTTTTGATACCGAAAGTTCCTGAGCCACCTCGTCTACACGAATAAATTTGTTCTCCATAGAATCATTCCTTTCATAAATTTTGTTGTGCCGTTTTCTCTAAATTCCGTTCCTGCCCCTGTTTCAGCGGCGTTATCTTGCTCGTTTCTTTTCGGAAAGTCCTCGCAAAGTATCACATTTATACGGTCATTCAGTTATTCATAAGCATTTTTGCTTAGTTTTAATTTATTATATTAAGCATTTTTGCTATTGTCAATAGGTTTGCAAGAAAATATTAAACTTTTTTGCTTTATTTCCTATTGACTGTCATTAAACATATATGCTATACTCCTTATAAAAATAGGAACAAGGAGTGAAACATTATGGCGATTGGTGAAAGAATACATTTTTTCCGAATCATGCGGGGCATGACGCAGAAGTATCTTGGTATGCTTGTCGGATTTCCCGAAGGAAGTGCAGATGTACGCCTTGCACAATATGAGACAGGCTCACGCAAACCGAAAACAGAGCTTACCGCTTCACTGGCACAGGCTCTTGACGTTGCACCGCAGGCTCTTGACATACCCGATATAGACAGTCAAATCGGGCTTATGCACACTCTATTTGCCCTTGAGGACATCTACGGTCTTACTGTCTGTAAAACAGGCGGGGAAATCTGTCTGCATGTCAATAAAGGCAAGTGCAAAGCCGCCGATGATTTACTGCAAATGCTCACCGCTTGGCAGGAACAGGCGGCAAGGCTCGCTAATAAAGAAATCACCCAAGAGGAATATGACCAGTGGCGGTATCAGTATCCGAAATTTGATACTTCACAGCATTGGGCGAAAGTCCCCTCTAAGGAATTAAGCGATACCTTGGCTGAACAGTTCAAAGACCGCTTAAAAGATTAACTACTAAATACCGAAATGGTTGCCCACCGTGTTATAAAAACGACAAAAACGCCCTTAGCCATGTGTTCCTACCCACAGCTAAGGGCATTTTAATATGGATTTATTTCAGTCATCCAAACCGTTTAAAAATCATTCTGCCACCTGTAAACCACCAGACAACAAGAATAATGCCACTGAAATGACCATTATCAATTTGTTATCAAAAGACCTTTCTAAAGTCCGAAAACTCGCATAAACACTGGATTTTTTCGACTTTTCAACTTATTCGAACTCAATCGTCCCCGGCGGCTTACTCGTCAAATCATACATCACCCGATTCACCCCTTTAACCTCATTAATAATCCTCCCCATAACCCTCTTAAGCACCTCATACGGAATCTCCGCCGCCTCCGCCGTCATAAAGTCAACCGTATCCACCGCCCGCAGCGCCACCGCATAGTCATAGGTTCGTTCATCCCCCATCACCCCAACACTCTGCATATTCGTAAGCGCCGCAAAATACTGTCCAAGCCCCCGGTCAAGCCCCGCCTTCGCAATCTCCTCCCGGTAAATCGCATCCGCATCCTGCACAATCCTTACCTTCTCCTCCGTCACTTCCCCGACAATCCGCACGCCAAGCCCCGGTCCCGGGAACGGCTGACGGAACACCAGATACTCCGGAATCCCCAGTTCAAGCCCCGCCTTCCTGACCTCATCCTTAAACAAATCCCTAAGCGGCTCAATAATCTCCTTAAAATCCACATAATCCGGCAGCCCGCCCACATTATGGTGAGACTTAATCACAGCCGACTCCCCGCCAAGGCCGCTCTCCACCACATCCGGGTAGATCGTCCCCTGCACCAGAAAATCCACCGCACCAATCTTCCTCGCTTCCTCCTCAAACACACGGATAAACTCTTCCCCGATAATCTTCCGCTTCTGTTCCGGCTCGCACACACCCGCCAGCTTATCATAAAACCTCTGCTGCGCATGAACCCGGATAAAATTCAAATCATACTCCCCCTTTGGGCCAAACACAGCCTCCACCTCATCACCCTCATTTTTCCGAAGCAGCCCATGATCCACAAACACACAGGTAAGCTGCTCCCCGACCGCCTTAGAAAGCAAGACCGCCGCCACGGAAGAATCCACCCCGCCCGACAACGCACAGAGAACCCTTCCATTTCCAACCTTATCCCGAATCTGCCGCACCGACTCATCCACAAACGAATCCATCCGCCAGTCACCCGCACATCCGCACACATCCAGCACGAAATTCGAAAGCATCTTCGTCCCTTCCTCCGTATGCAGCACCTCCGGATGGAACTGAATCGCATACAGTCCCGCATCAGCGTTTTCCGCCGCCGCCACAGGACAGTCCGCCGTATGGGCAGTAATCTCAAATCCCGGCGCCACCTTAAAAACAGAATCGAAATGGCTCATCCAGCACACCGTCTTATCCGAAACGCCCCGGAAAATCTCCGAATCCCTCTTGTCCACCAGGACCTCCGTCTTGCCATACTCCCGCACATCCGCACGCGCCACATTTCCGCCAAGCACATGCATCATAAGCTGCGCCCCATAACAAAGCCCCAGAACCGGAATCCCCAACTCAAAAAGCTCCTTAGAATACGTGGGAGAATCCGCCTCATAACAGCTATTAGGCCCTCCTGTCAGGATAATCCCCTTCGGGTTCATCGCCTTAATCTTCTCAAGCTCCGTTTTATAAGAATAAATCTCGCAATACACATTGCACTCCCGGACACGTCTCGCCACAAGCTGGTTATACTGTCCCCCAAAATCCAACACAATCACTAACTCTCTTTTCACCTATGTTCCTCCCTTTTCACCCTGATTTTCTTACTTTCTTCAATAATAGATTCACATTCTACACATTTCAATACAAGCCTCATAGAATAATCATTGAGTTTTGTTTTATTCACATACATTTGTTCCTCGCCGCAGGAATTACTTCCCACACCAGAATGTTTCGCATCCAAATGAACCACCGTTTCCTTACAGCGTTCAATCTCACCAACATGACGAGCGCGCTCCAGCGCTTCTATGGTGTAATCATGTACATCCATCCCTATTCCCTTTTCCGAACAAATCAAAAGGCACTTTTCACCGTCTCCAACCCCAAGCCAGCGCACCTCTTCTCTATGTCCGTTTTCCTGCGGTTTCGCGTACTCAACATGCATCTCCTCCACTGTTTTCCGGTAAACGCCCATCAAAGCCGCCGCTTTCATATCACAATAATTCTCCTCCGGTCCAAGACCGTACCACACAATATTTTTCATATCATGGGGAAGGAACATCTCAATCCCAATACGCGGAATAAATTCCGGCATGAAGCTGCTATACCGGAATCCCTTCATATCCAGCGATAACCTAAGCTCCCCGTTTCTTCTGATATGCCAAAGGTAACACACCTTAAATCCAAAGGCCATACTTAGCGGTGAAAAGTGTGTACGCACCTTTACAAATAGTTCTTTTCCGTCTTTTTCTATCAGAAATTCCTCTAACTGCTCCTGCTGTCTGTGCAGAAAATATTTATCCTTCCACTCCTTCACCTTATACATATCATTATCGATAGGGGCACGCCATAAATTCATCGACGGTCCTGATAAAATCAATCTCTTTCCCTCTGCCTCGTACCTGATAAGCCTTCCTGTCACTTTGTCAAAGGCAGCTTCAAATCCTTCACCAATAATCTCTGCTTGGATTGCCGTTTCTTTAAGTACAAGTTCCTTTCTTTCCACATAACCGAAAGAATCTGCTGTTTTCTCTTCCATAGCGCTGCTGCTTAAATTAGTTTCCTTTCCGTTAGGCAATACCGAATCCCACTCTTCCTTCATTTCCACGCCATAGACCGGCAGCAGGAACTGCTCCCTGCCAATCTCAGCTCCGGCAGGTCCATAATTTACAGCATTTTTGTACACAAAAGACAGATTTAGATAATAGTCGCTTCCAAGCTCTCTCCTGCCTAGCCTATAAGGAATCTTTACCAGAGTCTCTTGCCCTGCTTCTGCACACAATTCCTCAATCCTTCCCGAAGCGTCAACCGTCTCATCATGTACAATCTGATACTCCATCGCCACATTACTTAGATCCTTGAAATCATAAAGATTCTTGACCTTCACTAGTCCCTTCGATAACTGCACTGCCTCTGCCCTTACTGGTGCAATCACCTGTTTGTAATGCAGAAGCCCTGTAGAGGCCGTGCCATCCGGCCGCAGCAGGCCGTCCATACAAAAGTTTGAATTATTGGGCTCATCTCCAAAATCACCGCCATACCACCAAGTCGTCTTTCCATCCTTATCTTGTTTCTTTATTCCATGGTCGTACCATTCCCAGATAAATCCCCCTTGAAGCCTATCGTACTTCCTGAATAATTTCTGATACTCCTCAAGATTTCCAGGACCATTCCCCATAGCATGTCCATACTCACACAGGATATGGGGCTTTCCGTGGCAGTCATTACTCTCGCCAATCTTTAAAAGACCGTCAAGCCTGGTATACATTGTAGAATAGACATCTGTAATATCCGCTCCATAGTCACTCTCATAGTGAATTAACCGTGAAGTATCCAACCTGCGGATCGCCTCTGCCGACGCATTAAAATTCTTTCCCACCGAAGACTCATTTCCCAAGGACCACATTAGGATACAGGGATGATTCCGATGCTCCTTTACCATACGCAGGGCGCGATCAATATATGCCTCCCGCCAACTCTCCTCATTATTCAGCCACTCATATCTCTCAATCCATTCAAACCCATGAGTTTCCAGATCTGCCTCATCAATCACGTAAAAACCATATTTATCACACAGATTGTAAAAATATGGCATCTTTGGATAATGTGCACAACGGATGGCATTGATATTGTACCGCTTCATCATGCAAAGCTGGTCCTCCACCGTTTTTCGGCATACAACCGCACCTCCTGACGGGCTGAAATCATGCAGGTTAACGCCATTTATCAGAATTGGCTTCCCATTTACAAGAAAATTAGAACCTCGAACCTCTACTTTGCGAAAACCGGTAATCACCTCGGCCTCGTCCATAACATCCTCCAAGCCTTTCTTTCCGCATAACTTAAGATTTACCCGATAAAGCGCAGGTATTTCTGCACTCCAGGCATGAACCTCACCCACATTAGTTCGGATTTTCCCACACCCACATTCTAACTTCTCAATTCCAGAAGCAATTTCCCTTCCATCTCCATCCTCAAGCCGCCATTGTACATGGTCCGCCTCCTTTGCCGCCGCAATATTTTGGATTAATATTCCTTCCTTATAATTGTCGTCAAGCCCAGCCTCAACGACATAATCCTCGATCCCAAATTTCGGCCTGGCAACTAACGTCACATCTCGATAAATACCACCGTACCACCACATATCCTGACACTCAAGGTAAGTTCCGTCAGACCATTTGTACACCCTGACCGTAACCTGATTCTCACCAGGATGCATATAATCTGAAACATTAAATTCTGATGAAAGACGGCTTCCCTTGCTGTAACCAGCATGATACCCATTTACCCACAGGTCAAAGGCGCTGCCTACCCCCTCAAACCTTAAGAACTTCTGCTTTTCATCCCAAGCTTTCGGAACCTTCACCGTTCTTCGGTAAATCCCTGTCGGATTCTCGGAAGGCACAAAGGGCGGATTCACAGGAAACAGATACCACACATCCGTATAATGCATCTGCCCATAGCCCTTCATTTCCCAACATGAAGGCGTCTCAATAGTTTCCCACCCACTGTCGTCATAGTTAGCATCTTCAAAGCCTTCCGGCGAATATTCCGGAGCTTTAAGATAAAGAAACTGCCAGTTTCCGTTTAGGGAAATTCGGCAATCTTCCTCAGGTTTTCTGCTAAAATCTGTGTGGGATGTACCTCTTCCTATATGGAGAAGCTGTTCATCCTCCCAACGTTTCTTCACTCTTGACACGTAATTCTCACTCCCTGTCTATTTTATTTACTCTCAAACTCCCATTTAATCTCCAAAATTGGTATAAAACGTTTTAAAAGTAAAAATTCTTATTTTGTAGTATATACCACCTTCCTCTACTTCTCAACAATATTTAAGTATAAATAAAAACATCAATACTTCCATGCTCTCATCTCCGAAAGCCTGTCTCCAAATTTAAACCTATATACCATTTTATTCCTCATCCCTTGTGATATCCTGCGCCATCACAATCATGCTGATACCGCTTTCAATAAAATATACCCCTACAAGGATACCAAAGGTCAGCACCAACAGCCTCGGATGAATTACGGAATAAATACCCACCAAAAGTCCAAGGATTCCAAGCGTCAGCGTCCAAACCCATCCAATCCCTTTTACCGCCTTCTTCTGGCGCATAGACCGGAAGATATTGATGATACCTTGCAGCATGAACCAAAACGCCATGAGATAGAGCAGCACGCCGTCTGTCATCAATTTCAGTTTTGGCACCGCCAGAATCACGACGCCCAGAATAATACTTAGGATATTGAACACAAAGTCCATCCCATACGTCCGACTAGAAACTGACCGAATAATTCCCACAGTCCCATAGACGAATAGCAGGATTACAAGAAAATAGCCTGCCTCCAGAAATGTGATTAACGGGGTAAATATGCAAGAAAGCCCACATATAGCAATCAATACCCCAAATACAATTGAAAATACCTTCATAGATAAAACTCCTCCTGATTCTGTAATTTTTCTAACCGCACAAGAAATTTCTGTGCAGTTGTTTTCAGATAAATGCTTCCAACATAATGGAAATCAACAAGATCCACCTCTTTTTTCGTTCACCAGATACACGCCTCTCTTTAAGCACTATTTTTATATTAGATAAAATCCCCCGATTTTGGGAGATTTACAACAACAATGCAGATTTTGCACAAAAAATACATGTCTATACTTTCCTGTTTATCCCAAAAAAATCACAGTTTATCCCATGATATGGAATTAACAAATTAAAAAACCTATAATAAATTTATCCCTTACATACACATCTATCCGGGGCGGTATATGGATGGACAGTCAGCTCAAAATACCTAGTGTACTGACCGCATTATATTCAGCCAGCACACTAAGACTTCTCCGGGTAGATAAGGGATTCTTAATTTATTCGAAAGAAATTCTTTAAGATGTTACGTCTTGCCCTCCGTTATGATGATACCGGAAAAGTTTATATCCTCATTTAAATTACCCCTTGACTCTTACGTTACGTCATAGTTTATGATATAGGCAAATGGGAAAGGAGCAAAAGATATGAAAGTATCTGCTGTGCGTTCAGACGATGTATATTCAAAAATATGGAAAAAAGATATTACTCTTAGGGAAATGATAATTAGCGAGGGATTATTGGTAAAAGTGTGGTTGAAGCGACACTTTCACCCACAAATGAAATATTAGATGCCGAGGAGGACTTTGGGAATGTTAAAAAAAACTATGTCTGTTCATGAGGTTGTTAAATTGACTGGAATTACCGCCCGCACACTTCATTATTATGATGAAATCGGACTTTTAAAACCTACGAAAGTAACCGAAGCCGGCTATCGGATGTATGACGATACAGCGCTGAGCCGTTTGCAAAATATTTTATTGTTTCGTGAATTAAAGTTTCCTTTAAAAGAAATCAAAGTAATTCTTGACAGCCCTAATTTTGACCCGTCAGAAGCAATTGCTCAGCAAATTAGATTGTTAGAATTACAATATAAACATCTCGGAGAACTGATTACCTTTACCCGTGAACTACAAAAGAAAGGAGTAATGACAATGAATTTTGAGGTTTTTGACAAGAGTGAAATTGACAAGTATGAGGCGGAGGTCAAGGCAAAATGGGGCAATACAAAAGCGTATCAAGAGTACAAACAAAAGGATATTGCTCGAAATAAAGATAGTTATGGCAAGCTTGCCAAAGAATTAATGACAATGTTTTCTGAATTAGGCGAATTAAAGCATTTAACTCCTAATGCCGACGAAGTACAAATGAAAATCTCTGCATTACAGAAATTTATAACCGATAACTACTATGTATGTACAGATGAAATCCTTAGCGGCTTGGGGGAAACGTATGTATCTGATGAACGCTTCAAGAACAACATTGACAAAGTAGGCGGAGATGGAACTGCTGATTTTGTAAAACAGGCCATTGCTGTATATTGCAGGAAATAGCCGGTATCATAATTTTTCTACACACCAAGGGGCTAAAATCGGCATTGACCGCCAGCCCCTTGTCCAAGAAATAAAATTCCAAAGAAACTCTCAGAAGTAGAATAGTTCCTCAAACTTTTTATCTAACGCAATACACAAAATCAATGCTAATTTTGCCGTGGGATTAAATACGCCTGTCTCGATTGAGCTGATGGTCTGGCGGGATACCCCTACTAACTTGGCAAGCTCGTTCTGGGACAACTTTTTATCCATTCTTGCCTGTTTTAGGTTATTTCTTAATATTAATTCTGTCTCCATACAGCCACCGTCAGAAAATTTCAATCAAATAACCTGCAAAGAAACCGATTGCCAACCCGTACCATAAAATTCCATAACATAAATCACTCTTCCTTTTCAGTCTTACCCATCTGTATATCAATTGTCCGCCAGCCATAAAACAGTAAATAGCATATACATCATAGTAAGGGATACCGGCTATTATCTTAGTTACCATCTCAATCAGGCAGGCTGCCAGCCCAGCTATTAATCCGACCTTACACCCTTTGTTCAAAATATCCAGTTCCATCTCGTCCAACTTACTTGGCTTCTTGTCCTGTGCTCTACGCAATACTTCATCTTTATCCATATGTAGCACCTCGCTTTTTAGACCGTCAAGTTTTCTTGTCACCTCTATTATATATGTGTCAAGTTTTCTTGTCAACCATTTTAGTATAAAATACCTTAATAAAATGCCTCAATGAATGATATAACAAATCAAATGCATCAGGAAACAATCCACTTCACTTCATAGGCTTCCCAGGACGCCGGAACCTCCAGCTTTCCAATCATTTCCTCCAACACAGGCCCTGGGATATGCCGCGCCCTCTTCCGGTTCCTGGCAAGCAGTTCTTGGTAAGGAGTTTCCAGATACAAAAGATGCACCCTGGCCCCATACCCAGAAAAAAGTCCTATAAGCTTCTGTCTTGTTTCCCGAATGAGATTTGTCGCATTCCAGATAAACGGCTCTTTCCTGCGCAGATACTCCCGCGCCCGTGTCAAAGCAATCTGAACCACCTTGCCCGTCCCCTTCGTCGGCGGCACACCCAGCTCTTCGCGGATTGCATCCAGAGAAATCACAGACATCCCCCTTCCATTCTTCTCAATCCAACTGTCTTTCCCCGCCAGCGGAAGCCCTGACATCAGTATCACGTCAAATTCTGTATCGTCAAACAGTTTGGCGCCCTGCCACAAGCCTTCCTTATGGAAATACTGATATTTGGTAAACGGATTTGCAAATGCATAAGGTCCCTCCCACACATTTAATTCTTTCGCATAATCTGCAAATAATTCCACCTCTTCTTCCATCCGCCCCGCTTCTTGTGCAATACGTCCCCGTACATCCGCCTTAGACAGCAAATACAGAAGTCGAAGCGGGATACTCTCCGCCGCCCTCAACAAATCAAACTCCATCCTCCCCTTTGCCAAAAACCAAAGCGGCAGACCATGAAACCGAACCAGTTTCGCCACCGTTTCTCTTTCACAAAAAGTCAAGTCAAAACATTTCGCCTCACGATAGGCAAACCTGCGAAAATCCTTTTCTCCGGCTATTGTATGTTTTGGTGAAACCCATATTCCATCCTCCTGTTTCGTACAGACAGCTTTCCCCATATCATGGAATGCCGCGGCAAGGAACAGAAGCTCCTGTTCTTTTTTCCCCTCTTTCTGCCAATCAGGGAGCTTCACCAACTCCCTGCATACCATTTCTGTATGTCGGTAAACATCTCCTTCCCCATGATACTCCGGATTTTGTAAAACTTCTTTCAGCTTAGATAATTCAGGACAACGACTGGTCAGCCACTCCAAAGAAAAATCGCTATTACGGATTCCCTCAAGAATTTTCCCCTCCATCTGCGTCCACTCCCTCCTGCATATCAAATAAATCTACCCCATCTGCCAGAACATTTTCTACAATTGGACGGTTTACCCAATGACTCTGCGAATCTAAAATTGTATTAAGAAAAGAGCCCCGCACATATTTCAGCCGGTCGGTCACATAGTCCCCGTCCTCCACCTTAATATAGATTCCTTCCATCACTCCCGTCAAATCCGTCTGGCGGACCGTCGCTTCAAAATCAACCTTGTTCTTTTGGCATTGCATATAGAGGCTTTGTTTTGGAGCTTCGGAAATGAAAAGGCTCGCTCCAATCCATTTTTCAATTTTACCCAATGTCTCGCAATTCCCCTCTGCCAACACACGTACCGATTGTACAAATGGCGTTTTACTTAAAAATTCCCTTCGTTTCCGTGTAGAAAAGAAACGCTTTTCCTTTTTGTCAAATATGTCAAACTCCATAAAATAGTGGGGCAGACGGTCATAAAATACCGTATGCTTCGCATACAGCCATTCTCCGTACATCACATACCGGTCACCCAATAATCGGTGCAGCCTGTCCTCAAAACATCCCGCCCATAACTTAAATAAGTCAAACTGACGTTCCCCATACCCGCCATTGAGAAAATGTCCGCGGCTCTGCAGATACATCTTCCCGTCTCGGCCAAAACTAACGCCGCAGTTCGCGCCATCCACCTTCTCCTCAAGAACTAAATATTTCCCTTGAATTTCAGAAAACTTTACACATTTCAAATCCTCATCGCCCACTTGCTCTCTGGACCCCTCAAGATGTCTGGTTCTCGGATATTTATAGAGCTGCTCCATGACCCTTCCCCCCTTCTTTTTACCCTACGCTTACACTTTTTCATTTTTATTCTATTCACATTTTATCCTTTCGTCAAGACGGTTCCAAAATTTCAAAATCGGGCTCTCTGTCCTGGCAGAGCCATAGAAATATTCACACCTCCACCCCTGTTCAAAGGAGTTTTTGCGCATCTTAGTCCTCTCAAACCGCAAGACGGTAGGCGGTATATTGCAGGAAAAAAACAATCGTCCTATAATACAGGCAGAAAGAGAGGTATAAGCTATGAAGAAAACAAAAACAGATTCTATTGGATATGCATTCTATGCCTTTGGCGGCTTAGGACTTGAAGCAGTTCTGCTGATGGTTGAAACGAATTTATACGGACAGACTTCCGGAGCATGGTCAATGATGAAACAGCTCGCACATTGGATAATCATCAGTTTCATATGGGGAGGTGTTGGAATGTTTTTTAGCAAAACAATTGCCTGCCCTTCCCCGAAGCGAAACCAAAAGCAAAAACTTCATACCGGCCCTTATCATCGTTTTTGCATCCATCATTTATACGACCATTTCTTGGGGAGGCTTCAAGCCAATCATAGAATGGTCCAATCTTGGCGCCGGCAGGTTTTTCACCCAGTACATTTATTACGCCTTTGAAAGCCTGCTCATCACATTGATCATAGCCCACGGGCAAACAGCGTTTGAGAATTGGTTTGGCAAGACGAAATGGCTTCCCTATGGAGGCGTACTGCTTGCAGCTACCTGGGGACTGGTCCACATTCTCACACAGGACGCTTCAACGGGAATCTTTTCCGTCGCTCAAGCCCTTTTATTCGGAAGCATTTACATGGTCTTTCATAAGGATTTCAAAATATCTTATATAGCGATTGCGCTTATGTTTATGTTATAATACGCTTCAGGGAGGGGAATAAAAATTGAAAATAAATGAATACCAGCAAGACGATATCCTCGAAGACCGAATCGATTTTTATTACCGCAGAAAGACGCAAGAAGTAACCGATATTTTAGATTTTTTAAAGAAACACCGATTGAGACTTTCAGGGAAAACAAATGAACGGGAAATCTTATTTTCCTTGAATGAAGTATATTATTTTGAGTCCGTCGACAAAAAAATCTTTGCCTATCTCGAGCATGAGGTCGTACAGATAGACGACCTTCGATTGCAGGATTTGGAAAACGCCTATTTTGAACTTGGCTTTATACGGGTAAACAAGTCAACCGTATTGAATGTTTATAAAATCAACGCCTTAAAACCCGCGCTCAATATGCGCGTCGTAGCTCTGCTTGACAACGGTGAAAAAATCCAGATAAATAGAAGCTATAAGGCCAAATTCAACTCATTTCTCAACATGATGAACCAAGGAGGATTCTAAAATGAAGCTGATCAATAAGAAAAATGTGTTCCCCGTGGTCTGCATGACTTATACAGTAATTTCCATAACCCTGGCTGTCTTGGAAGTCCTTGAAACCAGAGAGATGAATCCCACACAGTTAAATATGTTTTTATGTCTTTTACTGAGCATATTAGGGGTTTTAGTTCTTTCACAGCACTACAGGCTGGAAAGATTTTCCCCTTTGGCTATGGTAATCATCCAATATGTGGTTGCCGTCGCCGTCATCCTGATATCCTTAAAAGCCGCGTCTTATATTACGGACGTTCATCCCAACGGATATCGGGACATGATTCTGTCGTTTTCCATCCCCTACTTCATCGGGGCCGTCGTCTATTATATTAGTTTGATGCTGGAAGTCCGTAAGCAGAACCGTATATTAGAGAATATAAAAAAAGACAGGAAATGAACGAAAGCCAGCCAAAGCGCCCTCTGCTTTGCCGGCTTTCCCTATCTGATTACCTCTAATTATTAAAACACTTCGGACTTTCATACTTATGGGGGCTGACGGCATACCCGCCATTGTATTTCACCGTCATATATAAAGTTTCTCCATCCTTAGAAACCTCCACATAGCATATCTCGTCCTCAAACCGGTCCGTAATCTCAATCTTCTGGTCATAATAGTATACCCACACCGTCCCGTCGTCCTCATAAACCACATCCGGACTATTCAATTCCTCCAGAATCTCACTCTCCGTCAGCGGACGCTCGTTCCCGTCCTCATCAAACGCAACTCCTCCTCCTCCAAGCTCTCCCTCAGATCCATCCTCCTGAGGATAAGAAATCCTATAATTCCCCTCCCCGTCAAAGATAAACTCCGCGTTCGTCATCTCTCCGTTCATCCAGAGCTGGACCGTCCTTTGGATCCCTCCGACATCCGCCGCATATGCCATACCGCCTCCAAAAACCACCGCCAGACATGCCGCCGCTGCTGCCGCTGCCGTCCTAAATTTTGCCTTCCTACTCATAATAGCCATTCTTTCCACCTCCACAGAAATATCACCGGGGGGATGCAGCGCCGAAAACGCCTGTTTATATTTTTCCTTATTCGTCATCGTCCCATTCCTCCCGTAATTTTTCTTTGAGCAGCGAACGCCCCCGCGACAGCCTTACCT